>JAKEFJ010000253.1 GCA_022616665.1 Acidobacteriota bacterium
GGCCGGCGGGCTGGGAGGGGGATGGCTGGCTGCCACTCAGCTTCCCCGCGAAGTTCCCATTGCCACCAATCATCGCAAGGGGGTGACCCTCTGGCGCTGGGCGGCGGATCACGGAGTCCCAACCCGAGTGCTCCACGTGCCCAACACTTTTCCTGCGGAAGAGATTCCTCGGGGTCACATGTTGTCGGGCCTGGGGGTTCCTGACTTGCGAGGGCGAATCGGCTCACCGGCCTTCTACAGCTCGGACGAAGAACTGAAGCAGCGGCTGGGCGAGAACCAGTTCAGCATCGAGTTCCTGCCCCTGGAGGGAGTCACAGGCCGTCTGGAGACCCACATTGCCGGACCCTACAACAAACCGTTCTTCGATTACCGGGTGGACGAAGTCATGGCGGCGCTCCCGGCGGGGGAGGATCGGGCCAAGGCTCGGAAAGACGTGGAAAAGCAGCTTAAAGAGAACGGAATCCCCCAACGGCTGGATCTGCCCCTGGAGCTGGAAGTGGGGGACTCCCGAATGACCCTGCGAGTCTCGGGTCAGGAGCAGACGCTTGCAGTCGGTCAGTGGAGCAACTGGTTCGTCTTGAAATTTCCGGTGAATTGGATGGTGGATCACTTGAATGAGATTCGCGGCATCGCCCGGTTCAAGCTCATCTCCTTGAAGCCGCAGATCCAGCTCTATCTGTCACCCATCAACTTTCATCCCGAGTTCGAGCCGATTCCATTTTCCTTTCCCAAGGGGTACGCGGGTTCGCTGCTGGGAAGCCTAGGGCTGTTCAAGACGCTGGGCTGGCCCATCGACACCTGGACCCCCGCAGCCGGTTTGGGGGACGACACTCTTTTTCTGGAGGACATGGATTTCACCGCCCATAAAGAGGAAGAGATGATGGACCGATTCCTCAAGGCTGGAGAGGATCGGCTCTATATCCAGGTCTACGATTTTACCGATCGAATCGGCCATCTCTGGTGGCGCCTGCTGGATCCCGGCCACCCTCTCTACGACCCGGTGGAGGCGGCGCGTTTTGGCTCGGAGATGGAGAAAGCCTACATCCGCATGGACGCGATCGTGGGTCATGCCCGCTCCATGCTGCCGCCCTCCACGATTTTTATCGTCTGCTCCGACCACGGATTCACCTCGTTTCGCCGTGGCATGAACTACAACACCTGGCTGGTGAAAAACGGCTGGATGGTCCTGAAGGAGGGTGCCGGCGGAAGCCGCACGTTGGAGGATCTTTTCGATCGCGGCGAGACCGGTGAGTTCTTCACTCTCGTCGACTGGTCCCGCACCCGTGCCTACGCCATGGGTCTGGGAAGCCTCTATGTGAACCTGGCCGGACGTGAGCCGCGGGGGAGCGTGGCTCCGGGCGCGGAATACGAATCGGTCCGGCAGGGAATCATCGATGGGCTCCAGGGCTACGTGGATCCCCAGACCGGCGAGCACCCGGTCCTGCGGGTCTACCGCCGGGAGGAGATGTACCGCGGATTCGATCCGGCGCTCCTTCCGGATCTGCGCGCCGCAAACAACCTGAACTACCGGGTGGGATGGCAAACCGCCTTGGGAGAAGTCCCTCCGAACATCGTGGAGGACAACAAGAAAGTGTGGAGCGGAGATCACTGTTCGGTGGATCCGTCTCTGGTGCCCGGCATCTTGTTTTCCAGCCGAAAGCTTGCCCGACAGTCACCGGGCATTCAAGACATCTTCCCCAGCGTGATCCAGCTTCTGGGCCTGCCGCCGGTGGAGGGGATCGATGGGCGGAGCTTCTTTTAGGTTTGCTGGGTGCTCCTGGGCCGTTCTGGCGGCATGCCTGTTCACCGGTCCCGCATGGGCCGAGGATTCGCCGTCGGCGCAATCCACCGAGGAAAGCAGGAAGCTGGAGCGGGTTCGGGAGGAAATCGATCGCCTGCAGTCAATCCTGGAGAAGACGCGAATGGACACGAAGAGTGTCCTGGGAGAGCTGCAGCGGTTGGATCTGGAGCTGGCGCTGCACCGGCGGCAGATTGTCTATTTGGGCTCCGAGCTGCGTCGCTGCAGAAGCGAGATCGAGCAGGCCTCCCTCAACCTGGATGAAAGTCGGCGGCGGCTGGAAACCAGCCGGAAGGAGCTCGCGGCACGGATGCAGGCGATGTACCGTAGAGGGCCGCTGCAGTTCGAGCGGGTGCTTTTGACCACGGGGGATCCGGCGGAGGTGGTCAGCGCCTATCGGATGGCTGCAAGAGCGGCCCTCTCAGACCAGGCACGGATCGGCCAGTATCGGACCCACGAGTCCGAGTGGCGCCAGGCGCTGGGCGAATTGGAAGCGCGAAAATCGGCGCTGACCCAGCTGCGCGCCCAGGAAATGGCCCGGCGGAGGGAGCTGGAGCCATTGAGAGAACAGCGCTCGCAGATGCTTTCGGGACTGCGAAAGGAGACATCGGACCAGGAAGGTGCCTTGGCGGAGATGGCGGAGACTCAAGAGGCGCTGGAGCGCCTGGTCCGGGTCTTGATCGAAGGGGGCTCGGTCGGGCCGGATCTCAAGGTAAGCTTCGAGAGGTTTCGCGGACTTCTTCAGTGGCCAGTTCCCGGAAAAGTCCTGGTGGGATTCGGGGCGCAGAGGAATGCCCGCTTCGAGACCCTGGTTCCCCATCCGGGCCTGGATTTGTCGGTCGCGGAAGGGGAGCCGATCCGGGCCGTGTATGAGGGAGTCGTGGCCTTCAGCGACTGGTTCAAGGGGTACGGGAACTTGATTGTCCTGGAGCATGGAGATGGTTTTATGTCGGTGTATGCCCACGCCTCGGATCGCCTGGTGTCCACGGGAGATCGCGTGTCGGGCGGGCAGGTGATCGCCAGAGCCGGAGACACCGGTTCTCTGGATGGCCCGAAGCTCTATTTCGAAATCATCAAGGACGGAAAACCGGAGAATCCGGTAGGGTGGCTGACGCGGAGATAGGAGAGGGTGAATGGAAAA
This sequence comes from Acidobacteriota bacterium, assembly GCA_022616665.1. GTDB lineage: Bacteria > Acidobacteriota > Polarisedimenticolia > Gp22-AA2 > AA152 > AA152. Next base: position 2,940 of record JAKEFJ010000253.1, read on the forward strand.
CATGGATCGTGGACGCAAAGCCTTGCTGGCGGTCTCCAGCATCCTGGTGGCCTTCGTCCTGCTGGGAGGGGTTCTCGGGCGATCGCTGGCGGTGGAAGGCACCTATTCATTTCTAAAGCTGTTCAATGAGGTTCTGTTTCTAGTTCGGAACAACTACGTCGAGCCTGTGAAGGACGACACGCTGATGGAAGGAGCCTATCGGGGCATGCTGGAGTCCCTGGATCCCGAGAGCGAGTACCTGAACGCCAATGAGGCGCAGCGCGCCGCGGCGGATTCCAGGAACGGGCCGGCGGACGTGGGGGTTGTCCTCACCAAGCGACGCGGGTACGCCGTGGTCGTAGACAGCTTGGAGGGGTCGCCTGCCCAGAATGCAAAGTTGGGAACGGGCGATGTGATCCTGGTCATCGACAACAAATCCACGCTCAGGTTGGGCTCCTGGGAAGCGGCGCAGCTGCTGCAGGGCAAGCCCGGCAGTGAGGTGACGCTTTCGGTCATCAGGGTCAACGAACCCCGTAGCGAGGAAATGAAGCTGCTGCGCAAGCTTCCGGCCAAGACTCAGCTCACGGCTCGCCTGCCCGAGCCGGGAACGGGCCTCGTGAAACTTGGCGCGATCCAGCCAGGTGACGCGGAGAAGTTGCGAAAGGCCCTCGCCTCACTGAAGACCCAGGGTGCGGATCGCCTTATCCTGGATCTGCGCTCCAATGCCGGGCCCAGCGTCGAAGAGTCCGTGAAAATCGCGGCGCTGCTGGGAAGCGAGGGGACCGTTGCCAAGGTGTCCGAGCGCAAATCCGGCACCCGGGAGCTGAAGGCCCCTTCCGTACCGGCGACCTGGGAAGGCCCGATGGTTGTCCTGGTCGATGCGGGTACGGCCGGCGCGGCCGAAGTCCTGGCGGCGGGCTTGAGGGATCGATGCGGCGCTTCGCTGGTGGGGGAGAAGACCTGGGGATTGGGGACTCTGCAGAAAGTTATTTTCCTGCCTGGGGGCGACGGGGTCAGGATCTCGGTGGGGAAGTACCTCTCACCCGACGGCAAGGAATGGAACGGCACGGGCCTTTCTCCCGATGTCGTCCAGGAGAGGGGAGCGGGGACCGGGAGCGAGGATCTTCAGCTGAAGAAGGGGCTGGAGGTCGTGAAAACGGAACAGGAAGAGAAAAAGGCCGCTTGATTCGCTCGAGGTAAGTCATTGGGCCCTCCATCCACCCACACACCCACGCGAAGGCGCCGTCTGGCCGGCAAGGCCCCGCCCTTTGGAGCGGTTGTTTGCTTGAACGTGGCCGTGGCTCTGGCCACGGCTCAGGGAGGGGATTTCACTCCGGCGGATCGAGTCCGGGCCTATTACCTCTTCTCGCTTGCCCAGCAGGCGCAGTTCCGGAGTGAGCTTCCGGAGGCGCTGCACTATCTGGAGGAAGCGGTGCGTACCGCCGATTCCTCCGATCTCCGCCTGGAGCTCGCCGAAGTCTACTCCAGCATGAATAAATCGGAAGATGCGGAACGGGAGGCGAGACAAGCAGTCAAGCTCGATCCTGCCTCGGCCGTGGCTCGCTCCACCCTGGCGCAGATTCTATTTCAGCGAGCCGCGGCCGGAGCGGACCCGATCTCAAGGCTGAAGGAGTCGGAATCCCTATATCAGGACTTGTTGGACCAGGGGCAGGCCGACGAAGCGGCGGCTCAGGCCCTGTCGGATCTGCAACGCGGACGCGAAGATCCCGCGGCGGCAGCCGCCACACTGGAGCGTTATCGGTCTACCCATTCCGGTTCCGTGGAAGTGGATTACAGCCTGGCGCGAATCTACGTGGATATGGGAAGAAGCGAGGAAGCGCGCAAGCTTCTCGAGGGAATTCTGCTCAAGGCGCCCGACTCGAGAGAGACCCGTCAGCTTCTCGCGGACCTCCTGGAAGACGCCGGGGAAGCTGGGAAGGCGGTGGAGGTCTTCCGTCCCGTGACCGAGTCCAACCCCGGAAATCCCTATGGCCAGTACCGTCTGGGAACGCTGTTGAATTCCGCCGCGGACTTCACTGAAGCACAGGAGCATCTGCAATTGGCGCTGCAGGCGGATCCCGGCAATGTCAGGGTGTTGCTGGCCCTTGGGCAATCGCTGCTGGGGCGCGGAGACAACCGGCAAGCGGAAGACATCTACCGGCGTGCCCTGGATCGGGATGCGTCGTCCCTGGAAGCGCGCTTCTTCCTCGGGCGCATCGCCCAGGCCAGGGCCGAGGACGATCGGGCCCTGACATTGTTCGGACAGATTCTCTCCCAGACCGCCGACAAGCAATCCGCCCAGGATCGGGCATTCTTCGGACTCGCCTCCTTCCAGACGGCGGTCATTGAATACCTCCACGAGGACTACTCCCGGGCCCTTCCCAAAGTCCAGGACGCGATTGAGGTCGCGAGCCGCCCTTCCAGCGATCTTTACGGACTTCTCATCCGGATTCGCATCGACTCCGGGAATCTCGCCCAGGCCCAGGAAGATCTGAATCATGCCCTGACCGTCCTGCCTGGGAACTTGGATATCCAGTCGATGGACGGAGAAATCCGCTTGCGCGAGGGGAAACGATCGGTAGCTCGAGACCGTTTCCGTGAAATCCTGCGGGAATCCAAGGGCTCCGAGGAGGGCTATCTTCTGATTCTGCAGACCTGCTCCCGGGCCGGGGCCAATCGGGAAGGAGTGAGCTGGGCCAGGCAGGGTGTTGAAGCCCATCCGGACTCCGAAACCCTCGCCTTCCAGCAAGCGGCATTGCTGGAACGAGCGGGGGATTTCAGGGAGTCGGAGAAGGCGTTCCAGGCCCTGTTGCAGCAATATCCCGACAATGCGGAGGCGCTCAACTACCTTGGATACATGCTCGCGGATCGCGGCATCAAGCTTGAGGAGGCCCTGGGACTCATCCAGCGGGCGGTTTCCATCCAACCCGACAACCCCGCATTCCTGGACAGTCTGGGCTGGGTGCTTTTTCGACTGGGCCGGGCTGAGCAGGCTGAGTCCTACCTCCTCCGGGCGGCGCAGGGCTCGCGTGACGATGCGACCGTTCTGGAGCACTTGGGAGATGTTCAGGCAAAGCTGGGTCAACACGCCGACGCCCTGAAATCCTATCGTAGGGCTCTGGAGCGCGGGCCCGACCACCCCGAGGCTTTGAAGAAGAAGATTCGGAAGCTGTCCGATCTCACGGGCGGAGCGTGATCCCTGCTGAAATTCTGCGAACCGGCGCGGGGGCCTGTTTAGCTCTCAGTGTGATTGGGTGTGCCGGGGCGCACTTGGCTCAATCCCGACTGCCGGAAGTGCCGGAACCGGTGGAAGGGTACTCGGCCCTTTGCGCGGCCAAATGGCAGAGCCCCGAAAAGACCTGGCGCGCGCGGCTGGCCGTGGCCTTCCTCCCGCCGGAGCGCATCCGCCTGGAGGTTTATGACCCGGCGGGTAACAGTCGCTCAGTCTTGATTGCCACCGAAGAGGGGGCGCTGCTGCTGGATCCGAGGCGGCGCGCCTTTCGCAGCTATCCCAGCGCCACGCAGGCCACCAGCGACCTGGTGGGAATCGCCGCCATGCCTCAGAGCTTGGCGAGACTCCTCCTCGGCCCAGCCGCGCTGCAGTCTGCACCGGAATGCGGGGTGATCGCCAGCGGAGAGCGTCAGACATTGCGGCGCTGCACCCTGCCGGGAGGAGGGGAGTTGCGCTTCGCACCGGGAGATGAGGAACGGGCGATCTTGACCCTTCCCGGAGAGGTACTTCTGCAGCTCGCCTGGGGACGCGGCCCCCTGGAACGCTCCCTTCCCAGCTGGGTGGAAATACACCAGGAGACCCCTTCGATCCTGCTTCGCCTGGAGACCAAGGAGCTGCGCTTCGCGGAACCGGATCGGGAGCTGTTCTCGCTGTCGGCCCCGCCCGGTTTTTCTCCCGCAGGCGAAGAGACGATGCCTTGAAGTCCCTGTTGCTGCGTCCGCATGCGAAGATCAATCTTGGGTTGCGGGTTCTCGGCAAACGGGCAGACGGTTACCACGAGCTGCGCACTCGATTTCAGAGCATCGATCTGACCGACGAGCTGGAGATCCAGCCAGCGGAGAGGGGGCTGCACCTGGAAGTGGAAGGCGCGGCGCTGCCCGCGGATGATTCGAACCTGGTCTTGAAGGCGGCGCGCATGCTGGGAGCAGGCCGGCCGGAGTTGCCTGGAGCGAGAATCCGCCTGAAAAAGAAGATCCCCCTCGCGGCGGGGCTGGGAGGCGGAAGCAGTGACGCGGCCGCGACCCTTCTGGGGCTGAACCACTTCTGGGGGCTGCGGCTTCCCAAGGGCGAGCTGCATCGAATGGCATCGAGCTTGGGCGCCGACATCGGCTTTTTCCTGGTGGGGGGCGCCGCGCTGGGGGTCGGGAGGGGGGACGAGATCCTTCCATTGCCCGATTGCGCTCCCTTTCGCATCGCGCTGCTGCTGCCTCCATTCGCTTCATCCACGGCGGAGGTCTACCGTCGGTGGGACGAGGATTCCCTCGGGAAACGCCCTCCGGGTGGCGAGCCGAGCGCCTGGAGACCGGAGGCGGATCCGCAAGGGGAACCTTCGTCCCTCTCCGTCCACAACGATTTGGAGCGACTCGTCGTCACCCGGCATGCGCAGCTGAGTCTGCTCAAGGACGCCCTGATCCAGCATGGGGCGGTCGCCGCGGCGCTTTCCGGGAGCGGCCCATCGTTGTACGGGCTGTTCCCCTCGGGGGAAAACCTCGCGGATCTCCAGAATGCCCGTGAGTGGGAAGGGGTCCGCTTGCTGGATTGTGTCCCGGTAGGTCGCGCAGCCTATTGGCAGCGTCTGGGGCTGCCCCCTATCTGATTGAGCCATTGACCCTTGACAGCGCCCTGGGAGCGATGTTAAAGTACGTGCCCGCTCCGATAGGGTCAGAGTTCATCCGGCGATCCCGTCCCGGCGGAAAAGGAGTGTCCGGCCGACGACGGAAGGCAGGGCCGGATCTTCCCTAAGCGAGAACCCCCACCCCGCGAGCGCGGCGCGTTTCGGCTGAGTTCCAGGGGTGTGTCATGTCTGCCGACAGCTTCAGACGTTGGAAGGCGTCCGCCACCCGCTTTCCGGATGTTGAATTCCCTTGGGGCGTCGTCAAGCGGTAAGACACTGGACTTTGGATCCAGCATCCGGAGGTTCGAATCCTCCCGCCCCAGCCA
>JAKEFJ010000254.1 GCA_022616665.1 Acidobacteriota bacterium
CGGGGCGGTCTGAGTTGAGGTAGACGGCGATTCAGCGGCCGGCGCTGCCGCGGCGTTCGAGGAGGGAGCCTCCTCCTGGGCGGGCAGGGGTGCAGACAGGAGGATGAGGGAAAGGGGTACGAAAGCAATACGCCCAGGAGCGCCCACGCCCGGGGGGCTCGGCCTCAAGGCTCGACGCTCTGGACCGAGGTGACGAAGTAGGAGGTATCCCCGAAACAGGTCGTGGGCAGGCCCCGGTGCTGGTCGTAATGCATGGCGACCCTCTTGCCCAGGGTGGCATTGATCTGCTCTGCCACCTTGGCGTCGCGCACGGTGAAGCGGAAGATCTGAGCCATCGTCCCCGGGAGGTTGACCATGGCCAGCTCCCCTTCCCAGGTCTTGCAGATCCAGCCTTTGTGGGAAAACTTCTGGACGTATCCCACGCGCTCCCCCGACGAGTAGGTGAACGAGAGGGCAGCCCAGATGTAGATCGCCAGGGTGATGGGCGGCACGATGATGACGAACATCAGGAGGCGGAAAAAGAACTTCTTGATCCGAGCCGAAATCGGGAGAGAGACTGGAGTTCCGCTTTGAGGTCGTGAACCGGAGGCGGCCACGCTCAACCCCTGAAGAGTAGTGCGTTGCTCCTACGCTACGGTGACTTCCTCGCAGAGATAGACGTCCTGGATGGCGTGCAGAAGCTCCACCCCCTCCTTCATGGGACGCTGGAATGCCTTGCGGCCGGAGATGAGGCCGGTGCCGCCGGCCCGCTTGTTGATGACCGCGGTGGTCACCGCATCGGCCAAATCGCTCTTTCCCGAAGCTCCGCCGCTGTTGATGAGCCCCGCGCGCCCCATGTAGCAGCTGGCGACCTGGTATCGGCAGAGATCGATGGGATGGTCGGAGCTAAGCTCGCTATAGGCCCGCTCATCGGTCTTGCCGTAGCCGGCGCCCATGGCCTTGTACCCGGCGTTGTTCTCGGGGAGCTTCTGTTTGATGATGTCTGCCTGGATGGTCACGCCCAGGTGATTGGCCTGGCCCGTCAGATCCGCCGCCACGTGGTAGTCCTTGTCCTTCTTGAATGCGCTGTTGCGCAGGTAGCACCAGAGGACCGTCGCCATGCCCATCTCATGCGCCAGCGCGAAGGCCTCGCTGACCTCGACAATCTGCCGGCCGCTTTCCTCCGAGCCGAAATAGATGGTGGCCCCCACCGCGGCCGCTCCCATGTCATAGGCCTGCTCCACCGTGCCGAACAGGATCTGGTCGAACTTGTTCGGATAGGTCAGCAGCTCGTTGTGGTTGATCTTCACCAGGAACGGAATCTTGTGCGCGTATTTGCGGGCCACCGAGCCCAGCACGCCGAAGGTGGAAGCCACGGCATTGCACCCCCCTTCCAGCGCCAGGATCACGATGTTCTCGCCGTCGAAGTAGTCTGGGTTCTTGGCGAAGCTGGCACCGGCCGAATGCTCGATCCCCTGGTCCACGGGCAGGATCGAAAGGTAGCCGGTCCCCCCCAGCCTGCCGTGCCGGAATATCCGCTGGAGATTTCCCAGGACCCGGTTGTTTCTGTCGGAGAGCGCCATCACCCGGTCCACGAAATCGGGGCCGGGAAGCACCAGCCGCTCCCGGGAGATCTTGGGGGTTTTGAAGTCCAGAAGATGCTCGGCCTTGTCGCCAAGCTGCTTGCGAATCTGCTCGATCATGACGACTTCACTCCCTGCGCGGTTTTTCGAGGCTCGAGAGCCTAGGCGATTTCCGCGCATTGTACCATCATCCTCGCCCATTCCGGGGCAGCAGCCGGAAGTCTCACGCCCGCAGCAGGCCGACGCTCAGGGCGGCGTGGCGGGCGGCGCCCAGCAAGGCGGTCCGATCGTTGAGGATGACCTTCACCGGAATGTTTTCCATCAGCCTTCTATATCTTCCCTTGTCGACGAAGGATTCTAGGAAGACCGGCTCCTTCAGCTTGGGCAGAATCTTCGGAGCGATGCCTCCCCCCACGTAAACCCCGCCGGTGGCCAAAACCTTCAGGGCCAGATTGCCCGCTTCCGCGCCATAGCTGGAGACGAACCGCTCCAGTGCCAGCACGCAGAGATCGGAGCTTTTCTCCTGGGCCGCGGTCGCGATGACTGCCGAGGGATCCTCCCGGCGCAGCCGCTCGGAGAGCCACTCGGGCTCGGATCCCCGTCCCGAGTCCCGCAGGACCTGGTAGAAATTGAGCAGCCCCGGCCCCGAAACCACCCGCTCATAGCTCACGTGGCCGAACCTCTTCCGGAGGTGAAGGAGCAGCTCCGCTTCCAGCTCGTCTCTGGGCGCGAAATCGGCGTGGCCCCCTTCCGAGGCGAAGGGGCGATGGAGCTTGCCGTCCCAGTGAAGCGCCGCCTCTCCCAGGCCCGTGCCCGCGGCGATGACGGCGCGGCTCCCCTGCTCGATGGGAGCGCCATCCTGCAGCACGGCGAAATCAGCCACGCCCAGCACGGCGATTCCGTAGGCGGTGGATTCCAGGTCATTGAGAAGCGTGACAGTCTCGAGCCCCAGCTGGTGGGAAAGCTGGCGGGCATCCACCACCCAGGTCAGGTTCGGGGTCTCCACGCGCCCCTGCCTGACCGGGCCGGCGATGCCGAAACAGGCCGCCTCGACCTGGATGCGATTCGCACCGAGGAATTCGGAGAGGATGGCTTCGAGCCCGGGGTATTTCGCGCTGGCGAAGTTGGTCTGGACCCGGGAGACCAGGCGCCCTCCCTCCACCTCGAACAGAGCGACTCGTGTGCTGGTGCCGCCGATATCCCCTGCCAGGATCATCCGTCCAGGGGCCTCCATTCCCGGCCGTCGTTGCGGAGCAGCTCGTCGGATTTCTCAGGGCCCATC
>JAKEFJ010000255.1 GCA_022616665.1 Acidobacteriota bacterium
ATCTTGATGTCCGCGCCTTCCCCGACTTCGTTCAGCTCCTTGGCCATCTCCTGGACTTTGGCGACGGGGATCCCTTTGTCCTCCGCGCCGAACAGCCCCAATACCGGACAGGCCGCCTTCTCCAGGTCCAAGGGATCCGTGTCGGGTTGTCCGTAGAACATGACGGCCCCGGACAGATCGGGACGGCTCAGAGCCAGTTGAAGCGAAAGCCCGCCTCCCATGCAAAAGCCTAGCGATCCGATCTTCGATTTCCCCACTTCGGGAAGCGAGCGAAGGTAATCCATGGCGGAGCCCAGATCGGCGATGGCCTCTTTCTGGTCCAAACCGCGCATGAGCTCATGGGCCTTCTCGGGATCGGTCGTGACCTGCCCATAGTACAGATCCGGCACCAGCGCCGCGTAGCCCGCCTTGGCGAGCCGATCCGCCACCCCTTTGATCTGATCATTCAGGCCCCACCACTCCATGATGACGATCACGGCCGGGAAGGGGCCTTTCCCCTTGGGCTCGACCAGATACCCTTTGAAGGGCTCCCGGCTCCCCGTCAGCGTCACCATTTTTCCGGGATGGCTCGAGGGCTGGGTGGAAGCAGCGCACCACGCCGGAGTGCTCACCATGAATGCAAGAAAGGCAGTGCCGAGGAAACTCCACCCGGAAGCTGGCTTGAGGCTGAACATGATTCCTCCGTCATCGCAGCGAGAGAGATTTGGCATGGGAACGGGCTGGATGATAGCCTCCCGGTTTCCATCGGTCAACAAAAGCCGGTTCCAATTTGCGGGAGAGAGTCCATGGCCGCCGTGGTGCTGGGCAAGGGAAGAGATCGGAGGATCAAGGCGGGGCACCTGTGGATCTATGCCTCCGACATCGCTTCGGTGGATGAGGGGGCCGCCCCCGGCGAGATCGTGGAAGTGCGGGATTTTCGACGGCGGCTCCTGGGGAGGGGCACCTACAATCCCGCCTCCACCATCGCCGTTCGACTTCTCACGCGCCACGCCGACGAGAGAATCGACCGGGGATTCTTCGAGCGCCGCCTGGAGGAGGCGCTGGCCTACCGGGCACGCGTCTTTCCCGGGGAAACGACCTTGCGCCTGGTCTACAGCGAGGGGGACTACCTCCCGGGGTTGGTGGTGGATCGCTATGGAAGCCACCTCTGCGTTCAGATCGGAACTCTCGGAATGGACAGGCTGCGCCCCCTCATCCTCTCCGTTCTCCAGGAACGTCTTCAGCCTCTTGGAATCTACGAGCGGAGCGATCTTTCGAGCCGCGCCCACGAAGGGCTTCCGGTGGCGGAAGGGGTTGTGATGGGGAACGTGCCGGATGAGATTGGGGTGACTTTGGACGGTCTGGAGTTCCGCGTCCGCCTGGCCCAGGCGCAAAAGACCGGTCTCTTTCTGGACCAGCGCCTCAACCGCCGGGAAATCCTGCCCATTTCGTCCGGGAAACGGGTGCTGGACGCGTTCTGCAATACGGGAGGATTCGGGTTTTATGCCCTGAAGGGTGGGGCCGCTTCCGTGCTCGGAGTGGACCTGTCGGAGGCCAGTGTCCGGCAGGCCCGGGTACAGGCGGATCTCAATGGCTTCGCCGGACAGGCGGAGTTTCGCGAGGAGAATGCCTTCGATCTTCTCCACGCCCTGGATCGGCGCGGCGAGAAGTTCGATCTGGTCGTTCTGGATCCTCCCGCCTTCACGAAATCGGCGCGCACCGTCGCCCAGGCCTGGAGGGGTTACAAGGAAATCAACCTGCGCGCACTCCGGCTGCTCTCCCCCGGCGGATTTCTCCTCACGTCATCCTGCTCCTTTCACCTCAGCGCGGAGGATTTCCTGGCCATTCTCCGGGAGGCGGTGGTGGACTCCCAGCGCGGCGTGCGACTGGTGGAGCTGCGGGGACAGTCCCCGGACCATCCCATCAACCCCGGCGTACCCGAGACGCGGTACCTGAAATTTGCCCGCCTGAATGGCTCTTGACACCCCTCACTCGCCCACCTAGACTCCGCCCCCAGGAGGAAACCGTTTTGAATCCTTCATTAGGGGCCGTGCTTTATCTGGCCCTGGGCGCGCTCCTGGGAGGCGCTCTCATCTTTCTCCTGCTCAGGCGAGCCGCCCGAACCGAATCCGGGACGCCGCTCGCGTTGGCCCATCTCCAGCAGCAAGTGACCGACCTCATTCGGGTCCTCCACGACACGCGCCACCAGATCACACAGGAGACCGGAAGCCAGCTGCAAAGCGGCACCAAGGCTCTCACCGACCTCGTTCAGTCCTCCCAGACCCACCTCACCAGCCACGTCGCCTCCCAGTCGCGGGAAGTCGGGGAGAAGGTGGGAATCCTGCATGAGCGGCTGGGAAAGCTGGACGAAGAAATCCGCCACCTCTCCGAAATGGGCAGGGACTTGCGCAGTCTCCAAGACATCCTGCGCTCTCCCAAGGTTCGCGGCGGACTGGGAGAGCAGCTTCTGGACAACCTCCTGGGCAATATCCTCCCCGCGGCGGATTATCAAATCCAGTATTGCTTCAACAATGGCGAGAAGGTGGATGCTGCCATCCGACTTCCAGGTGGCCTCGTTCCTGTGGACGCCAAGTTTCCCCTGGAGAATTTCCAGCGCATCCTGGCAAGCCAAGGCGAGGAAGAGTCGCGGCGCTCGCGTCGGGCTTTCCTGGAGGACATCCGACGCCATGCCCGCTCCATCGCCAGCAAGTACATTCGCCCTTCCGAAGGGACCCTGGACCTGGCGCTGATGTACGTCCCCGCGGAGAACGTCTATTACGAGGCGTTCGTGCAGGGGGAAACAGGAGCAGGAGCGGAGGATCTTTGGGATGAGATTCTCGCCCTTCGCGTCTTCCCTGTCTCCCCAAATTCCTTCTCGCTCTATCTGACAACTCTTCAAATGGGATTGCGCGGGATGCGAATCGAGGAGGGGGCGCGCCGGATCCTGACGGGGCTTTCGTCTCTGAGAAGCGACCTGGCGGGCTTCCGAGAATCATTCGAGGTCATGGGCAAGCACCTTCTCAATGCCGCCCGCAACCTGGAAGACGCCCGGCGAAGGATGGAGAAGGTGGAATGGAAGCTGGAGCAGGTGGAATCGCTGGAGGAGGAGGTGGTCTCCGAGAATCCCGCTATCGAACCAGTCCCGAGAGCCCGAGCCAATGCTGCTCCCGTTCAGGAGAATCCTGAGCGGGCGGTCGTTCCTGCACCCTCTCACAAGGAGTGAGCGTGGATTTTTCAGCCAGTTTAGACCGCATCCGCAGAGGCTTCACGCGGACCTTTTGGGTCGCGAACACGCTGGAGCTGTTCGAGCGGCTGGCATTCTACGGTTCCAAGGCCATTCTCGCGGTCTACCTCGTCGAGAAAGTCGGGCTCGGGCCCCTGGGGAGCACGCTGGTGGGGCTGTATGGATTCGCCGTTTTCTTTCTTCCCATCCTGGCGGGAGTGTTCGTGGATCGCTACGGCTTTCGCAGGAGCCTCGCGGCCTGCTTCTTCATTTTCAGCCTGGGCTACCTGTCCGTGGGCCTCGCCGGAACCGCCTGGAGCCAGGGGGTGGTGGAATCGGTGGGACGGGTCCCCTACATCATCGGCGCGCTCCTGCTGACCGCCATCGGAGGCTCGCTGATCAAGCCGTGCATCGTCGGGACCGTGGCCAGGACGACCACGGAGGAGACGAAGGGTCTCGGCTACTCCATCTACTACACCCTGGTGAATCTCGGAGGCGCCTTGGGGCCCATCCTGGCGCTCACGGTGCGGGAGGGGTTTGGCATCGAGTACGTCCTGATCATGTCGGCCCTCGTCTCGTTCCTGAACCTGCTGGGGACGCTCCTCTTTTTCAGTGAGCCCCAAGCCTCCGGGGGCGCCGCCGCCCCGCGCACGCTGGCCCGGGTTTTCGCCGACATGATCATCGTCTTCCGGAATTTCCGATTTATCAGCTTCCTGCTGATCTTCTCGGGCTTCTGGATCATGTTCTGGCAGATCTTCTACTCGCTCCCTTTCTATGTGCGCGATGTCCTCAGTTTCCCCCGATTCGAGATCATCGAGACGGTGGATGCCTGGTCCATCATCATCCTGACCGTTCCGGTGGCTGCCCTGATGAAAAAGGCCCGGCCCATCGTGGCCATGACCTTGGGGTTCGCCATTGCAAGCGCCTCGTGGCTGCTGATCGCCGCGGTTCCGTCGATACCGGTGCTGGTGGCCGCCATCGCCCTTTTCGCACTCGGGGAGGCCATGCAGGCGCCGCGCTTTTATGAGTATGTCGCGGACCTCGCCCCCAGGGAACAGGTGGGAACCTTCATGGGCTTTGCATTCCTGCCCGTCGCCATCGGCTCGCTGGTGGCCGGTCCGCTCTCGGGCTGGCTCCTACAACGCTACCTCCAGGGGCAAAGCCGCCCCGCCGGAATGTGGGTCGTCCTGGCGGCCATCGGCTTTGCTTCGACGGCCTTGATGATTCTCCACGATCGAATGACCCACCAGCGCAAAGTCATATAGCCCGGGCACCCTTCGCCTGCACCGTGGCAAATCGTCAGCATCTCCGAGGAGACCGGTCTCCTTCATTGCAGGGAACCTGTCTTCTCAGGCTGGATTGCTTGAAGATTGGGATCAGGGACAGGCAAGGATGTCGGTGTCCCGCGCCGGGGTGCCGTAGGTTCCCACGCCGCAGGGGTTTTTCGCTCGAGCCAGATACCAGTAGACGCTGCCGAGTGCCGGATCGGGACGGGTGTCCGAATAGAATTCTGGGCCAGCCCCCTGGAGGCAGGCGGCGGCGGAGAAATTCACTCCAAAGCCAGGGCCGAACAAGCCGGAGACCAGATCGTAAACCGTGCCCGGTCCTGCAAGGACCGACTGAGAGTCCCAGGCGAGATCAACCAGAGAAGTGGAGGTAAAGACCAGATTGGCCGCTTCCACCGGGGCCGACCAGACCGAGAGATCCAGGTCGTTGCAATCGTCCCCGCCGCACAGAGCATCGGGATGGGCGTCGCCATCCACATCCCTCACCCCTCCCGGCTGGCAGAGGCCCGACTGGCAGGTGTCGGGGGCCGTACAGCTATCCCCGTCGCTGCAAGACGTCCCATCCGGGGCCGCCGGGTGCTGGCACCCCGAGGCTCCGCCGCACAGGTCCTGCGTGCACTGATCGCTGTCCGGGCAGAGGGCGCCGTCGCCTTCATCCACCCCGCTCACGCAGTTGTCGTCGATCCCGTTGCACACCTCCGTGACCCCGGGATGCACGGCATTGTTGCCGTCGTTGCAGTCTCCGCCGCAGGTGGTGAACCCATCGCCGTCCACGTCGAATCCCTCGTCCACGCCGGCAGCGCAGTTGTCGTCGATGAGGTTGCAGATCTCGGTCGCTCCCGGGTTCACATTGGGGTTGTTGTCGTTACAGTCGTTCACCAGCGGATAGGTGTCGCCATCCACGTCCTCGCACTCGTCCCCCAGAGC
>JAKEFJ010000256.1 GCA_022616665.1 Acidobacteriota bacterium
AAGCGCGAGGCATTGAGGCGCGACACATAGGTCATGTCGGGCACGGAGGGAAACTTCTCGATTTTCCTCCAGGATTTTCCCCCGTCCTCCGTGACCTGGACTAGGCCGTCATCGGTTCCAACGTAGATCAATCCTTCCTGAACGGGACTCTCGGAGAGAGACACGATATTCCCGAAAAACGAGGTCGAGGCGTTCTTGGCAACCGTGTCCACGCTCCACACCCGGTCCATGACTTTCAGTCGGTTGCGGTCCAGCTGCCGGGTCAGATCGCCGCTCACCGGGCGCCACGAATTGCCGCGATCGTCGCTGCGGAACAGTCGCTGGGAAGCGAAATAGAGCCGCGTGGGGGAATGAGGGCTGAGGATGAGGGGCGAATCCCAGTTCCAGCGCAGGGGGTCATCGCCGGGGAGCGACTGGGGCTGGATGTCCAGGATCTCGCCGTTTCGCCGGTCGAAGCGCACCAGCCCGCCGTACTGTGACTCGGAATAGATGATGTTGGGATCCAATGGATCCACCTGACTCCAGAAGCCGTCCCCGCCCACGGTGACGAACCAGTCGGAGTTCACGATGCCGTGATCGGTGGCGTTGCGCGAGGCGCCTCCCAGGGTCTGGTTGTCCTGAGTCCCGCCGTAGAGGTAATAGAACGGCTGGGAGTTGTCCACGATCACCCGGTAGAACTGAGTCACCGGGAGGTTGGCCTTGAATTCCCAGTTGGCCGCCCGGTCGTAGCTGACGTACACCCCGCCGTCGCAGCCGGCGATCAGATGGGACGAGTCCTCGGGATCGATCCACAGAACGTGGTTGTCCACGTGCTTGTACTTCTCCCCTACCTTGTGGAAACTCTTCCCCCCGTCTTCCGTCACATGCATGAAGGTGTCCATGGAGTAGACCCGGTCGGCGTTGTTCGGGTCGACGAAAATCTCCGTGTAGTACTGGGGGCTGGTGGGGACGTAATCGCTCATTTTTTTCCACGAGCCGCCGGCATCCTGGCTGCGGTAAAACCCGCCTCCCTTGCCAGCCGCCTCGATGAGGGCGTACACCACATCTCTCTGGCTGGGCGGCATGGCCAGCGCGATGCGTCCCATCTCCTCTTTGGGGAGGCCCCCATCGAGCTTCTTCCAGTTGGCACCGGCATCGGTGGACTTGTAGATCGCCGACTCGGGGCCCCCGTCGATGAGAGTCCAGACGTGGCGACGGCGTTGATACGCGGCCGCGAAGAGGGTATCCGGATTTCGGGGGTCCATCACCAGGTCTGTGACGCCTGTGTTCTCGCTGATCTTCAGAACCTGTTTCCAGGATTTCCCCCCATCGGTCGTCTTATACAGCCCTCTCTCGCCACCCGGCGACCAGAGCGGCCCCTGCGAGGCCACGTAGACCGAGTTGGAGTCGCGGGGATCGATGACAACCTTGGCGATGTGCTCCGAGCTCTTGAGGCCCAGGTTCTCCCAGGTCTTTCCGCCGTCGGTGGATTTGTAGAGTCCATCTCCGTACCCCACGCTGCGCTGGGAATTGTTCTCGCCGGTTCCGACCCAGATCACCAAGGGATTCTTGGGATCCACCGTGACACAACCGATGGAGTAAGAGCCTTCGCCGTCGAAGATCGGCGTCCAGGTCACTCCTGCATTGGTGGTTTTCCAGACGCCCCCCGAGGCCACCGCCACGTACCAGGTATTCCGATCGGTTGGGTGAACCGCGAGGTCGCCGACGCGGCCTGAAGTCACGGCGGGGCCGATGCCGCGAAATGCGAGGCCCGTGAACGTGTCGGCTTTCAGTCGAGTCTCGGCCCCCGGCTTTGCCGAGGATCGGGAAGGCTTCGATCTTTTTTCGGCGGCGAGAATTCCGGTGACGGTGAGCGGGACGAACAACAGGCAGCAGAGCTTCAAGGCGCGAATTCGCATCATGATCCCCTTTGAGAGAGCCCACATTCTAGCCGGGTCGCCGCATCTTCGCGAGGACCACCTGGCGCGCCACACGAGTCCCCGCCGGGACAGGTAGCCGCCCCCGGTTTCCGCTTGCGGCTTATTCACAGCAGCAGGTGAAATTGCCCGGTCTCGATTCCCTCTCGCCGGCGTATCTTCCCTGGCAGGGACAACGCCCGGAGCAGCCCATCCCTCACCGCAGGAGGGCGGAGATGTTCGAGCAAACTCTGACCACTCGGATCCACCGGATGGAGCCTCGTGAGGCCATCCTGGCCCTGCTCTCCGTGTTCTTTCACGCTGCCGGTATCGCAGCGCTTCTAGCCGCCTCCTGGCTTACTCTCACGCCCATTCCTTTTCCCAAGCTCCACCCGGAGCTGGTGCAACCCGTCTTCTTTTTTCCCCGAGCCGGCCCTGCGGCTCCCAAGCGGGGGGGTGGCAATGTCCCCGCCGTGGTCACGGAACGCAAACCCGAGCCGGCGACGCAGGAGACTCAAAAGACCGACGATCGCCTGGCTCAGCCGATTCCCCAGCCTGTGGTGGAGGAAGTCCCATCCGACGCACCCACCGTCAGCGAATCAGAGTCGCTTCCTGGTCCTGCCGGACCGGGTACTCCTGACGGCTCCCCCGACGGCGATATCAACGGAGTCCCCAACGGCAAGTGCGTCGGGGAGAACTGCGATCCCGACGGACCGGTGGGCAACACTTCGGGAGTTTCCGGGCCTGGCTTCGACAGCGACGAGATCCACGTCCCGGGCATCCATCAGGTCACCGAGCCCTCGATCATCGCTTCTTCCAAGGTGTTGCCGAAATACCCCGAGATCGCCCGACATGCAGGGGTGGAGGGCCGCGTGCTGCTTCAGGCGGTGATCGGAGCCGATGGGAAGGTGGGCTCGGTCGTGGTGCTGAAGGAAGACCCTTCCCGGGTCGGCTTCGGCGAAGCTGCCGCGCAGGCCGTATCCCGATGGCGCTACAACCCCGGTACGCTGCAAGGCAAGCCGGTGGCGGTACAGATGACGATCACCGTGGAATTTACCCTGGCTCGCTAACCCCCCCGGTAAGGCCCTGTTCCGACCCTACCCCCTCTCAGTTCTCCCACGAGGGTCGGGACGGGGCCCGTTCGTCCCCCGGCATGGCATGAGTTTCTGAAAAACGCGACTCTTCCTGCCGACCCCCGACCTTCAGGACGGCAAGAAGCGGACCGGTCATGCAGGTCGTGATTAGGGCCATGAGTACCATCATGGTGAACACCCGGGGCGAAAGAACCCCCATCTCGTAACCGACGTTGAGGGCGATGAGCTCGATGAGTCCTCTGGCGTTCATCAGGGTTCCGAGTGCGAGGGATTCGCGCCAGGGGATTCCCGCGGCCCGCGCCGCCACCGAGCTTCCCCCCAGCTTGCCGACGATGGCTGCCGCAACGATCGTAGCGCAGAGCAGCCATTCCTTCGCATCACCCAGCAGGCCCACCTCTGTCCGGAGCCCGGTGGAAGCGAAGAACAGTGGCAGAAGAAACACGGAGCTGAATGATTCGAGCCTCTCCCGCAGGAATCGCCGGAATTCCTCCCTGGCCGGCATGACGACCCCCGCCAGAAACGCACCGAACAGAGCGTGGATTCCGATGATCTCCGTGATGAGGGAGCTGGTCAGAAGGAAAGTCAATACAACCGCCAGGAGCGTCTTGCTCCCGGTGCCGCTCCAGGCTCCCGTGTCGACCCTTCGGGCAAGCCACGGCTTGACCAGCAGCAGCATCACTCCTGCGAACGCCGCCGTTGAGGCCACGGTCAGCAGGGAGCCGGCGAATCCGCTGGCACGAACGATGGCCACCACGACTGCCAGAAGGCACCATGCCGTGGCATCGTCCACCGCGGCGCAGGCGAGCGCGGTACTACCCAGTCGGGTCCGAGTCAGAGAGCGCTCCGCCAGAATCCGGGCCAGCACCGGGAAGGCGGTGATGCTCATGGCCGTGCCGGTGAACAGCGCGAATCCCAGGAAGGGAACACCCGACGGGGCCAGGCGGGGATACAGAAAAAGGCAGAGGCCAACCCCCAGAAACAGGGGGACGACGATGCTGGCGTGGCTCACCAGTACCGCGGCATCCGCCTTCCGGCGAAAGTGCCCCAGGTCCAGGTCGATCCCCACGATGAACATGAAGAGAATGACGCCGATCTCACTGAGCAGTTTGAGCGCGCCCAGCGATCCCGGAGGAAAGACGAAGGACTGCGCCGACGGGAGGAGCATCCCCAGAAACGAGGGGCCTAGAAGGATGCCGGCAACCATCTCTCCCACGACAGCGGGCTGGCCCATCCGCCGGAACAGAGCTCCGACCCAGCGGGCCACGGCGATGATGACGATGAGCTGGAGGAACAGGATGCTCAGAGCGCCGGTACTCTCGCTCGCCGGCAGTTCTGTCCCCGGGATTGCTCCGCCCGGATACAGCCGCGCCCCCCAGCGAAGCATGGCCAGGATGCCGATGCCGAAAGCCAGCAGCAACACTATGTAGAAGAAGGCTCGCTTCTTCATGTCGGGCAATACTCCAGGAAGCGGCGGCGGCAGCGGAGAATAGCACGATTACCCAATTCACTCGGAAAGCCAGGGCATTTTGACTCGCCACGGCGCTGCCGCTAAACTCCCAGGTTGCATTTCATCTCATCTTTTTTATCGGGAGACGAGTCAAGATGAGGAATAGGCTTGCTCGGCTGGCGATTCTCGCTCTGGCCCTTGGAGTCTTGTCGTCACCCGCGCTGGCAGCCGCCAAGGGGAAGAGCACCCGGAATACCAGGGCGAAACCCGCCCCTTCTCCTCCCGAAGCAGGCACGTGGAGGGTAAACGTCGTCCCGGAGTCCGAGGCCGCCGCCAGGGGAGAGAAGGAATTCGATGACACCCTGGTTCTCAACAAGGGGAAATTCAGTTCGGCCGCCTGTGTCCCTTACGGATTCGGCACCGTCCTCTACAAGGTGGAGGCCGGCACCTGGATAGCCAACATGGATAGCCCGAAAGAAGGGAAGACCCACTGGCATGCGGAAGTCAACGGGGATGCCATCTCGGGGAAATTGACCTGGACCAAGCCCGATGGCACCGTGCTGAATTACGCCTTCAGCGGCGCTCGAGCCGGTGGCCAGGGCACCCAGACACAGAAGTCCCATTGAAGACGATCCCGATTCCCGATCCACCCGTTCCGGCCCTGGAAGTCCGCAGCGTCTCCAAGAACTACGGAGCGGTCCGGGCCCTGGACGGAATCACCTTGTCGATTCCCCGGGGAGAGCTGTTCGGCCTTCTGGGGCCGAATGGTGCGGGGAAATCCACCCTCATCAATATCATCACCGGCCTGGTGCGCCGCACATCGGGCGACGTCAAGGTCTTCGGCTACGACGTAGAGAGGGACTACCGTGCCACGCGCTCGCTGCTGGGCGCCGTGCCCCAGGAGCTTATTTACGATCACTTCTTCACCGTTCGACAGACCCTGAAAATCCAATCGGGATACTATGGCCTCACTGGAAACGCTGCGTGGGTGGAGGAGCTCCTGGAGCGGCTGGAGCTGAAGGAGCATGAGAACAAGACCATCCGCGAGCTCTCCGGCGGAATGAAGCGTCGGCTGTTGGTCGCGAAGGCCATGGTGCACAGGCCGGCCATCCTGATCCTGGACGAGCCGACAGCCGGGGTCGACGTGGCCCTGCGCCGCTCGCTGTGGAACCTGGTGAGGCAGGTGCATGCGCAGGGGACGACGGTGGTCCTGACCACCCATTACCTCGACGAGGCCGAGGAATTGTGCGAGCGGGTGGGGATCATCAACCACGGCGTCTTCGTGGCGCTGGATCGCAAGGAAACGTTGATGCAGCAGATCCATAACCGCCGTGTGACGATGGAGCTGGGTGCCAGAGTGGAGCGCCTGCCCGAGGATCTGGCCTCTCTCGGCGCGACCCTCTCGGAGGATGGCCGACGCATCACCCTGCTGGTGGATCGCAGCGACGGCTCCCTGCAGAGCCTCGTGGCGGCCCTGGGTCGGGAAAGCCTCCCGCTGGTGGATTTTCAGGTGGCCGGCGCCGGATTGGAAGATGTCTTCCTGGAGCTGACCGCCGAGCCGAGTCGGGGCGCCGGGTCTCGCGGCCCGGCCGGGGTGGCGCGATGAGCCTCTCCGGCGCCGCATCACTGCTTCCGATACCCTTCCGGACCCTCTTTTATCGGGAAGTGCACCGATTCTTCATCGTTATCAATCAGACACTTCTGGCACCGGTCATTTCGGCGGTTCTTTATCTGTTCATCTTCGGCTTCTCCCTGGGCAACCGATTCGGCTCGTTTCATGGTTTCAGCTATCTTCATTTCCTGGTCCCGGGGCTGGTGATGATGGGGCTGGTCAATAATTCCTTTCAGAATCCCTCTTCGTCGCTGATGATCTCCAAGTTCGAGGGCAACATCGTGGACATTTTGATGGCTCCCATCGGGCACGTGGAAATCATTCTGGGATACATGCTGGGCGGCATGTTCCGGGGGCTGCTGGTGGGCACGAGCATTCTGCTGGTTTCTTCATTCTTCGCACCGCCTCCCTTTTCTCATCCCGTTTACCTGATCACCGTGGCCCTGCTTTCCGCGGCGCTGTTTTCGCTGTTGGGAATCGTGGCAGGGATCTGGGCGGAGAAATTCGACGACCTGGCGATGTTTCCCACGTTCATCATCACTCCTCTGACCTACCTGGGAGGCGTGTTCTACTCCATCTCGATTCTGCCCCCGTTCTGGCGCAAGGTCTCTTTGCTGAATCCGCTTCTTTACATGATCAACTCGCTGCGCTTCGGCTTCCTGGGCGTGTGCGATGTCAATCCCTGGTGGAGCCTGGCGTCGCTGGCGGTCCTGGATGCGGCGCTCTTCGGAGTCTGCTACGCCATGCTCAAGAGCGGCTACCGGCTGCGGAGATAGGGCCTCGCGACGGTGTCTTCCAACCTGACGGAATTCTGGATGGACCTGGGCCCGGCTGCGCAGCTGGTGATGGCGCTGCTGGGATCGATGTCGCTGGCATCCATCGCCATCGTGGTGGAGAGGGGGCTCGGGATCTGGATGGCGCTGCGAGACTCCCGGCGGTTCGTACTCCTTGCGTCCGCGGCCTTCGAGAGCGGCATCTTCGCCGAAGTGACGCCGCTGGTGGAGAAGTGCTCCCTCAGCCCCGAGGCCGAGATGGTCCGCCGAAGCGGGGTCGATTTGGATTCGCCTCCGGCATCAGAGTCGGAGGCCAACCGGCAGCTCGTGCTGGCCCGGTGGAGCCTGGACCGTTACCTGGAAGGCCTGAATCTGGATCTGAGGAGGGGGCTCCCCATATTGGGCACCATTGCGGCGACGGCTCCTTTCGTGGGATTGCTGGGCACGGTCCTGGGCATTATCCGGGCGTTCCAGGCCTTGAGCACGACCGGCACCGGGCTGGCGGGAGTTTCAGCGGGTATCGCCGAAGCGCTGGTCACCACCGCTCTGGGCCTCTTCGTCGCCATCCCCGCCACCTGGGCATTCAACTACATCACCAGCCGGGTGGACGGAGTCGTGTACCACACGCGGCGATTCGCTACCTTGTTCCTGGAATCGCTGGCCGCCGCGGGGGGGGCCTCCACCCGAAAGCTCCTGGCGGAGAAGCAAGAGGAGAATCCCGCCGCTGTTCACTTCTCCCGCTCCACCATCAAGGCGGACATCAACGTCACGCCCCTGGTGGACGTGGTGCTGGTCCTGTTGATCATCTTCATGGTGGTCACCCCTCCTCCCGATTCGGCAATCACGCTGGGACTGGCGAAGGTTGCAAAGGCCCAGGCGGGGAGCGAGGAGAAGAACAAGCAGCAGGTGCTGGTCCGGATCGGCGCGGACCATCGGGTCTTTTTGAATGACCAGCAGGTCATGGCCGGAACTCTGAAACAGGCTCTCTCCTCGGCGTTTCACGGCAAGACCGACCAGCCGCTTTTCTTCGAAGCCGACGCCAGCGCCGACTACCCTCAGGTGGTTCAGGTCCTGGACGAAGTCAGCTCGGCCGGCTACCTCAACATCTCCATCGTGAACCGGAAGCCCGCCACTCCCTGACCTTCCCCGCATGGCTTGCCTTCCCCCACTCCCGCCTCTAGATTCTGCCCCGTGCCGACGCTCCGCATCGGGATCGATTGCGGAGACTCGAATCGATAACCAGGCATTGGAGGGAATCGAATGAAGATGAATTCCAGTGTTCGAAAATTCATCGCGGCTCTTGTGTGTGTTGTCGGATTGTTGGCGCTCCATGCCGCCTGCGGCAGCACCGAAGAGGCCTTGCTCCCCGGGGCCGTTTACGCCAAGGAAATACCCGTGTATCCCGGCGCCAAGTATGTCGGGTCGATGGGCGGACACTCCAGCGACCGTCTCGGAGGGCCCGCGAGCAGCGAGAGCCAATCGTGGTTCTTCAAGGTCAGCGACCCGGTGGAAGAGGTGGCGGCCTTCTATAAGAAAAAGCTGCCAGGGGCGCAGGCGGGACAGGAGGATGAGAACAACCCGACCTTCACTCTGACGCCCCCGGGGGCGGAGGAGGGAGAGTACGTGCAGGTGATCATCCGTAGGACCGGCGATCTGCAGATTCACGAATCCCTGAAGCCGGGGAAGAAAGGGAGCTCGTAAACGCAGGCTTGCGCGCCGCAAAGAAAAAGAGCCGCCTCCGCAATCCCTCGGAGGCGGCTTTTGTCTTTAGCAGGTCGCCGCTAGGCCGCTTCCACCCGGCGGGCCAGCACTTTCTCGGGAACGGGATTCAAATCCCAGATGAGACCCACCCAGGACATCGCCTTGAGCAGATAGTAGGTGAGGTCCACTTCCCACCAGTAGTGGGCCTGGGCCGCGGAGCCGGGATAGTAGTGGTGATTGTTGTGCCAGCCCTCACCAAAAGTGAGCAGCGCCAACAGAAAGCTGTTGCGGCTTTCGTCCCCGGTCACATACCGTTGCCTCCCCATTTTGTGGGACAGGGAGTTGATGGTGCAGCTGGCGTGGAACAGGGCCAGCGTGGAGATGACGAATCCCCAGCAAATCATCTGGGGACCGCTGGTGCCCAGGTCGGGGAAATGCACCCGCAGCCAGCCGCCGAGAATTCCCATCCCCGCGATCAATCCGATGGGGATCAGGGTGTCGAACCGGTCGAGAAACCGCAGCTCCGGATAGCGGGCCAGATCCGGCACGACATCCAAGCGCGTGGGGAAGTTCGACTTGGAGGTAATCCAGCCGATGTGGCTCCACAGAAAACCGTGCTGGATCGGGGAATGCACGTCATCCTCTTCATCGGAGCGCTGGTGGTGCAGCCGGTGATGCGCCGCCCACCAGAGCGGACCGCGCTGCACGCAGGTGGCGCCCAACAGCGCCAGCGCGAGCTGTCCCGCCCGTGAGGTCCGGTAGGTGCGATGGGAAAAATACCGGTGATAGAAGCCGGTGATGAAGAACATCCGCACCAAATAGAAGGCCAGGGCCACGCTCACCGCAGTCCAGCTCCAGCCCACCCAGATGACCGCCAGCACCGACAGATGCATGACCAGGAAGGGGAAGGAGCGTACCAGGTCCATCCTTTGGGGGCCGTGAAACAGCTCGGCGTTCTCGCCGGCATAACAGTCGATCCAGCGGATCATTCCGAGGCTGACCTGTGATGCGAGAGACTTAAGCGTCATTGAATCCTTCTCCAAGATTGACTTGATACCGCCGGGAATTCACCTTCGACAGCACGCAAGGTCAAAACAAAAGGGCGCCGCGGCCACGCCGGAGCACCCCATGATTTACTCAGCACTTCCTCGCGAGCCCGTCGCGGTTTAGGCGACGGACCCCGGCACCCGGGGCATAGTGTACAACTTCTGAGGCCGGATGTCCGCTCGAAATAGTAACTTTCGAGGCGGGGGAGGCTAAAGGCTATCATCCCCGACTCTTACAACTTTGTTCTTGAGGAGGCATTCTTACCTTGTGTTATTCACTTCGAGATTCACGGGATCCATTCTTCCTGTGAGCGAACCCTTTCTCTCCGCGGCCCAGCGGACTGCGTTCGGGCAGCAGGACCTCAGCAACACTTTGAGACGGCCTCGCTCTTTCTCTCCCCAACATCGTAGTTGAGGTGGTAAATCTCCCATTCCACTCCATCGGGGTCCACCACCCAGAATTTGTCCTGGTTGGCGTAGCAGCAAGTGGTGTTCAGCTCCACCCGGACCGAAATTCCCAGCTTCTGCACCCGCTCCAGCTCGCGCCGGACAATCTCCGATGAATCCACCTGGATCCCGAGATGGTGCGCTCTCGCGTCTTTGGGCGAAGGCGCTCCCTGAGAAATCGCCAGGTTCAGCGGGCCCAGATCCGGGAGAAACTTGGCATAATCCGGCTTCTCCTTGACCGGCCCCACTCCGAAAAGGCGAGTGTAAAACTCCTTGCTTAGCTGCAGATTGGAAGCGGTGAGATGAACGTGGATCTTGGTCTTGTCCGACATGGGACCTCCTTCGGGTCAGCAGCAGGCAGTGAGGAGCCTCACCAGCTCGTTCACCGTTTCCCGCCGGACCGCGTAATAGATGAAGCGCCCTTCCCGGCGCCGTGTGATGAGCCCCGCCCGCCGCAGCAGCTCCAGGTGGTGCGAGAGAGTGGGCCCTGCTATTCCCAAAGTTTCCTGAATCTCCCCCGCCGGAACCTCCCCTCCTGACCGCACCAGGTGGAAGAAGATCTGCAGGCGGGACAGGTGGGAAAGCGCCTTCAGAGCCTCCGCATGCTCGCTTCCAGCCTCCAGGGTGTGGAACGTCGACCGGGCTCGTTTCGTTTTCATATTTTGAAATATATAGAACTATCGAAGTGCTGTCAACAGGCAGGTGCCTGGGACTTTCAGGCCCGTCGCTTCACCCAACCGCTTTTCAGGGGGCGGAATCGGGAGGAACTGGAGCGGGGCGCTCGTTTAGGGCGGTGTCGAGGACTTCGGCCGCCAGGGCGTGCCCGACCGCGTTCCAGTGATAGTCGTTGGGGAAATTGAAGGGAACATGGTCCCGCTCGTAGCGCTCGCGGAAAGGCACCGTGAGGTCCAGGAAACGGCACCCACTGCGCTCGCAGGCGCTGCGTAGCAGGTGATGCAGCCAGCCGAGATGACCCTCTCCTGGCCTTCCCTGGTAAATCTCCTGTCTGGGCGCGTCCATCATGAAGAGAATCTCCGTGCCGGGATTCTCCCGGCGGATCAGGTCCACCAGCTTGTACGTGGCCTCCTCCACCATCTCCCGGTGGCGTTGCAGTTCGACGAGGTCCACATTCCCATAGAAGCGAGCCGGGTCGCCCTTCGGGGCGTTCCACGACTGCAACATTTCGGGCAGATGCAGATTGAACCAAAGGTATCGCACCAAAGCGCTGCGTGCCGCGAGCCGCTTGAGCCGGCTGGCGTGATAAGGGACGGGGGCGACCTCCTCGAGGCCGCCGGCCCCCGAAGCCAGCTGGAGAAAATGCGGAAGCGGGGCAAGCTCTCGCAGGCTTTCGTCGAAGTCGTTGTAGACCACGTTGAAGACCAGAATCTCCGGATGGAACACCTCCCGAACGTAGCGAGTCATTTCAAGGTACTGGGAGAGAGGCGCGCCGCTGAATCCGAAGCCGTAGACTTCCCGCCGACCTGCCTGACGCCTGCGGAGATCGTCCGTCACGCTTTCGCCCAAGTTTACCTGGAGAGCGTCGATGTAAGAGTCGCCGATGAGGGCCACCAGGGGCTTGGCGCGCCTCTGGGTCGTCGTGTAGTCGATGGCGCTGTTCCAGCCGTCATTGTTGATCCGCCAGCGCACCGGCCTCTCGCACCAACGGCCGGAGGTGGAGATCCCTTCTCTAGGGCCGGCGATCCGGTAATGCAGGATGTTGAAGGTGCGATCGTATTCGATGAGCGGCAATTGGGTGGCGGGCATGACCCAACGGAAGAATAGCTCGAATACCAGCAGCGTCAGAACCGTGCTGATCAGAAGAAGGAGCCAGAGCCCCCGCGACGCAGGCGGCTCAGTGGAGCGGACCACCCTTTTCCTGCTCCAGGTGCTCCAGGCGCTCTCTCAGCCCATCCGTCTGATCCTTGAGCTGGTCCAGGCGGTTGCGCAGGACTTCGAGATCCTCCGGGCTGCCGGCGCTGCGAATCGAGGCGATGGCTTGCCGCGCGTGGCGCCTCAGGCGCGGATCGATTTCGTTCTTCGAAGCATCCAGAAGCGCCGGGATTGCCCGCTCGTCCTTCGCCGTGCCCAGGGCCTGGATGGCAGCGTCCCGGACAAAGATCCAGGGGTCCTGGAGCAGAGGCAGAAGGAAATCCACCACTGCTTTCTTCTGATCTCCACGCGCCAGGCCACCCAGGGCCAGGATCGCTGCTTCGCGGCGCCGCCGGTCCAACCCGTAGCGAGTTCCCTCCTCCAAAATAGGAATCGCCTTCGGATCGCCCAGGTCCTTCATCCCTTCGTAGGCTCCGACGGCGACGACAGAGCGATAGGAGTTTACCCGCGCCGCTTCCTTGAGTAATGGCAGGGCATCCGGAGCTCGGGCGGCCGCGTAGGCCTTCGCTGCCGCGCCGCGAACATAGATGTTCGGCTGCGATTGGAACGTGGCACGGATGGCCTGGGCGGCCTTAGGGTCTTCTCGGAAGTGCCCCAGGGCATCCACCGCCGAAGCGCGCACCCGCGTGTCGGAGTCTTTCAGCGCCCCGATGAGCGCGTCCCGGGCCTGGGGGAGCTGGATCTTTCCCAGGGCCTTCGCCATCTCCGCCCGCACGCCCCAGAACGGTTCCTTGGGGAGCGCCTCCGAGAGGACTTGCGCAGCGGGCGTCTCGTGGACCCTGGCTCCCAGCTGCTCCGCCGCCCAGATCCGCCCGGTGACGTCGGGATCTCTCTGGAGCTGGTAGCGCAGCTCATCCACCGAGCGGGAGAAATCAAGCGTCTTGAGGATGTGATACCCGGCGTCGAAGCGGGTCATCTTCGGCGGCTCAGGAAGCGCAAAGGAATACTCCTCCAGCTGGCGCGACACCAGAACCGTGAATTCCCAGGCGGCGGCCTCGGTGGAAAACTCAATCTTGACCGGCATCCGGAAGATCGGGGTGATTTTGTCCACCTTCTGCTGCTGCTCCACCTTCAGGCGCACCGTTTTGGCCTTCTCGTCCCAGCTCTGCGTGACCTTGTACTCGGGATAGCCACCGTGGGCGTACCACTCGTTGAAAAACCACTCCAGGTTCTGCCCGCTCACGGCCTCGAATGCACGGCGAACATCGTCGGTGATGACCAGGCCAGCCTTGTGATCGCTGCCGTAGCGGTAAATGGCCTGCCAGTACAGTTCATCCCCCACGATTCCCCGCAGCATGTGCAGAGTCCACGCACCCTTCGGATAAAGATGACGATCGAAGAGGTCGAGCGCGTCGGTGTATTGCGGCTCTACGATGGGACGCCGGTATTCGGTCTCATCTTCCCGCATGTAGGAGCGCGCGTCGCTCATCATCTCGTACTGGAACTCGTCCTTCCCGTCGTGAAACTCCTTGTAGAGGTTTTCGAAGTAGGTGGCGAACCCCTCGTTGAGCCAGGCGTGAGACCAGTCACGGCAGGTCAGGTAGTCGCCCCACCATTGATGGGCCAGCTCGTGGGCCACCAGCCCCACGCTGGAGGCTTCCTTTTCCACCTCGGCCGGGTGGATCGTCTCCAGAGTCTGGGTGGTGGCCGTGATGTTCTCCATGCCGCCGTAAATGAAGTCGGCCATGGCGCTCTGGGCGTATTTGGCGTAGGGGTAGCGGATGCCGATTTTCTCGGAGAAAAACTTCATCATGTCAGGGGTCAGCCCGAAGGAACGCAGCGCATCCTCCCGCGGCATCCCCTTGGGCACGTAGTACTCCACGGGGATACCGTCGTACTCCTGCCGGATGATATCGAACTCGCCGATGGCCACCGATAGCAGATAGGACGAAGCCGGGACTTCCAGCGACCAGTGGAACGTGCGCTTGGCGCCTCCGGGGTGCTCCTTCACTTCCAGGAGCCGGCCGTTCCCCAGCGCCGTGAATCCCGCGGGGACCGTGAGCCGCGTCTCCCAGGTGAATCTGTCGTTGGGAAAATCGTAGCAAGGGAACCACCAGTGGTTGTTTTCCTGCTCTCCCTGGGAATAAATCATGCGCGGCTTTTTCGGATACCCCTTATCCGGAGCGACGAAATAGAGACCCCTCGAGGGGGTCGCCTGGTGGCTGATGGTCAGGGTGATTTCCTCGCCCGGTTTGAATTCGCGCCCCAGATCCACCAGGAGCTCTTCCCCGACGGTCCAGAACTTCGCGGGCGCCCCGCCTGCCATTACTTTGCCGATCTTCAGCTCGGCTGAATCCAAGGCGACGGTTTGCAGAGGGACCGCCAGAGGGGTGAGGGTGATGGCGGTCTCTCCTCCCACCCACTTCCGGTGCCAATCGAAGGAGACACTCAGGACCAGATGCTTCACGTCGTAGACGCGATCCCGGGAATAATGCACCCAGGAAGTGGCATCCCCGAAGGGCTGCCTCCCCTCCCCACGCAGGGTCTGAGCCTTGGAATTCTCGGGTCGTGAAATGAGAAGGATTACGGCGAAGGCTGTGGCGAAGCGCAACATCCCGTGTGCGGGAACCCCAGTGGCGCCCGGGGCCCCGCAAGACAGTCGGCTCACGGAATTCTCCTGGAAATCCTGGCGAGATCGCTCAATGATTGTTCGGCAAACGGGCGCAACCTACCACCCCAACTTGGACCCTGTCAATCCTGAGCCACCTTGCCAGGCGGGCGAGGGAAGGCTCAGCATCCCGAGCAGCGGCCATGTTCACGCCCTGAGAGGGGGGATTCCTGGCCTGGACAGGCCCACCGGCGAGGCCCGGTTTTTTGGTTGCGCGAGGGATTTCGCGGGAGTATATTCCGCGGTACACGAGGAAGGAGGTGGTCCAGTGAGCTTACCTAGTAATTATTCTGAGACCCGTGAGGTGCCTGTAACCTAGGCGGCCCGACGTGAAAGGCCGTGCCTGGGTCCCGCCTCGGGAATACCAGCAGGCCACCGAGCCCGGAAGTCCCCGGAAATGGTCAACCGGGGCGGCGTGATTCGCCGTCAGAGCTTCCGGGCTTTCCTCTTTTTACCCGCGCTCCGAGACGGCCCGCGCTTCCTGCTTCAGTCCCTCCACCGCCTCCCGAACTCGATCCAGGTGCGAGCGAAAACTCAGAATGCAGATGCGCAGGACGTAGCGCCCCTGCATCTTCGTGCTGGAGAGGAAAACCCTGCGGCGCTCATTGACGCGCCGCAGAATCTCCGCGCCTCGGGCACTGGCCGCTTCCCCTTCCCCTTTCGCGGTGAAGGCCACAATCGATAGCTGCGGCTCGTCCAGCATCTCGAAGTGGGGATCGTCCTTGAGCTCCTGGTATGCCCAGCGCGCCAGATCCAGCTTTTCCTGGATTTGCTCGCGAAAAGCAGCCAGGCCGTGAAGCTGCATAGGGAGCCAGATCCTCAAGCCCCGGAAATCCCGGGACAGCTCCGGGGAAATCTCGTGAAAACTGGGAATGCCGTGCCCCTCCGCCACGTCCTGCAAATAGCTGGCCCGGGTCGCCATGGACTTGCTCAAATGCTCCGGCTCACGCACCAGCAGGCACCCGGTCCCGTAGGGAAGAAAGAGCCCCTTGTGGGGATCCAGGGTGATGGAATCGCATTGCTCCAGGCCGGGCAGTAGCGCATCGCCTTCCCGGGCAAGCCTGAAGAATCCGCCGTAGGCTGCATCGCCATGAATCCAGAGATCGTGACGGCGGCCGATTTTCAGCAGCTCCGGGATCGGATCCACCGCCCCGGTGTTGGTGGTTCCCGCATTGCCGATGACCAGAAAGGGGCGAAGCCCACGGTCCTTGTCCTCGCGAATGGCCTGCTCGAGCCTGTCCGGCAGAATTCGACAGCGTCCATCCACCGGAATCCAGCGCAGGTTCCGCTCGGAAAAACCCGCGATGCGGGCGGCCTTGACCACCGATAGATGGGTCTCTTCGGACAGGTAGATCCTTCCATACTGGAAATCCTCGGGTAGCTTCGAGGAGCGCGCAGCCACGACGGCCATCAGATTGGAAATCGATCCTCCGGAGGTGAGGATGCCTCCCGATTCGGGAGGATATCCCATCAGGTTGGCGAGCCATTGAATGGTCGTGGCCTCGATCTGCGCCAGCGCCGGGGCCGCGGCGGCGACTCCCACGAAGCGGTTGGTCACGCAAGCCAGCAAGTCCGCCAGAGCCGCGACGGGAATACCCCCCCCGGGGATGAAGGCCAGATAGCCGGGACCCGCGGTCGTGAACGACTTGGCGAATGCCGGAGCCAAGCGCTGCAGGATTTCCTCCATCGGCTGTCCGGTTTCCGGCACCGGCTCCCGGAACGTCGCGGCAATCTCCGCCGCCCGGCTCATGTCGAAAGAAGGCTGCTCAGGAAGGGTGCGGACGTGCTCCACGACGAAGCGGGAGCATGCATCCAGAAGTCGGCGCAGCTCCTCGCCATCCGGCTCCAGCGCCCGGCGAGCATTTTCAGACTGGCTCATGGCGCTGGATTGTACCAGCACCGTTGACACGGCGCGACGGGCTCCCTATGCTGCCGGGGGCCTATGTGCTCCGAGTCGGTCCCGGATACCGCTATCAACAGGATCGAGCCAGAGCGGCGCGAGCTACCTCGGTGGCGACGCGCGGCGACCGGGTTCGTGCTTTCCCTCTTTATGCCGGGGTTAGGCCACATTTACAATGGGTGTCACGCTGTATCTGGGCCTGCTCCTGCTCGGAATAGCCAACGCCTTCGGCCAAGTGCTCTTCCGATACGGTCTGCTGGTCCTGGGCTCTGCTTTTTTCATCTCCTGGCTACTCATTCATGCAGACGCTGTACGCCTCTGCTTGAAATCGCGCTCCTCAAGCTCCTCCGAGATGCGCCGGTTTCGGGGCATCTACCTGGTGCCCATACTTCTCAATGTCGCGCTTCTCTCATTGGTGAGCTCACCTCTGTGCAAATCGGTTATATCCTTGATGGTTCACAATATGACGGGCCGTGGGCTGTACCGCATCCCAACCGGCTCCATGCAGCCCGGGTTGCTCGTCGGGGATTTTGTGGTGGTCGAACTCCAGGCCTACCGTCGCGTCGCGCCGTCACGCGGTGAGATCGTGATGTACGCTCAGGACGGTTCGCTCTATGCCAAGCGCGTCATCGCCTTAGGCGGCGAGACCATCGAAGGCAGGGGCAGACGAATTTCAGTCGATGGGTCGACCCTCGAGGACTCGTGGAAGTTTCGAGGTCCACCCGCTGTCTCTGCAGGAATTACGGAGGAATTCGGCCCGATATCGATTCCCTATGAAAGTGTCTTCGTCCTTGGTGACAACAGGAGTCACAGCCGTGACAGTCGGTTTTTCGGGCCCGTGCCTTTGAGCCAACTCTAGGGCAGACTCCTCTTCGTCGCCTGGTCTTCCAGGTGGGATCGAATCGGTCTTCGTCTGCAATAGGCGGATGCGAGGCCGGAGAATCGCCGTTTCGGAGCAAGAATGACCACCCTCGCCCTCAAGTCTTTTTTGACCATGCTGGTCGTAGTGGACCCGGTGGGGCTGGTCCCCATGTTCCTGGCTCTCGCCGCCGACCGGAGCTCCATCGACCGCCTACGCTTGGCCAAGCGAGCGGTTCTAACGGCCGGAGCGATCCTCCTGGCCTTCGCACTGGGAGGCTCCTGGCTGCTGCAGCGCCTGGGCATCAGCTTGGGCGCCTTTCAGGTGGCCGGTGGAATCCTGCTTCTGTGGAT
>JAKEFJ010000257.1 GCA_022616665.1 Acidobacteriota bacterium
GCCGTCGTAGGAGAGCCACAGTCCTCCATCGTCCCCGCCCAGGATGGTGTTGGTGTTCTTGGGATCGATCCAGAGGTCGTGCCAGTCGCCGTGCGAGCCCCCCGCGGCGCCGGAGAAGCTCTTCCCGCCGTCCAGGGAAACGATGAGCTGCAGGTCGTGCTTGAAAACCTTGTCTGGATTCTGCGGATCGACTTCCAGGCGCGAGAAATAGAAAGGCCTCCAGACCATCATCTGGCTGCGGTCCCGCTCTTCCCAGGTCTTTCCGCCGTCGTCCGAGCGAAACAGCGCGCTGCGTCTGCCCTCGATGGCGGCGTAGACGATGTTCGGATTCGAGGGGGCCATCTCCACGGCGACGCGCCCCCAGGGCTTGGGCGGCAGGCCCTTGGCCGTCGCCGCATCCAGGTTGGTCCAGGAGATCCCGCTGTTGATCGTTACGTACAGTCCCGAACCGGACGGCTTGTTCGGACCGGATCCTCCGGAGCGGAAGGTCCAGCCCTTGCGCCGGAAATCCCAGGTCGAGGCGATCACGTGATCGGGATGGCCCGGGTCCAGGGAGACATCTCCGCATCCCGTGGACAGATTGGCGCCCTTCAGCACCAGCTTCCACGTCTTCCCGCCATCGACGGTCTTGTAGAGGCCGCGGTTCGAGGAATCGCTCCAGAGCTTGCCTGGGACGCACACGTAGACGATGCTGGAGTTCACGGGATGCACGAGAATCTTCGAGATGCGCTCCGATTCCGGCAGCCCAAGGTACCGCCAGGTGTCGCCCCCGTCGGTGGTCTTGTACACGCCGTTGCCCACCGAAACGCTGTTACGGGTCCAGGATTCTCCCGTGCCGACCCAAACCGTGTTCGGGTCTTTCGGGTCGATGGCGATCGCGCCGATCGATTGCACCGCCTGCTTGTCGAAAACCGGCTTGAAGGTGGTGGCGGAGTCGCTGGATTTCCACACTCCGCCGCTGGCGGCGCCCACGTAGAGCGTGATTTTCCCGTTCATTTCCACGGCGTCCACGGCGGCGATCCGTCCGCTCATGACGGCCGAGCCGATGTTGCGCGCTCCCAGGCCGGAAATCGTGGCTGAATCGAACCGGGTCGGTGGTGCTTGGGCAGCCCACGCGCTCCCGACCCAGGCGGCCAAGGCCATCGCGGCCGCGATAGAAATGCGACGCTTCATCCTCGTCTCCTCGATTAGTTGGCTGGAGCTGCAGGGAACGCGAATATCGCGTTGTCGACCGGTACGTTGACTTCGATTTTCTGGATCGTCACCTTCTGGCCTTTCGGGGCGCCTTTCGGCCCCGTCTCGAAGGAGAAGGGCATGTAGACGCCGGCCACCTGCTCGTAGTTGCCCAGATCGGTCTCGAACTCCTGCTCCGTGCCGCGGATCATCCTCCGTGTGGTGATCCGGATCTCGAGGAAGAAGTCCGGATCAAAGTAGTAGTACTTTACGTCGCCGGATTTCATCGTTACCTTGAGCTTGTAGGCCTCGGTTCCATCCACATCCTCGGTTCCCAGGTACTCCACCTTGTTCCCTTTGGCCCGGTAGTCCACCAGCGGCCCGTCGATATCGGCATCTTCCACCAACCCCTTGACATCGTCCGCCGACAGCTTCTCGGGGTCCTTGCGCCCCCCGAAGGGCTGGATCTGCCAGCCCACGTGGCCGTCCCAGGCCTGGATCTGGGTGAGGCCCTGAAGGGAGGCCTCTTGCCGAATCTCCCCTTTGCGCGTCACCGTCTGTGACAGCGCCAGCTCGACACCAAAGTCGCCGCTAACCTCCAGCTTACCGGTGGATTTGGACGTGTCGATCGCCTTGATCTTGTCCAGGCCCCCTTTGGCCTGGATGTTTTTCGCGATCAGCTCATCAGCCGTCAACGCCATGCAGGGGGCCGCGATGCCGAGCAGGAGCAGCGAGAGCAGTCCTTGACGGATATGCATGCAGGATTCTCCTCGAGGCCGGCGACCCTCCCAGGCCGCCACCTCCTCATCGTGCCGGTGAAGTGATAATGATTTCATCCACCCTCAGCGTTCGTTCTGAGCGTGCGCCTCCACGAACCAAAGGTCCTTGTCGACGCTGCGGGAGATTTCCGTGAAGAGGTCGGCCGTGCCCTTGTCGCCGATTTCGTCGGCCTGGTTGATGCCCTTGCGAATCGTCTCGCCAAAATAGGCCAGGCTGCGGGAGAGCGCCTCCACGTGCTCCTTGCCGCTTGCGAGGGTGAGGGGGTACTCCGGAAGCTGGGAGCGCTTCGCCGCCACACGAATCGTCCCCTCCGCGATGCCACCGAATTGAATGACTCTCTCGGCGAGCATGTCGACGTGGTCATCAACGTGCTCATACACCTCGTCGAACAGCTCGTGCAGCGCGATGAAATTCTGACCCTTGACATTCCAGTGGGCCTGCTTGGCTTGCGAGCCCAGGTCCAAGGCCTCCGCCAAGCGCTCCTGCAACAGGGTGATCATCTGAACTCGAACCTTTTCCGGCAGATCGTTCTTCGTCTTGTGCATGGTGACTCTCCGCCCGGGCGCAGGGCCCGGAATCGACTGGTTCCGGCCATCTGTGAATGGCGCATTGTAGCACTGGTAGCTCCTGGCGGGTTCACGCGCGCGGGACTCTTTCGCCCGCCAGGAGCAAATCCGAATCCCTGATAGAATTTCCTCCCGTATCGGGACACAGGACGGGATAGGGAAGAAGCGTGAGCGATTACTCCAGCAGAAGGCGTGATCCGATCGAGCGGGCGCTCAAGGCCGCGGCGGCGCGCTATGTCGGAGCGCGGAAGCATTTCCGCTGGTATGCGTTTCTGAAGTACCGAATGGATCCGTGTTACCGGGCGATAGGCCAGCGCGTTGGCAGCGATTCCTTCACCGTGGACCTTGGCACCGGCCTCGGGATGCTGCCGGTGCTGCTCGGGGAGCTCGGCGAGAGACGTCGCGTGCTCGGCATCGAATGGGATCCGGAGCGGATGCGCTGTGGGCTGCATGCTACCCGCGGGCTTCCTGGCGTTGAGATGGTCAAGGGTGACCTGCACACCTCCCCGATCCCCGCCTGCGACTTCATCACCTTGATCGACGTGCTCCACTACTACGAGGCAGACAAGCAGGAGGCGCTTCTCAAGCGCTGCCGGGCGGCACTCAGGCCCGGCGGCCGCCTGCTCCTCCGGGAGGGTGATGGCAACCGCATTGGCGGCGCACGCTGGACGCGAATCGTCGAGAAGTGGGCGACCCGTTTGGGGTGGAACCGTGGACCCGTGGTGCGTTTCCGGCCCATTTCGGAGCTGCGCGGCACTCTCGTCGGGCTCGGATTTCATGTCACCGAAGGCGAGCTGGCGAGCTGGTTTCTGCCCGGCAACGTGCTCCTCGTGGCCGAGGTGGATGGCCACCCTCAGTCCCAGTAGCAGTTCCCGCCCGTCTCCACACCCAGGTTCGGCGGATCATGCGCCGGCCGACCTATGCGATACTCCCCGCATGCCGATACTTCCGACCGTAATCCTGATGCTCGCCGTCATCGGGATGGCAGCCTTTCTGGCGCCGAGGATCGCGATCCCGGCGCCGGTGCTCCTTGCGATCGCCGGAGTCATCTGGTCGCTGATA
>JAKEFJ010000258.1 GCA_022616665.1 Acidobacteriota bacterium
CCGATGGAAGCCGCCAGGAATTCACCCATCTTCCCGCGAGGAGCACCCTTCGCCTCTCGGAAGGCGGAGAAATCCAGACGGATCCTCCCATCCGGCCGGAAGTTGGCCCGTCCACAGAGATAGGCCCCGTGCCGGAGAGCGGCTCATCCATCGACACCCCGAATGGCGCGAAGCCATCCCGCTCGCCGACTGCGGCGCCCCCCGGCGGCCCGCGTCTCGGCTCGGCCGGGTCAGCTACCCTGACACTGGGACGGGAAGCAGTCAGGAAATTCTGGGACCTGTTTCACGAGGCGGGAAAGCTGCGCCGAGCGGAGGACTTTCCCGCGGCGGCGCGGAAGTATCGCGAAGCGCTTGCTATCCAAGGAAAGCACGAGGATTCCCTCTACTACCTCGGGCAGTGCCTGAGGGAGACCGGCGATTTCGCCGGGGCCGTTCGTGCGTGGGAAGAGCTTGTCAGGGTCAATCCCGCAAGTGCTCGCGGGCACCTGGCCCTGGGGGCCCTCCTCGCTTCAGCGGACGAGCAGGCGCCCGTGAATCTGATCGTCGCGGAGGATCACTTCCGTCGTGCGCATGCCATCAACGGCGAAGAGACGGGTCCCATGCTGCGCCTCGGGGAGGTGTTGATTGCTGTGGGGAGACTTTCCGAGGCGCAGCACTGGTTGGAGTCGGCGGCGAAGACCAACCCGAAAAGCGTGGAGGCCGCCTGCATGGCCGGCTACGCTCGCTGGAGATCGGGCGATCTTTCTGGCGCAGCTGAGTTCTACCAGAAGGCCTCACGGGCGGCGAAGGCCGATGTCCCGGTGAAGGGTGTGCTCAGTGAAGGGGACCGGAGGGCGGCACCATCATCTGACGGCGGAAAGGTGGCGGCGCCGCCTCTTAAGGAGCCGATGGGGAAAACGCTGTTCGGGGCTCTTTGCGAGGGTTTGAAGATGCCAAGCGCAGGCGCCGCCTCCGCCCAGCCTGTCTCGAAGGAATCCCTCGATCGCCTCTATAGGCCCATCCAGGATTTCGCCAACCGTCTCGCGCGCCGCTCCGCCGCCGGACCGCCCGGTCGCGCAACCAGCGCGATAGGGGCGCCGGACCCTGCAGAGCGTAGCCCGTAGTGCCGACAGGAGAAATCCGAACGCGGATCGCAATGATGAAGGGGCATCCTCGGCAGGCTCACTGATGAATCCCCGCTTGCCTTAGGAATGATCCCGCGAAGCCGGGCGCCGTCGATTTGTCAGGGGACGGATTTGCAATCGAAGGTGGGAGCGTTCGCGCAGGCTGGATCGGGCATCGGGTGCCCCGGAGTGTTCTTTCCCGATGAGTCGGTGATGGGAGGAGGTGAATCGTCCCCCGGGTCGGCCTCCATACGCCACCATGCGACCAGGGCTCCAGAAGAATCGTACGGGCCCCAGTCCCGGGAAAGATCGCCACGCCCTCTGGCGGAGTAGATCGCTTCGATGGCATCGCTGCTCAAGTCGGTATTCCAGACAGCCACTTCATCCATCCATCCTTTGAGCTCCCGGCCCGGCTCGTGATTCCAGGTGCCCAGCCGCGCTGTGGTGGCGAAATCGGCCGGCAGGGCATGTGAGCCGCTCTCGTAGCTGGCACGGCCGTCTCTCCGGCCATCCACCCAGATCTCCAGACCGCCGTCCCTCGCCACGACGGCTACGTGATGCCAGGTTCCCATCCGATAGGCCCCCCCAACGCTGATGAAATCGCCTCCCTTTTTTCCGCCGTGAACATAGAAGTGAATGCGCTTTTCTCCGGGATCCACCGCGAGGGCGTAACCGTTGCGTCCCAGCACTCCGTCGCTCTTGTCGAGGATCCGCTGGTAGGGGTCTCCGCCAGGCTCCTGTCGAAACCAGGCGCTTAGGGTGAAGGGGGAGCCTGCAAGCATCATGGGACTGCCGGCGGCGATGGTGCCCAGGTCGACGAAGTCGTCATCTCCATCCAGGTGAAGAGAGCAGCGATTGGCTACCTCGACCACCTGATAGGGCGCCGGACCGCAGGCGAGTTGTAGGAGTACGACAGCCATAGCTGCCGACGGTGAAGCGAGAGGCTGCTTCCGGCGATCCGACAAGACCTGCCTCGACCCGGGCTCGGCGCGAGCTGACCGGAGAAACGACATGACTTGCACGACCCCCATCAGCGGAATGGCATGCGACTGGGTGAGTGACGCTGCGGCGAGATCACTCAGAGTTCCCGACCGCCAATTTTTTAGCAAGCATGTCACAATCGGCTCCGCCGGGGGAAGTGGTTCGCCTCGGTTTTCGCAGGAATTCGCCCTGGCATAGAATGAATTGCGCAGGATCGCTGGAAGGTGGAGGTAGCTTGCAGAGTAAGAGCCTGAAGTGGGTGGCGGTGTTCGCGGCGGCCATGGCCTACGTGGAGGCCGCTGCGGTGGTGTACCTGCGCCGGATCCTGGGAGTCACGGATCTCATCCGGGACATGGCTCCCTTCGATCCTCAAATCGCCCGGGTCGAGGTGGGGCGGGAGCTGGCGACATTAATAATGATAGCGGCCCTGGGGTGGGCTCTGGGCCGATCCTGGCAGGCGCGCTGGGGATTTGCCTGTTACGCTTTCGGGCTGTGGGACATTTTCTATTACGTCTGGCTGAGAGTTCTCCTGGGCTGGCCGGGATCCCTCCTCGAGCCGGACGTTCTCTTTCTGATTCCGCTTCCCTGGTGGGGGCCGGTGCTGAGTCCGCTGCTCATTGCACTGCTCGCGGCGGCAGGCGGTGCGCTGGCGGTGAGGATTGATGATCGGGGATGGGCCATCCGCCCAGGCCCTGCCCGGTGGGCGGCATTCCTCGCAGGAACCTTCACCGTCCTCTACGCCTTCATGGTCGACGCCATCGCCGCGCTTCCGGCCAGCGCTGAGGAGCTGGGGCGGCTCAAACCCACGGCCTTTCTTTGGCCGGTCTACCTCAGCGGATTCGCATTGATGGTCTGGGCGGTTTTCTCTGCCCTGCGCGCCGCGACGGTTCAGCCCACCAAGGGATGAGCCCACTCAAATCGTCAGGCAAGCCCCTCACGGCCCGGCCTGGGAGGCCGGATCGGGCCCGTCCACCTCGACGAATCCGCCACTGAGCGCTCCTCTCCGGCCGCTCGTGAGATTCGGCTTGGAGGAGTGGGCCGGATCGCCTATCCTCACCGCATGAACCTCGCCCGGCTCCTGGCCCTCTTGATCTACACGTACGGCGCTTTCTCTTTCGGCGCCATCTTGATTCTCTGGCTCGCCCAGATGGGAAGGGTCCGCTGGGGCGGCAGGGTCAGCCAAAGCTGCGGCTGGAAGCCACGCTCGGATCTAGTAGGGGGCGCCCTCACCTTTCTGAGCTTCAGCTGGTTCGTCTGCTGCCTGCTCCTCGTGCTCATCCAGCTGGATCCCAA
>JAKEFJ010000033.1 GCA_022616665.1 Acidobacteriota bacterium
ACGATCGTGGGTGTCCCCGGCTCCAGGATGTTTCCCAGGTTCCAGCGCCCCCATCCCTCGTGCCGATTGGGGACCGCATCAAGGGTATTGCCAGCTTGCATGTCCCGCGCGCTGTTGACAAACAAGGCCTTGACCATGGCCGGGCTGGGACCTGCGGGCGCAAAGCGCTTCCACCACTGTGCCAGAAGCGCCGCCCCGCCCGCGGATTGCGGAGTCGCGAAGGAAGTTCCGGCCCCTATACCATGTAATCCGTCGCCCACGCTTGGAGCCACCGTGGCTCCCGGAAGCAGGGCGGATGTCAGGGCGACGAAGCTGCCGCCAGCCCCTCCAGGAGCCATGAAGTCGGGCTTGATCCGACCGTCCATCGCGGGTCCCTGGCTGCTGAAAAAACTGCGGTCGTCGATGTTCGAGGCCCCGCTTCCCGGGCGGTAGACGGAGCTCGACCCCGTCGTCAGGATATTTTTCGAGGAGTGAGGGCGGGTGAGCGTCACCGGGCAATCCTTGTGGCCGCTGGGAAGCACCGGGCAACCGTAGGGCGGATTCGAGTTGTTGTTGGCTCCTTCATTGCCCGCCGAGAAGCAGGTGATGAGCGGCTGGTTTCCGGCGGTCATCGAGTCTGCGTCCCTCGTGAGGATGTCGTACGTCCGCTCGAAGCTTCCATAGGAAACATCTTCGATCAAGTCGCCGGCATCTCCGCCCCATGAGTTGTTCTGGACTGTTCCCAGAATGCCATTCACGGGTCCGGTGCTGGTCACCGTTAAGCGGGCCAGCTCCGAGGGATTCGAGACACCCGGGAAGCAATTGGCACTGCCATTGAGTGAAGGCAGGTTGATGAAGTTGACGGCCGGGGCGACTCCCAGGCCGAACTTGAATCCGGTGGACGCCTCGGCGGCATGCGAGCACGCCCCACCCGCATTGGCCGCACCGAAATGACCGTGCCCGGTCCCGGTCAAGCCGGCGGTCCCGCAGGCCGTCTGGTTGACTCGTCCCGAGAGATGATCCGTGGGATCGACATTAAGAACCCCCTCATCCACGTAACCGATGGTGACGTTGGAGCCGTCCAGGTTTCGGGCGGTGAGCCAGTCCTGGTAGCTCGGCTCGGCGAAGATGGGGCGGAACGGGATGTTCCCGGGGCCGATCTGGCCCGCGAGGATTTGCGTGGATGACTCGTCCTCCAGCTTCGGCTCGGAGACGACCTCCACGGCGTAGGTCTCGGTCATCCTGGCGAGGTCGGGCACTCTCTTGCCCGAGATCTTGACCATGATCA
This sequence comes from Acidobacteriota bacterium, assembly GCA_022616665.1. GTDB lineage: Bacteria > Acidobacteriota > Polarisedimenticolia > Gp22-AA2 > AA152 > AA152. Next base: position 1,268 of record JAKEFJ010000033.1, read on the forward strand.
AATCGTAGAAGTCGAAGGCCGAGCGGTTCAGGATTTCGCCCCGCATGGCGCGAATCTTGTTGAGCGCCCCTTCCACGTCGCCCCAGCGGTAAATCAAGACGTTCAGCTTTTGTACCGCTTCCGGGTGCGTGCCCTCCAGATGCTGCCGAACCAGCTCCCGGGACAGCTTGAAGGCAGGATGGTAGGGACCCATCCACTCAACGAATGGGAGAGCCGCTATCTCCTGGCGGCGGTTAGCGGGGATCTTTGCCAGGTAGGTGAAGTAGGGGATGGGGGTGAGAACCTCCCCACCCAGGCCCTTCAGGCGCACCAGCCATTCATCCGCGGCAGGCCCGATGAACCGGACCAGATAGGTGTCAAATTCCTCTCGCCTGTCCCGCCCTACTAGATCCGCGGGAAGGCCCGCCGGCCCACCAGGAACCGTGAAGCTGTACGGCCCCAATCCAATCCGGTCCGCGTCCTCCAGGATGCGAACCGCGTAGCCTGCATCACGCAGCGCTGCTTCCTGCCCCCCCGTCAGCTCAACCAGGGAGAGGGCTCCATAGTCGTGGCGCAGCCGAGCTACGCCTCGCTCCAGGGGTAAAGGGACTCTCCCCGGCGCGGGGCTGTTCTCCACAAGAGCCAGCTTGTGATCGGATTCACGGGGAGTGGGTCCTGGGGGTCCTGGTGCTCCCGTTGCCAGGGTCATCGGGATGACCGCCAGGAGCGCGCCGGCGCGGAAAAGGCGCACGAATGCGTTTCGGGCGCCTCCCTTCATCGACTCGGGGGGCATGGGAGTCTATATACCGTGATTTCAAGCATTTTCAACGGGAAAAGAGGATGATCCGACGGCCGCAGCCGGGGCAAAAACTGCCGGATTCCAGGTCAGGAACCTAGAGAGTGGCCTCGGGACGTCGAGAGCGGTGTAGTTGGGGAAACCGGCCCCTTTCCAGCCCTTCCCGGACCCTTTCCAGGCACGCCTGAAGGGCGCCCTCCCGATCGGCACCGTACCCGGCGGTGAGGGTGGAGGAGAGCGGCACCCGGTGGTTGTCCCGGAGCACCGCCAGCGCGACGGCGCGAAATCGGGAGGGATCCTGCGCGGAGCGCGCCAGCCGGATGGAAACCAGCGTCTTGTCATCGATTTGATAGAGCCCGGGGGAGACAGGGCCCGTGTGGCAATCCCGAGCGTTCATCGCAGCCCTCCGTCGGCGGAATTCACCGCACCGAAAGTCTAGATCACCAGCAGGGTTGTCGTGTGCCGTACCGCGGGGATCGTCTGGATTCTTTTCATGATCATGTCCCGCAGCGTGTTGATATTCGTCCCTTCCACGTAAGCCACCACGTCATAGGGCCCCATCACGGAATGCGAAATCTTGACGCCTGGCAGATCTGCCAGCGTGTCCTCGACCTGCTCGGAAGTGCCCGATTTCACTTTGACCAGGATAAAGGCCTGTGATGGCATCGCTCGGTTCTCCCTTTATCAGTGGCTAGTCTAGCCTTCCCGCCGGAAGCGGCGCAAGCGAAACCTCAGGCGGGCACTCCGGAAAGCTTTTCCACAAGGTCGAGGTAGGCGCGCAAAGCGCTCCCGGTGTCCACGAACTTCTTCTTGAACAGATCGGAAATCTCCCGGCGTGTGATGGCGCCCGCGTGGTAGCCATCGTAAACCTGCTGACCCAGGAAGTATCCGAGCTCGTGAACCAGGATGTTCATGCGCTTCGGTTCGGATCGGATGCCGTGAAGGATCTCCTGGGGGACCTCCTCATACTCCGTGTAGTGAGTCTCGAATTTCTTGTGGAGGAGAATGAAATCGATGATCTCCTTGAACTCCTGGTAGGAGTAAGGCGTGTTGGCTTCGATCAGCTCCGGAGATTTCCGATAGTACTGGTAGAACTTCGCCTCGAAGAAATGGTTCCTGCCGGGAACGATGAGCTTGGATCCGAAGAAGGCCAGGGCTTCCTCCAAAACCCGCCCGTAGAAGAGATCGTGCTGGGGCAGCTGGGTGGGGGCCTGATCGTTCAGCTCGCGCTTGAGGCAGAGATTCACGAAGTGGGCCGCCTCCTCCCCGCCGTGAGCCAGGTCGAACTGCCCCAGGAAGATCGCGTCCAGTCGCGGGACGAAGCAGGATCCCTTGCGGCGCACGTGATCGAGGATTTCCTCCACCTCCTCATTGTCCAGGCGGGCTCCCCGGAGAATTCGCCGAAACGCCGTGGCCTCCCCCGGGCCGTAAACCTCGGGGAAGACATCCACCAAGTACTCGGTGCACTGGCCTTCGCGCCGCAGGCAAGTGGTGTACTTGTTGACTCCCAGGAAATCCAGGATGGTATCGATGATGTTGTAAACCGTGGGCGTGAGGTCCACCTCGGTATCTTCGTCCTGCTCCCCTTTCCAGCGATCCAGGACCTGCCGGTAGGATTCGTACTTCTCCAGCGGACTGGCGTTGAAGACGCAGTAGGCATCGGACGACACCCGCACCACCTCCCTCTGGTGCTGCCCCTGCTCGACGAGCTGCCAGTAAAGGGCCTCGAGATTCTGCAACACCAG
>JAKEFJ010000034.1 GCA_022616665.1 Acidobacteriota bacterium
GGAAGAGCACTACAACCTGATATCCGCCCTGCACAAGAGCCTGAGAAACTCCGACCCGGATGCCGGGGTCTATTGGCTCGCGAGAATGTTACTGGCGGGCGAGGACCCGCGGTATGTCGCCCGGCGGCTGATCCGCTTCGCCAGTGAGGACGTGGGAAACGCCGATCCGCAGGCGCTGGCCCTGGCGGTGGCGGCGCACCAGGCGATTCACTTCCTCGGGATGCCCGAGGGAGCGCTCGCGTTGGCCCAGGCCGCCCTCTATCTGGCTGTGGCGCCCAAGAGCAACTCCGTCACGCGGGCGTACGGCGAGGCCTCCGAGAAGATCCACGGCGGGCATGTTCGCAGTGTGCCGCTTCACCTTCTCAATCCAGAGACCGACCTCATGGACGACCTCGGCTACGGGCGAGGATACCAATATGCACACGACTTCGAGGGGGCGATCACAGAAATGGAGTGCCTGCCGGAGGATCTCCGGGGAGAGCGCTTCTACCGCCCGGGACAGGAGGGATTCGAGAAGGAGGTTTCACGCAGGATGGAGGAGTGGGCCGAGAGGAGGCGGTCGGTCGCTAAGAAGCCCTCTTGAAGTGCCAAGTCGTGTCCTGATCTTTGCAGGTGGCGCACATGGGAAGGATTTTTCCCTTCTCCACCTGAATCTCCGTAACGTTGCCGGCGTATTTACAAATCAGACACTCGTAAGCACCTGACTTCTGAGTCGTTTCGCCGATTTTGCAGGTATCGGAGCTGTTCGGCATCCAGTCCTCCTCTCGCCACCTCTATTAATACAATCAGCCTGGAGGCTAGCACAGCCCCGGCCGTTGGCGCCACCCGTTTCCACTCCCGACAAAAAAATAGGGGTGATTGCTCACCCCTTCAAGTGAAACGAAGATCCGCTTCAGGCTTATCTCTTTTTCTTCGTGGCCTTCTTCTTCGCGGTCTTCTTACCCTTCTTCTTGGCGGCTATGGTCACTCACCTCCTTCCCCGGATGATGGTGCTAGTGTCTTCGTCGACCTGCCGGGTTCCCATCAAGGAAGGAATGTAGGAACCCCGCAGGCGTTGTCAAGGAGATCGCAGGTCCGGATGAAGACTGCGGAACGGGAAAAAAGGAAGTATGAAGACCCAGGAAGGAAGAATCGGCTTCGAGGTTCGTTTGGAGGTTCCAAGAGGTTTCTGACATCCGTGATCGTTTTCACCGCGTTGTTCGCCCGATCGTTGGCCGGTATCCCAAAACTCTCGCGACATCATCGTCTCTGTCGCACCGGCGCGATCGAATCACCTGATCACGATCCGCGGTTTTTATACCACGCACCTGATCATGTGTCAACGGTTTTCAAGCGCTTCGATCACTTTTTTTCGTCACTCGTTATACATCGAGGCGATGAGATCGGCGTACTTCGTCTCGATGATTCGGCGCTTCACCTTCATCGTCGGCGTGAGCTCGCCTTCCTCCAGAGTGAGCTCGGAGGGGAGCAGTCGGAATTTTTTCACTGTCTCATAGGAGGGGAGGCCCGCCATCTTGGATTCAATCAGCCGCCTGTAATGATCCACGATGCGCGGCTCCTTGATCAGGTCCGAGGGCTGGCTGAACGGAATCCTCTCGCGCCTGGCGTAGGAGGCCAACCAGCCGAAATCCGGCACCAGCAGGGCCGAAACGAACTTCCGGTTGTCGCCCAGAAGCACCGCCTGCGACACGGAGGGGTCGCCCTTCAGCAGATTCTCCAGTGGCTGTGGCGCGATCATCTTGCCTCCCGAAGTCTTGAGGATCTCCTTCTTCCGGTCGGTAATGGCCAGAAAGCCGTCCTCCAGTCGGCCTATGTCCCCGGTGTAGAGCCATCCGTTCCGCACGGTCGCCTGCGTGGCCGCCTCGTCGCGGAAATATCCCTTCATGACGTTGGCCCCCTTCACCAGGATTTCCTGATCCTCCGTCAGGCGCACCTCTACGCCGGGGAGCGGCGGGCCCACTGTCCCGATTCTCAATCGCCGTGGCGTGTTCACCGAGACGACCGGCGAGGCCTCGGTCAGGCCGTACCCTTCCAAGACCTGGATTCCTATCGCCTGGAAGAACTCGTTCACCTCCCGGGACAAAGGCGCCGCCCCGGAGATGACGAGCTGGATCCTTCGGCCGAAGGTTTTCTGCCGGAGCGGGCCGTGGACCAGGCGCTCGGCCTCAATGGAAAGCAGGCGGATCCAAATCGGCACGCGGCCGGTGGAGAGCTTCGCCCGGGTCTTCCGGCGACCCACCGCCAGAGCGAGATGGAATATCCCCCGACGGAGGGGCGATGCGCTGCGCAGCGCGTCTGCGACTTTCCCGTGCATTTTTTCCAGCAGCCGGGGCACGGCGGCCACCAGGGTCGGTTGAATCTCTTGCAGGTTTTGTCCCACTGCGTCGATGGACTCTGCATAAGCGATGCTGGCCCCCACCGACAGGCAAGCGAAATGGACCATGCGCTCGAAGGCGTGGCTGAGGGGCAGGAACGACAGGGCGACGCTCTCCCCGGTGATCGGGATTGCCTCCAGCGTGCTGTTGATATTGGCTGCCAAGTTGCCGTGGGTGAGCATCACACCTTTGGGGTCCGCGGTCGTTCCGGAGGTGTAGAGAATGCTGGCCAGATCCGTGGGCGACACTCGGGCCTTCAAGGAATCGAAGCGGGAGGGATCGCTGCGGTGCACGGCCTCCCCTTCGCTCAGAAGCGCGGTCCAGGCCAGGGCCTGGGTGGGCATCTCCGGCGGAGGGTCCAGGAGCACCAAGCGGGAGAGCCCATGAAGGGATCCCAGGGCGGGGAGAACTTTCGAAAGCTGGTACTCATTGGAGAGGATCAGGGCGCGGCAGCCGCTGTGATCCAGAATAAAGCGGATTTGCTCGGTGAGGAGCGAGGGATAGAGCGGGACTACCACCGCTCCAAGGCTCAGCAAGGCTTGATCGAAAGCGGCCCACTCGGGACGATTCTCGGAGAGCAGCGCCACCCTTTCCCCAGACTTGATCCCCAGGGCCTCAAGCCCCAGGGAGAGTGCCCGCACCGTCGATACGAAATCCGCGGTGGAGATGTTCCGCCATTCTCCCTTGGACTTGTAGCGGAGGAAATCTTGCTTGACCGGCTGCTGCTCGAGCCCGCTGACGATGTCGCAGAGGGTCCTGATGGGCAAGCGGACGCTCCTTCGCAAGGTGTCGCGTCGACGGAGAGGGAATCCTCCTCCGGCGGGTGAATCTTACCAGAGAAGCTCCGGAAGGGAGCCGGTGCAGGCTGGTCCGGGAACCGATGCGGGCAGAGGGAAGGGCGCGTCCTGGTGCCGGGAGTCGGAATCGAACCGACATGGGGCTTTCGCCCCGAGGGATTTTAAGTCCCTTGCGTCTACCAGTTTCGCCATCCCGGCACGCCACCCATCTTGGGGGATCGATGAAAGGGCTGTCAAGGCTCAGGAGGGCATTGCCTGGA
>JAKEFJ010000035.1 GCA_022616665.1 Acidobacteriota bacterium
CGGTAGCCATGCAGCGCCGCTTCACTCACGGCGGCAACCGCGTGGGAGCGAGCGACCCGGTATTTTTCATAATAGCACTCCGAGCGGTCCGCCTGCCGCAGGAAACAAATCCAGGGAATCCCGTTCAGGCGGGCGGCCGCATCGGCGAACGGGCCCAGCTCCGCATGATTGCTCACCACGAATCGAGCTTTCATCCGTGCGGCAAGCCGCGCGATTCTGAGGACCACCGTTGGCAATCGCCACAGGGCATCATGACGTCGATAGGTTCGCAGCCCTGCAATGCGCTCCACCCGGATCCCCTCGTTCTCCAACGCCTCGCTGAGCAACCCAGGGCGCGGGACGGCCACCGTCATCGTGAAGCGGGAACAGTCGAGGTTTCGAGCCAAGGTCAGAAGCGCGTTACGGGGGCTGAAGACGTTCGGTCTGGGAAGGGTCTGAAGAACCAGAAAAGGGATCATCACCTCGGCTCCGCGTGACCCTGCCTCGTACCACCTGCGGAAGGCGTCGCAGCGGAGAGGGCCCGCTCGAAGAGGAGGGTTGACGCCCCAACGCGCGGCATCATAGCATAGCCGGCCGCCCCGCCCTCCCGGCCACTCCGGAGATTTCCCCATGAAACCAGCCGGTCTGAGAATCCTGCACACCAACTTCCACCGAGGCTGGGGGGGGCAGCCCTCGCGCATTCTCATGCTCTCCAGGTCTCTGATGGAAAGTGGCCATGAGGTCGTCATCGCGGCCCCGGCTGGCTCGATGCTTGCCGAAAAGGCGTCTCGATCGGGCCTGGAGACGTTTGAAGAGCCTCGATTCCTCAAGTCCAAGCACCTTGCGTCGGCCATGCGCGATGCGACCAGCCTTCATCGGCTCTTGCTGCGAAGGCAATTCGATCTCCTGGATGCGCATGGATCTCAAGACCTATGGACAGCCGCGGCCGCATTGAAATTGGGACGCCATGCCCTTCCCTTAATTTACACCCGGCACAACACCAAGAGAGTGGCATTCCATCCTCTCAATCGCTTCCTCTATCGAACTTTGGTGAATCACCTCATCGTCGCGAGCGCTTCGGTCCTTGAACGATACGAACCGTTCCTCAGACATGGCGATCTCTCCCGGGAGCGCATTTCGATAGTCCACTCCTCCTACTGGGAAGAGCGGTTCAATCCGGGAGTGAAACCGGCACCGCTACGCCGGGAGATGGAGGTGGAAGGAAGCGAGTGCCTGCTGGTGGGAGTGGTGGGCCGACTCGTGCAGGACAAGGGAGGAGCTTTCTTTCTGAAGGCCGCGGCTCAAATCGCTGCCGACCTTCCCTCCGTTCGATTCCTGTTCGCGGGCCGTGGCTCGGAGGAAGAGCCGCTGCGCCGGCAGGCGGCGAGTCTCGGCCTTTCGGAGCGGGTTCGGTTCCTTGGGTTTCGGGAGGACATTCCAGAAATTACGGCGGCCCTCGACCTATCGGTCCTGCCCTCGGTGGATTGCGACGCGTCTTCAGCGGTCCTGAAGGAGGCGATGGCGCTTGGCAAGCCGGTTGTCGCCACCAACATCGGCGGAGCGAGAGAAATCGTCGAGCACGGCCGAACCGGCCTGATCGTGCCGCCGGGGAATCCCGAAGCCTTGGCGCAAGCGATGAAACAGATTCTGCAGCGGGAAGATCGGGGAAGGGCCATGGGGGAAGAGGGGCAGCGCCGCGTGAAATCCGAGTTCAGTATTCAGCGCTTGGTGGAAGGGACCCTTTTGGCCTACCGTCGCGCGCTGCGATCCTCTGGCCGCATGCAGGGCCCGCAGAGGGAATAGCTAACTCCAGGTCTTCCAAGCAAAGAAGACCAGCACCAGGAGCACGCCGGAGAGCACCAGGTACTCCTGATTCCTCACAGCCTTTCCGAACGACCATGGCGCGCGCTTGCCCGGGTAACGGCGCAGCGACGGCAGGAGAATCGGCACTGCAGCGTTGTAATGGGAAAACGAATCGCCATGCATCTTTTGCAGCCGGGCCCCTTCCACCCGGAGCTTGCGGGGGATGTAATAGCCGAAGAAGACCACATAGCCCAATGCCAGAGCAACCCAGTTCAAGTGCCAGCGGCTCCTCGCCATGACGCAAAAGCCGGTGAGAATCAGCAGTCGTCCCAGGTAGAGGGGATTTTGGGTGAAGGCATAGGGTCCGGAGTCGATGAGCTCCAGAGACTTTACCAGATGGCCGGCGGCCCAGATTCGGACGACCTCTCCCAACAGGACAATCAGCGCGCCGGCAGCAAAGAGGCGGGGAGTGGGAGTGGAGAACCAGACCAGGGTTCCCACGAACAGGTAGACGAGGGCCAGCCGAATGTAACCCAGGATTCTGCTTCGCTGAGAGGCCACAAGAGTCTCCTTCCGTGAGTTCAAAGGGGGCGAAATCTTAGGGGAACCCTGGAAAGGTGTCAATGCTGCGAGACATCTCACTTCCGGCGACCTGCCCTCCAGAGGGATCGGATGCGCTTCCCGAGTCGATACCAGGTGGGTGGATGAGTCAGCTCATGGTGCTCGGCCCCGGTGAGGGAGTGTGGGACGTGTCGATGCTTCAGCTTGAGCACTGCTCTGCGGTCTGAGCCACAGGCAGCCTGGAAGATCATTCGCCGCCAAGATCCGGCAGGACCCTGCTGGAAGGCTGCCGTGGAGAAATCCACCAGAAAGGGCTCGTCATCTGGGCCCACCAGGACATCCCGGTGGTGGATGTCTCCTTGGGCGACGCCGGCTTTATGGACCGATTCAAGCAACTGCAGGAGCTTCCGGAAGAACTCTACGGAAACTTCGCCCGGTCGAAAATGCGAGAGGTCGCGACCTTCTACGAACTCGACGGCGAAGGCCAGCGAGTCCACTTGTCCGGCGAATCGTGGGATCCCTGCAAGGTCTTGGAGAAGGCGATAGGCCCGAACCTCGCGCCGGACCATCGCTCGTCCCATCGTGGCTCTGACCCAGCGGGGGCGTGGAGCATAGTCTTTGACGACCAGCCTCACTCCGTCCAATTCCCAGAGGAAGATGTCCGCTTTCGTGGCGTTTCGACCGGCGCGAAACCTGAGCGGTGGGCGTGCGCGGAGCGCCTCTCGGGTCGGCGCTTGCATGACGGCCTCGGTCGCTGGTTCGTTATGTTACGATATGCCAATTATTTAGGCGGCAGGGAGGATATCACAGTGTCGAAAGCCCCTCAATCCGGGGAACGCGATCGGGAGATTACCTCGTCGATCTCCGAGACCGATTTCCGGGGTCCCAAAGCTCGCATCTTCCAGCAGGGGGGGTGGGGGAAAGCAGACATTCTGCTATTGGAATCACCTGAGAGGAAGGCCATCGTCAAGGACTTCAACAGGAAGATCTTGCCGGTGAGATGGTATGGGCGATGGCAGATCCGCCGCGAGGCCTCCATTTACCGAAGACTCGCCGGGATCCCCGGAGTTCCCAAGTATTTCGGGAGGATCGGGAAAAATGCCATGGCAATCGAATATGTGGAGGGTGAGAGAATCTCCCACTGGAAACGGCGCGAACTCCCACCGGAGCTCTTCGCGCGGCTCTGGGAGCTCATTGACGCGATCCACTCTCGAGGCATTGTGCACATCGATCTCCGCAAACGAGACAACATTCTGATCAACCCCTCCGGAGGTGTGTTCATCATCGATTTCAATGCTTCCTTTCGCTTCGACCCCGGCAGCCGGCGGGCGCGATGGTTTCTCCCGATGCTGAGAAAGATCGATCACTTCGGCTTTCTCAAGTGGAAGGCAGCCTTAGCTCCCGCACAACTCAGTGAAGCCGAACGCCACGCCTTCCGACGGATGTCGGTTCTGAGGCGCTTCTGGATATTCAAATGACCTCTCCTTACCTCAGTGTCGTGATTCCGCTTCGAGATGAGCGAGAGAACCTACAACCGCTCTGGAAGGAGCTCAAGGGCATTTTGTCGAGAACTCGGAATAGCTTCGAAGTGGTTTTCGTGGACGATGGCAGTACTGACGGAAGCCGGGAAGTGCTGGTCGATATTGTTCAACAAGATCCACGTGTGCGGGCACTGCACCTTCTGGAGCCTTCGGGCCAGTCGGCAGCCCTGGATGCGGGATTCAAGGCAGTCCGTGGCGATCTGATCATCACCATGGATGCCGATCTCCAGACCGATCCCGTGGATATTCTGATGATGCTCGATTCACTCGGCACGCTGGACGCGCTGGTGGGGTATAGAGTACGGCGCTGCGATTCCCTTTCGCGTCGCCTCGTATCCCGGGTTGCCAATTCGATTCGAAACCGCGTGCTGGGAGAGGCGATTCGGGATGCTGGATGCTCCTTGAAAGTGTTTCGCCGGCCATGCTTGGAGCGGCTTAGGCTCCAAGACGGGATGCATCGCTTCCTGCCTGCCCTCTTGGAGCTGGAGGGATTCCGCATCGGCCAGGTGGGCGTCGGGCATCGGCGCCGACGCTGGGGACGATCCAAGTATGGTCCCACGTCACGATTGCTTCGGCCTGTTGTGGATCTCTTGGTCGTGCGGTGGATGCAACGCCGCAGGCTCCGTTATAGGATCCGGGAGGAAAGCGCGCTCATGGGGAGGGGGCGAAGTAGCCGGGTCGGGTGAAGACCCGAGCGCCTGGTTTCCGCTCTTCTACGGTCAACGTTCGCCATCGTCCGTCTCGGGACTGGTTGGTGGGGTTGTAGCTGAGTGAATACTGCCTTCCCAAATCTTCGGTAATCTGCTGATAGACTCCGGCCAACTGGCCCGGATTTTCCGGATTGTAGAACCGGCCGCCGGTTTTTTCTGAGAAGGTCTGCAAGATCTCCTTGAGGGATCGGCGCTGCGCCAAATCGGTCTCGTCGTCCAGGCGCGCTCCCAGGCCAATAGCGTAAACCACCACCTCGGAGCGCACCACAGAGTTCACAGCCTCCTCGAAAAGATGCAGGCTTCCGGGGGCATTCTCCCGAAAGGCCTGATCTCTCCCGTCCGAAAGCAAAATCGCCGCCTTTCTCCCCTCGAGCTCTTTCATCGTCTCAGAGACCCGCACCATTGCATCGTAAAGGGCCGTTCCCCCAGTCGGAGCGATGGTCTGAATTGCACGCTCCAGTTTCTTGCGGTCGGAGGTCAAAGGCTGGAGCAGCGTGACCTTATCACTGAAGCTGAACAGAATCGCTTGATCCGACGCGAGCATTTTCTTGACGAAATCCACGGCGGCCCGACGGGCAGTTTCCATCCGCTCCCCGGTCCCCATGCTGTTGGAGGCGTCGATCAGCAACGCCACGCTCAGGGGTTGTCGAGCAGCAGTGAAACGGACGATAGTCTGCGGTTTGCCATCTTCAAAAACCTTGAAATCATCCTGGGATAGATCCGTGAGGGGCCGGTTCTTCTCGTCGACCACATTGAGATAGAGGTCCACGAGGCTCACCGATTCCCGCTGGCCGATTCTCAGCGGGGGCGTCTCCAAGGTAACCGTGGCGGTGTGTCCATTGCTGTCTTCGGCTTTGGCCATCAGAGTGTGGGGGTGAAATTCCTCACCGGCATTCCAGAGGAATTCGTAGGGAGGCTTATCTAAGACCGCCACGAGCTGGGAATCAATGCGAACTTCGATTCGGACGATTCGCGCTCCCTGGGAAACGGTGGCCTCGAGGGCAACACGGGTTTCGCCGGCCACCGGCCGATTCGGAGGTGGGGCGGTAAACCGAAGGACGAAGTCTTGAGCTGAAATGGAGTATGCGGCAGTCAGGAAAAGGCCCAGGGCAAGAACCGTGAACCGGAGGGTTCGAGGGGTCAAGAGGGGCTTTAGTAAGCGCGGGCGAGAATCACCCGGGTCCTCGACAGGGAGCCGCAGAACAGGCAAGCCCCTTCGCCGTCCTGTCCATCCAAAGGGATGCACCGAATCGTAGCCTTCGTCTCTTCCTTGATCTTTGTCTCGCATTGAGAATTCCGACACCAATAAGCTTCGAAAAACCCCCCCAGAGTCTCGATCTGCTCCTTGAACTCCGAATAGGTTCCGGCCGGCCTTGTATTGTCGTTTCTAAACTTGAGCGCCCTATCATAGAGCGAGCGCTGGAATTGAGCCAGGAGCTCAGGGAGTTTCACTACCAACTCTCCCAACGGTACCGGCTCCTTCCTCCTGTCCAGCCGAGATGCGACCATGACCTGACCTTTGGCAAGGTCGCGAGGACCCAGTTCGATCCTCAGGGGGACTCCTTTGAGCTCCCACTCGTTGAACTTGAAGCCCGGAGAGACCTCTTCCCGAAGGTCCGCATGAATCCGGACGTGGGGAGCCAGAGAATCAATTAGCTTCTCCACGGTCTGCCGCACGGTGGATTTTTCTTCATCGGTCTTCCAGATTGGAACGACGACGATTTGGGTGGGAGCCAGGGCGGGAGGAAGAATGAGACCCGCGTCGTCGCCGTGCCCCAACACCAGCGCACCGATGAGCCGAGTGGAGACGCCCCAGCTCGTTTGCCAGACGTGCTCGGTGCCTCCCTCCCGGTTCTGGAATTTCACGTCGAAGACCTTTGAGAAATTCTGACCCAGGTTATGGGAAGTGCCCGCCTGGAGAGCTTTGCCATCCTGCATCAGCGCTTCAATACAGTAAGTTCGAAGCGCTCCAGCAAATTTTTCCTGCTCACTCTTCAGTCCCTTCAGCACCGGAAGTGCCATCTGATTGTGGGCGAAGTCGTAGTAGAGATCCAGAATCTTCAGGGTTTCCGCTTCGGCTTCGGGCTCAGTGGCATGCGCGGTGTGGCCCTCCTGCCAGAGGAACTCGGTCGTCCTTAGGAAGAGCCGGGTGCGCATTTCCCAGCGCACAACATTGGACCATTGGTTGAGCAGGAGAGGAAGATCCCTGTAGGAGCGGATCCACTTGGCGAACATGCTGTACATGATGGTTTCGGAGGTCGGGCGGACCACGAGCTTTTCCTCCAGCTCCTTGCCGCCACCGATGGTCACCACGGCCAGCTCTGGAGAGAAACCCTCGACGTGCGCCTTCTCTTTATGGAGGAAGCTTTCGGGAATGAACAGCGGAAAATAGGCGTTCTGGTGTCCCGTTTCCTTGAATCGGGCATCCAGAGCGCCTTGGATCCTCTCCCAGAGCGCGTAACCCTGCGGCCGGATGACCATGCAACCCTTCACCGGTGAATAATCCGCCAGCTCTGACCGCAGAACCACATCTGTGTACCAGCGAGCGGCGTCTTCGCCTCGGGGAGTAATGACTTTTGACATACGCGCACTCGTCTCCTACGATGGGAGTGGGCCGCCATGTACGAGAGGAACGAATCGAACCGGCAACAGACGCTGAGATACCAACTCACTCCCGGAGCGGAGGAAAAGCCAGAGATCTTGATGGTCTTGTCCCAGGGGGAGAATCATCTTTCCCCCGTCAGCGATCTGATCCCGAAGGGGAGCCGGTATGTCTTCTGCGGCTGCGGCAGCCAGGATGGCATCGAAAGGAGCCTCTTCGGGCCAGCCCAGCCGGCCGTCTCCAACGGCAAACTCGATGTTCTGGTAACCCAATCGACCAAGCAGAAAGCGTGCTCCTAGCGCGAGCGGCTCGAGAACTTCAAGGGTGTATACCCTCTGAACCAATTCCGCGAGCACCGCAGTTTGATAGCCCGACCCGGTTCCGATTTCCAGGACTCTCTCCTGACCCGTCAACTTGAGCTGCTCCGTCATGAATGCCACGATGTAGGGCTGCGATAGGGTCTGCCCACGGCCGATGGAAATCGGCGAGTCCTCATACGCTCCCTCCCGTTGCATCGGATCAAGAAAGAGATGGCGTGGGACACGGCCCATCACATCCAGGATTCGAGGGTCCTGGATGCCCCTGGAAACCAATTGGGTTTGGACCATTTGCTGTCTTAGCTGAGCAAATCTGGCCTCCTCCCCATCCCCGCTGTCCTCCACGCCCTCCCCCGCGGTTGTCTTCCCTCGAATGCTGCGGATTCTAGCACAGGCGCTTTGCGGCGCCGGGCCTCCTGTCCACCAAGAGTTCCTCCCGGCGCATTCGGCCAACTTCCCTGTCTGCCAGGCGCGTGGGCTCGGGCATTCGAAAGCGACGAGTACATTGCATAGCCCATTGGGCCGACTGGCTGACGGAGATAAGATGCCCTGGGGAAACAATCATCTCGCGAACGCCCTCCCGAGTCCGTAGCGCCGTTCCTACCCGGCGGCCCCGGTAGGTCAAGGGTGCACACGCCCCTCGGTGTCGGGAGACCTTCGGGTGGTGGCCAACCAGGATGCTCTTGGCACAACCAAGTGTGGGAACTTGCAAGAAGAGGCCCAAATGGCATGCGAGTCCCAGGAATCGTGGATGAGCCAGACCCTGCCCGTCGCACAGAATCAAGTCCGGGACGCCTCCGAGTCGGCGGAAGGCTCGCAGGAGCGGAGGAAGTTCCCGAAAGCTCAACAGCCCAGGCACATAAGGAAAGCCGAAGCTGCCTCGGGCCCGTGCAATCTCCTGGACTTCCAGCCCGGGCCAGGCGAGGAGTACCACAGCGGCGAAGAATCGGCCTGTGGCGGCATCGTAGGAAACATCGGCTCCCGCCACTCTCCTGATGCGTCCATCAAGGGGTCGGAGAGACACGCGTGACGAAAGTCGTGACTGCAGGGCAATGGCGCTGGAAGGTGAGAGATTGAAAGAGTGCAGGGGCGTGATTCTCAAAAAGAACTCCACTGCGCATCCAAGGCAAGCTAGCTGTAGATTGTTCTGATGTCAACCAGGTTCAGGCGCATAGACAATGTGCAAGGCGCGTCCTAGAATTCGTCGAACGGAGCACGGTGAACGATGCTCGACTCGAACCAAGCAGGAAATCGTACTCGTCTGATTCGCCTCGGGGTGGGCGCTGTGCTGGGGCTTTCCCTGGGATGCAGTGATGTCCGGGTCGCCCCGGAGGAGAAGCTCGTTTTCCAGTACTCGGAGGGCATTCAGAGCCTGCATCAGCCGACGTATGAGGAATCCTTCCTGAGCTGCCATCCTGAATGGCCGGAAAGAGACCTGTCGGCCAGGATGGCGGGTTATGAAGAATTACGGAGGAGCGGAAAAATCACTTTTTCCGAGGATGGGGTGGAACTCATCAAGCTGGCGATCCTAGGAAGAGGAGGCTATTTCAAAGTTATGAAAGTGCTCCGGGAGGGGAATCGATTGCAATTTCGGACCTTGGTAAAACCTGATTACATTTCGATCAACTACATAGACCGCTCAGCATTTCCTGCTGGGGCTATTCTGTACTTGTTCGGCGAACCCTTGGGAACCGTGATTTCGCTAAAACCGGGAAAGACTCGGGGTCCGGAGAGAAGCGTATTGGAATCTCTGGAGCTGAGTTGGCTTTGGACTCCAAATACGCTGGGTAAGGCCGATTGGTGCCTGGAATCGGTAGCACCTATCACCTCCACCGCCAGTTTCAGGATTCTTCAGTTCAACGAGGATGTGTCGCCGAAGAAGCAAAGTTCTGAGACAGGATCGGACCGTTGAGCAGGGCCTAACGGGTTCAGCCGTCGTGAAACTCGCCTAAGGCACACGGAGCACCTTGACGGTTACATAGTTAGAGCGAATCTCCTTGCCGTTTTTCCCGACTACCGAGACACGGTACAAGTAGGACCCCGCCCGATACAGGTCGAATGACTTGCTGAAGGTAGTTGCCACGGAGGGTTCGTTCTCACCGTGCACACATCGCGGGGCCTCCGTTACGCGAGTCTCTTTCTCGGGACTCGCCCCGGGATCGACCCTGAGCCAGGTCACCGCAGCATGGCAGAAATTCGAATCTTTTGGATCAATTCCGGTCAGAGTAGCCACCAACTGAACGGTTATTGGCGCGAATCCGAAGGAGGGGGTCGAGGTCAGAGCCAGCTTGGGCTGACGCCCGTCCTCTCCCGGAGACGAGTCCTTGCCTGCAAGAGCAGGCAGCACGGCGAACGACAAAACGAGGATGCCGGCTGGCACAAGCCGGTTACGGGGGAGTTGTCGCTCGTAAACTCGATTCAACGATTGGCGCATGCAGCGACCTTGAAGATCCGGGCTCAATAAGGACTTTACGCTTCGCCCCGGGCAGGGGTCAAGAACTCGGGCGACATCGAGCGCGGTTTGACCACCGCATGTGACACATCTGCCATGATTGGACAGGTTTGGGTCTGTATGGGCATTCAGGTGCGAAACCATGCGGTTGCAAGCGTTCAGGTTAGAGCCCAGCAGGGACTGGCACGTTTCTAGCTCAGGGAGTTGAGCGATTTAGACGTGGTGCGCCAATCCCACGCGTACCGAAAGGGGAGCTGGAAGATGTCTAAGGGTAATTCACGTGGATGGTTGGCTTCCCTCCTGTTTTGCCTTCCATTTTTGTTTCTGCCTAGCCTTGCAGACAATTCCCAATCCCCCGACAGCGACACCACTGTTCCTGCTCGAATCCGGGCCCTGGAGGGATCGGCGACTATTCAGCGTGATCTGGAACAAGATCGGATCGCGGCAACTGTGAATACCCCCGTATTTCCGGGGGATCGAATCGACGTGGGCGGTGAGCCCTTGGAACTACAGCTTCCAGAGGGATCCCTGATATGGCTCGATGCAGAAGCCCGCATCCAGCTTCTCGCCGTGAAGGACTCCAGCGACGATTCCCGCGAGGGGACGGTGCTCTTGTTGCAGGCGGGTACTCTCGAGGGAGAGATTCTGGGTGAGGGAATCCAGCAGGCTGAGATGCGGATCGACACGCCAGAATCGTCGGTCTATCTGATGAGTCGTGGACGATTCCGGGTCGAGACAGCCTTCGGCACGACCACAGTCATCTCTTACCGAGGCGTGGTGGAACTGGCTGGCGACGAGGGCTCTGCCTTGGTGCGAAGCGGTCAACAGAGTCGTGTGGAGTCCGGTGAATCGCCCGAGGAGCCCTGGCCCGTTAACACGCTACGGAGGGACTCCTTCGGGGAATGGTGCGAAGAGCGATCGGGAAACTATGTCACCGAGTCAGGTGTTGAGGAGAGGGAATTTGTGGAGGAAGTCCCTCGTCCCGTGAGGCATTACGTCTCAGAGCTGGACTATTATGGTGACTGGCGGTACGTGGCCACTTTCGGTTGGGTTTGGCGACCGACCATACTTCAGGTGGGATGGAGACCTTATTACAGTGGCTATTGGACTTGGTGTCCCCGCGGGTGGACCTGGGTCTCGTACGAGCCTTGGGGATGGCTACCCTACCATTACGGCCGCTGGAGCTGGGTGACGAGCGCAGGCTGGGTCTGGATTCCTGGTGCAGTCTATTCGGGTGCATGGGTCAGCTGGTCAGTCACACCCTCCTACGTCGGTTGGTGCCCTCTCGACTTCTACAATCGCCCCGCCTATGTCAGACTCAACTACATCAACACCACCGTGAGTCAGTATGGGGGGGGGTGGAATTTCCTCCCGCTGAATCGCTGGGGCGGCAGAAACTTGGATCGGGATATTGTGCGAGCCGATCGGGTTCCCCGGCTGCAAGGTGCCGTCACCACAAGATACCTCCCCCATTTTGATGAACGGCAGGCTCGAGTTCGACCCGAAGTCGTGCAACAGGTGGTCCGAAACAGTTCGGATCCGCTGAGACCTTCAGAACGGAGTCCGCGGGAAATGTCCTCGTTCCGGCAGTCGGATCGACGAGAATCAGCCGCTTCAAGGCGGGCCACACAGCCTCCAACGCGCGTAGGCATTGGCCAGCGCCGTGGCGGGGAGAAGCCTGCTCCGCAGGCACAGATCCCTCCTGGTTCTGCGACCGGTCGAGGGGTTCCCTCTCGGCGTGACTTCCGCTCGGTGGAACCGTTGAGTCCGCGCTCCCCGAATGATCAAAGAGGAGAGAATTCAACGCGTCGGGGTCAGCCGGAAGGGCAGCCACGTGGTGAGGTCAAGCCGCGGCCCCCTCGGGCCCCGTCGGTTTCGAATGACCCTTCGCGGCGAGTCCTTAATAGGATTTTGAAGGAAGGGAACCCTCCATCACCTCAACACTCAGGAACCGTACCCTCGAAGGACCGCAGCACCGCCAATCGCCAGAGGGCGAATGGCGGATCGCCGCAGGCGCCCGCAACCACTCCTATCCAAACTCGGCCTCCTCGCCCCAAAGCAAACCTCCCGGCGCCCACCAGCAAACCGAATGACGCGAGCAAGCAGAAAAAGGACAAGCCCTGAGATTTCCTTGACATCTCATGAATTAGCATGTTAGCTTGCCACCGGCTCCAGGAGACCCGTGGGTCTTCCTCAGGGGCTGGCGGTGTTCCCGAAAGCCCCAAAACTCCTCATGGCCTTGCGACCCATCGTCAAATACCCGGAACCGGTTCTAAATACTCGCGCGCGAGAGGTGTCCTCCATCGACTCGGAGGTCCATCGGTTGGTTGCGGACATGATCGAGACGATGCATGCCGCACCAGGGGTGGGACTGGCGGCGAATCAGGTTGGGGTACTACTCAGGATTGCGGTGGTCGACCTTTCTGTGGGAAAAGACCCATCGGCTCTGGTAGTTCTCATCAATCCCCGAGTCCTGTCATCGGACGGACAGCAGGTGGATGAAGAGGGATGTCTCAGCATACCGGGAATCACCGAGATGGTTCCCCGCCCGCTGCGAACCGAGGTGGAGGCGCTCAACCTCAAAGGGAGGCCGATACGAATTCGGGGTGAGGGGTTGATGGCGAGGGCCTTGCTTCACGAAATCGATCATCTGGACGGAGTTCTCTTCCTCGATCGGCTGAGTCCGCTCAAGCGTCGGCTCCTGCGCAAGAAAATCCAGAAACTGATCCGCGACGGAGACTGGGCCGGGGTCAGCGCTTGAGGCTGGCTTTCCTCGGTACTCCGAAATTTGCAGTTCCCTCACTGGTTCAGCTGGACAAGGCAGGTCACTCGATTCGTCTTGTGCTCTGCCAGCCCGACCGCCCAGCAGGCCGAGGTCGGCGCACCCGCGCCTGTGCTGTCAAGGAGCAGGCCCTCTCCCTTGGCCTTGCGCTAATCCAGCCGGAAGCCCTTGACGCACAGGTGCAAGATCTAGTGGCCGCGCAGGAAATTGAAGCGGCAGTGGTGGTCGCCTACGGACTCATTCTCCCTCGCGAATTCTTGCGAATCCCTGCCAGGGGCTGTCTCAACCTGCATGCTTCGTTGCTTCCGCTTTATCGTGGTGCTTCGCCAGTGAGCTATGCGATCCTTCGCGGAGAAGCGGTAGTTGGAGTGACCACCCTTCTCATGGATGAGGGGATCGACACGGGTCCCATCCTGTTGCAGCGAGAGACACCACTTGGAGAGCGTGAGACCGCAGGGGAAGTTGAGACTCGCCTATCGAAAATGGGTGCGGGACTGCTCGTAGAAACACTCGAAGGCCTGGAACGAGGCACCCTGATTCCCCGCCCTCAGGTGGTGGATATGGAATCCTACGCACCCAAGATCCGACAGGAAGCCGCGCGAATTCATTGGGAAGCAGACGCGACGGCCATCGCTCGCCAGGTTCGCGCGCTGAACCCGCGCCCCGGCGCATTCACCAGATACCGGGGGATGAATGTGAAAATCTGGCTTGCCGATGCCTGCCAGGGCCCGACAGGAGAAGCACATCGCACGGGAACCCTGTTGGGAGATCGAGGTGCTTTAAGAGTGGTGTGCGGGTCGAGCACTTGCCTTGAGGTACGTGAGATCCAACTGGAAGGGCGTCGTCGGGTGAGTGGTGAGGAAGCGATGAGGGGGAGGTGGTTTGAGCCAGGAGCTCGGTTCGGAGCGGCCGACGAGACAGGAACCTGATACCGATACCCTTGAAACACCTCGCACGCTATGCTAGCATTCGAACCTCCGAAGGCCGACATTAGTGGCGATTTTTCAATCACTTAAATGACCATCCCTACTGAATCCCGCCCCCTCCCGGTGAAGTCGCGGCTCAATTCGTTCCTGCTCTCCGCACTGAAGTGGGTGGGCGTGGGCTCCGGTTTGGCTGCCACTGCGGCGCTGAGCGGCTATCTCTCCATGCGCAAGGCCGTGCGGGGTGGAGAGGTGACGGTGCCGTCACTTCATGGAATGACCATCCCCGAGGCCACCGATCGCCTGCAACGCGAGGGACTTCTAGTGGAAAAAAGCGGCGACAAGATGGACCCTCTCATCCCGGAGGGGATGATCGTCTCCCAGGACCCTATAGAAGGCTCGAGGCTCAAACGAAACCGAAAAGTTCGCGTCCTTGTGAGTCTGGGACGGGAAGTTCTGAAGGTTCCCGAGTTGGTGGGACAGCCCGCAAGGAGGGCGCAGATCGGGCTTCAACAATCGGGCCTCAAGCTCGGACAGATCGCCTATGCCACCAGCAGCTCAGCGGAGGCCGACCGTATCCTCGCCCAGGAACCGCCACCCGGAACCCAGCGAATTCGGGAAGGAGCTGTCGACCTCCTGGTCAGCAAAGGAAGTCGTGCAAAGGTTTGGGTCATGCCGAACGTCGAGGGAAGGGACCTCACCGCTGTCACGCGTCTGTTCAGCGAGGCGGGGTTGCGCATCACTAATGTGCGGCGCGAGGCGCCTCGAGGAGAAGTTCCTAGCGGCATCATCCTGCGGCAGTACCCCCTCTCGGGCTATCCTCTGCGAGAGGGCGACTCCATTAGCTTGATCGTCAGTGCGGAGGTCGAGGACCATGGATAACCCTTCCGGCAGATCCCAACTCTGTCCCTCGCTTCTCTCAGCAAATTTTGCTCGTCTGGAAAGCGATGTCAAAGCGGTGGAGCTGGGCGGTGCCGGCGCCATTCACCTGGACGTGATGGACGGCCACTTTGTGCCGAATCTCACCATCGGCCCAGCGATCGTCAAGGCCGTGGATCGGATTACCTCCCTCCCTCTCGACGTGCACCTCATGATCGAACAGCCGGATCGGTTCCTGCAATCATTCCGCGATGCCGGGGCCGACTGGATTTCAGTGCATTGGGAAACGGTCCCGCACCTTCATCGGACCGTGACACGGATCCGGGAGCTCGGCGCGAGCCCCGGCGTCGTGCTCAATCCAGCTACGCCACTCTCCTTTCTCCGGGACATCTTGGAGTACGTGGATTTTGTCCTGCTCATGTCGGTAAACCCAGGTTTCGGGGGGCAAGCGTTTATCCCCGCAATTCTCTCGAAGGTTGGTGAGCTCAAGGATATTCTTTCGAAGCGCGGTTTGAAGACCCGAATTGAAGTCGACGGCGGGGTGGATCTCGAGAATGCGGCCGATCTGGTCCGTGCGGGCGCGGACGTTTTGGTAGCAGGAAATGCCATCTTTGGAAAGGGCGATCCCGCCGAAAATGCCCGAGATATTCTCCGCAGAATGCGAGAGGTCGAGCGATGAGGCGCTCGGTGACTTCCGTGAGAGTCCGTTACCCGGAGGTCGATCGCATGGGAGTCGTCCACCATACCTATTTTTTCGTATGGTTCGAGGTGGGCCGCACCGAGCTGCTGCGGGAGCTGGGGTGCACCTATGGCGAGATGGAATCCCAAGGGGTTTTCATGCCCGTAGTGGAGGCTGCCTGCCGTTACCGCGTCCCTGTTCGGTACGACGAGGTTCTGAGAATTGAAACCGCACTCGAGGAAATCGCCGCCTCCCGCGTTGCCTTCCAGTATCAATTGCACCGACCTGGGACGGATCGCCCCCTGGCCGAGGGAAGAACGGTGCACGCCACGGTCAACCGAGAAGGAGAGGTCATCCGGCTGCCGGTGGAATACCGGGATCTTCTGAGCCGGCCCTGACGATGAGTTTGCTTCGGGCCAGGCCCGATTTCCCACTCTTGTGCCGAGGCCAGCTGATTCTGCTTCTAATCCCACTGCTGGCAATCACCTCCTGCCACCGGAAGAATGCAACCCTCAACGAGCCTATCGATCAGCTTTACCAGACTGCTTTGCAAAAAATGCAGAAAAAGAAGTACTACGCGGCCCGATCGCTGTTCCAAACCCTGCAGGCCAGGATTCCGCAGGAGGATCGAGAGATGCTTCCATTGGTTCAGCTCAAACTGGCGGACTCCTACTTTCTTAGCGGCGGAGTCTTGAACCTCGGCGAAGCGCTCACAGCGTATCGAAGTTTTCTGACCTATTATCCCCAGCGGGAAGAAGCGGCGTACGCGCAGTTTCAGGTGGGGATGTCGCTGTACGGGCAAGTACTGGCACCGGATCGTGACCAGGAGCTCACATTCAAGGCCATCACTGAGTTCGAGAAGGTCGAGCGCCTCTACCCGGACAGTTCCTACGTGGCCAAGGCGCAAAGTCAGATTCTGCTGTGTCGCGAAAAATTGGCGGCGCATAATTTCGTGGTGGGAAACTTCTATTACCGGCGAAAAAACTTTCTAGGTGCCGCGGACCGGTATCGGTTCATACTCGATAAATATCCCCAGTACAGTCGGACCGAAGAGACGCTGTTTCTATTGGGGAACTGCCTGGTGGCCACCTTGAACCCCGACGAGGCCCGCCTCTATTATGTCCGCCTAGTGCAAGAGTATCCCAAGGGGAGGTATTTCCACGAAGCTCAGGCGCGACTCAAGGAGATTGAAAAGGGATGACAGAAAAGCTCACGGCCCTCGTCCCGACCTTTAACGAGGAGGCCGTCATCCGAGACTGCCTCGAATCGCTTCGGTGGGCGGACGAGGTGTTCGTGGTGGATTCCTTCAGCCACGACAAAACCGTGGAAATCGCGCGGGAATATGGATCCCGCGTCGTTCAGCATGCGTATGTGAACTCGGCGGCGCAGAAAAATTGGGCTATCCCGCAATCCGGTCATCTCTGGGTGCTCTTGGTGGACGCCGACGAGCGCGTTACACCCGAACTTCGGGATGAGATCCGGGAGATTCTCGAACAAGGACCCTGCCACCCGGGATATTGGATTCGTCGAGCGAACCACTTCCTGGGGAGGCGGATGAAACACTGTGGTTGGGAGACCGACAAGGTCATCCGCCTCTTCAGGCGGGACATGGCCCGGTACGAGGAGAGGGAGGTCCATGCGGAAATCGAGTTCCCAGGCCCCCTCCCAGTCCTTCAGTATCCACTGCTTCACTATTCCTTCCGCAGCTTCTCGCAGTACTGGAGAAAAATGCAGCTCTACTCCGATTGGGGGGCCAGCCAGCTGTTCAAGGAGGGAAGGCGAGCCGGATGGGTCTCCATCGGCCTGCGACCCCTCCAGCGCTTTTTGAAAATGTACCTGTTCCGCCTGGGATTCCTCGATGGAATCCACGGTCTGGCTCTTTCGATGCTCGGGGCATTTGCCGTATTTCTGAAATATGCCAAGCTCTGGGAGCTTGGCTTGAACCACGGCAAGGCTCCGGAACCGTGAGGCCAGCCCGCCTGCTCCAGATCAATACCGAAAGGGGATGGCGGGGAGGCGAGGTCCAGACTCTGCTGTTGTCTCGCGGATTGATGAGGCGTGGCCACCAGTGCCTCATTGTGGCTCCCCCGGCTTCATTGCTGGCAACCAAGGCCAGGGACGCAGGGGTTCCGGTGGAGCCCGTTCCCTCGAGAGGGGAGTTCGACCTGGTTGCTGTTCTAGCAATCGCGCGACTCCTCCGCCGGTTTCGACCCGATCTGATCCACTATCACACTTCGCATGCCATAACCCTGGGGACTCTGTCCTCCTTCGCCTCCGGGAGAATTCCGACAGTGGCGAGCCGTCGAGTCTCCTTCTCGCTGTCGCGCAATCCGCTGGCTGCGTGGAAATACACCCACCGCGTGGACCGGATTATCGCGGTTTCCGAGGGGATTCGGAGGCTACTCTTATCCTCGGGGATCCCCAGAGAGCGGATTACGGTGATCCACAGTGCCATCGACCTGGATCGATTCCGACAGCTGCCGGATCGACAGGATCTCCGTCACAAGCTCGGATACGCCCCCCAGGACTTCGTCGTGGGATCCGTGGGGCACCTGGCTGAGCACAAAGGCCACTCCGTGCTTGTCGAGGCCGCCGGGAGGCTCTCCGCCGAGCCCCATTCGCTGCGGTACCTCATCGTGGGTCGAGGCGAGCGGCAGGAAGCAGTGCGTCGGAAAGTTCAGACTCTGGGTCTGGAGAAAGTGTTCCGACTCATGGGATTCTCCGAGGAGGTGGCGGACATCCTTCCGGCTCTGGATATGTTTGTCTTTCCCTCGCTCTCGGGCGAGGGCTCTCCGGCGGTTCTGAAGGAGGCCATGGCCTGCGGCCTTCCCATCGTGGCGTCGGCGATATCCGGAGTCGAGGAGGTGATTCACCACGGGCAAGAGGGTCTGCTGGTGGCGCCGGGGGATGCTGTTGCCTTGTCGGCAGCGATTCTTATGGTTGCCTCGGATCGATCCCTGGGAATACAATGCGGGCGCCTCGGCCGCGAGGCGGTCCGCCGATATGGCGTGGACCAGCTTGTCGACCAGACCGAATCGCTCTATGGGGAGCTGCTGGAGGGGCGACGCAGGTGAAGCACCGTAACCCCAAGATCAACCGGTACTACATGATTCTCCCCGGAGACGACCTGCTCACGCGGCTGCGCAAGCGGCTCACCCGGCGACCCGTCCCTAAATTTC
Source organism: Acidobacteriota bacterium (assembly GCA_022616665.1). Taxonomy (GTDB): domain Bacteria; phylum Acidobacteriota; class Polarisedimenticolia; order Gp22-AA2; family AA152; genus AA152. The sequence goes on from JAKEFJ010000035.1 coordinate 18,408, forward strand.
CACGGAACATCCAGATCCAGACTCAAACGGGCTGTAATGCCGACTGCATCTTCTGCCCCTACGGGGCGACGGCCGAGGGTCAGCCGCATGGAAAGATGGAATGGGATTTGTTCCGCAAGATTGTGGATGAAAGCGCCCACCACAGGGTGCGACGCATCAGTCCCTACCTGATGAACGAGCCCTTCGTCGATCGAGACATCTTTCATCGGATTCGCTACATCAACGAAGCCAATCCCCGCGCCAAGGTCATCATCACCACCAACGGCTCTCTGCTGACTCCCGCCGTGGTGGAGCAAATCCTAAATCTGGGGGAGGGTCTGCATGAGCTGGCCATCTCAGTCCAGGGAATCGATCCCGAGGCCTACGAGAAGACCATGCGAGGAGGACTCAAATTCGGCCGTACCATGGCGAATGTTGAGCACCTCCTCGCCGAAATGCGCCGCAGACAAACCACCCGACCCGCCCTCTGGATTACCATGGTCGATACCGAAGTCATCGATGCGCGCAAGGCGGTTGAGTACTGGCGGTCGCGGGGCGTGAACGCCCGATACACCATGCTCGAAAACCGGGGTGGCAACATCGCCGATGCCCAGTCCTATGCGCGCCACGAGGAGATGGACTATTTCAGCGATTGCACCCGCCTATTCAAGCAGGCCTACATCAAGTTCAACGGGGATCTGGTGCTCTGCTGTACAGATTACGAAGCCAAGATCATCCTGGGGAACATTCGAGACAAAAGCCTCTACGAAGTCTGGAACGGGGAAGTGGCCACGGAAATACGGAGAAAGTTCCTTACGAACCGAATCGGCGAAATCTCGCTTTGCAGCGTCTGCAAGGTGGATCGGGAGAAAGAGGTCGAAGTAAGAAGCAACCGACCGATAGCCATCAACGTGCCGCCGCCGTCCCCGGGGCCTTCAACCCCCCAGGCACAGGCTTGAACCCCTCCGGATTCCGTCGCCGCCCATCGTTTTCCACCCACAGGAGCCCGCATCGCCGCCAATCCTCCAGGCAAGCGAGTCAGTCCTTGATATCCAGCTCCCGGATCTTTCGAAACAGAGTCGCACGCGAGATACCCAGCAGCGCAGCCGCCTGAGCGCGATTCCCGGCCGCGGCCTTGAGGGCCCGGCGGAGTTCGGTGCGGCTCAGACTAGGCTCCGGCACTTTCCTGCCCCCCGGAAGATCCGCGATGCGATCCACCAGCTCCGGATCCTTCGCCAGATCCGCCAGGGTCAACGTGGGGCCCTCTGCGAAGAGAGACAGTCGCGAAATCGTGTTTTCCAGCTCCCTGACGTTTCCAGGCCACCGGTGACGGGAAAGGATGGCGAGCACATGGGCGTCCACCTTCAGAGGTTTCGCTCCTTTCTCGCGAGCGATCTTATCCAGGAAATGATCGATGAGGAGGGGGAGATCCTCCTTGCGCTGGCGGAGGGGGGGCAGCGACAGGGTGACGACGTTGAGCCTGTAGAACAGGTCTTCGCGGAAGCTCTTCTCGGCCACCATGGCCTTGAGGTCCCGATTGGTGGCAGCTACGATGCGGACATCCACTTTCCTTGTCTTGCTGCCGCCCACGGGCCGAATCTCACCATCCTGGAGTACCCGGAGCAGTTTGCTCTGCAGCGGGAGCCCCATTTCCCCAACTTCGTCAAGGAAGAGGGTTCCGCCGTCCGCCAGCTCGAACAGGCCCTGTTTGTCCTGCTCGGCCCCAGTGAAAGCGCCGCGAACGTGACCGAACAGCTCGCTCTCAAGAAGCGTTTCGGGAAGGGCTGCCACGTTTTCCGTGACGAACCGCTTGTCGCGGCGGGGCGAATTGAAGTGAATGGCCCGGGCTACCAGTTCCTTGCCAGTCCCGCTCTCCCCCTGAATGATTACCGGCAGGCTGCTCTCGGCGATCTTCTCCAGCCGCTCCAGCGCTCCCGCCAGGGAGGGACTGGTGCCGACGATGTTTTGAAACCGGTATCTGGACTCCACCGTCTTTTTCAGATACAAGTTCTCCTGCCGGAGCGCCTCATATAGCTGGGCGTTCTCGATGGCGATCGCCGCCTGGCCGGCGAAAGCAGTGAGAAACTCCACGTCCTCCTCGCTGAACAGCACGTCACCTTTCCGGCTGTCCAGGTAGACGGTTCCCAGGACACGATCCCGGAGCTTCAGCGGGATGCACGCCAGAGAGCGGATGTTATAAAGGCTGACGCTGTCGTAGCGCTCGAAGCGCTCGTCGGATCCCGCATCCAAAGTGACGATGGGCCGGCCCGCCGCTGCCTCACTCAAAATCCGCTGGCTGTACTCACCCGCATCTCGGATAGTCTCATGGTCCAGATTCCGGGCCACTCTGACCTTCAGCTCTCCGGTCGCATCCTCACGCAGGAAAATCAATCCCCGCTCCGCCCCGACAATCTGGATGGCCAGATCCAGCACCCGATTCAAGAGCTCCGTGAGATCCCGGAGCGTGATGATGATTTGCGAGATGTCGTACATGGTGGCCAGCATCTTTATCGGAGGTACGCGGCTGGAGAGCTCGGGGCGGGACGCTCCGGTCGCCGGTTGGAAGCTCTCGATCCGTCGCCGGACTTGCTCTCGGCTACCGGAGGCGAGGTAGCGCCGACGCACGGCTGTCTCCTGGATTTGGGAGGCGATTTCGCCATGGGACTGTGCGGCACCATGAAGGAAATCCAGGGCCCGCTCCGCCCGACCTGTCTTCTCGGCCAGATCCGCCAGAGCGATCCGGACCTCCGCCTCACGGTCGCGCCTGGACAAGGCCTTCGCCTGCTCCAGCGCGCTCTCCAGCTGGAGCCGCGCCTCCTCGAACTGCCCCTCCGCGACGCGGCTGGTCCCCAAAGCAATCAGGGCCCGGAGCCGGTCCTCGGCGCTTCCGCCGTTTTTGGCCAGGGAATCGAGGTCGCGGGCGTGGCTTCCCGCTTCCCGCACCCGCCCCGTACCCAGCGACACCGCAGTCAGAAGCTCCAAGGCAACCGACTGTAGCTTGCGATTGCGCAGGCGCCGGGCCAGAAGCAGCGCCCTTTCGGCGGACAACGCGGCCTCCTTTGACTTTCCCTCATCCCAAGCATCCTTGGCTAAGGCCAGGAGGAGAAACCCCTCCTGGAGCTCATTCTTGCCTTCCCGTGCCACGCGTAACCCTTCTTGATGGTATTCCCAAGCCCCTGCCGGGTCTCCCGAGAGTCGCCTGGCCGAACCGAGCAAATCCAGGGAGAGCGGCTGCAAGGCAGACTCTCCGATCTCACGCCGCAGGCGTAGGGATTCTTCTGCCAGCACCGTGGCACGGTCATAACGGCAGCGGGCGAGCTCGATCTCCGCCAGGGCGCACAGGTTTATGGCGAGAGTGGTCCGGTCGCGAGTTTGGCGGAACAGAGACAGTGACTCCTCTGCCGACGCGGCGGCCTCCTCCAGCCGCCCTAGATCCTTGAGGATTAGGCCGGTATTGGTCAGCGTCATCGCCCGTCCGCGCTTATCACCAATCTCTTGCCATGACTGAAGGGCCTGTCGGTACTGCGTCAGAGCTTCCTCTGGCCGATTCAACGAGCCATGCACCGTTGCAAGGTTGGTTCTGACATTGACCAACTGCCAGCGGTCCCCGGCGGACTCTAGGTGCTCCAGAGCCTGGGTGAAGTAAGGCACCGCTTCATCCAGCTGTCCCATGCGAGCGTAGGCCGTGCCGATGAAGTTCTTGGCTCGCCCGATTCCCAGATGATCTCCCTGTGGCTCCAAAAGTGCCAGCCCCGAGCGGGCGCTGCGCACCGCCAGATCGAGGTGTCCTTGAAGCAAATGGCCGTAAGCGATGGAGGCGATGATCTGGCCCTCCTCGGATCGATTTTGAAGAGTGCGGGCAATCTTCAGGGCGCGATTGAGGTAGTCTTGCATCTCCGTGTAATCCGAGGCGCCCGCATGCAGCCTGGCAATCTTGCTGAACAGGCCCATGCGCCGAGCTGCATCGCCGCGCGGCAGGAGCTCCAACGCTTTTTGATAGAACTGTAGTGCGGGAGCGTATGCGAACAGGCGGGCGCATTTGTCTCCGGCCTTCTCGGAGTACAGCAAGCCGCGTGCGCGATCGCCCCCCTGGGTAAAGTGGTAGGCCAGCTCCTCCAGGGCCTCCTCTTCCGTGGGGCGGGAGGCCTGCTCCAAAAGCTCCCCCGCCACAAGGTGCAGGCGGGGACGTTCCGGGCCTAGACTCCGGTAGACCAGATCTCTCGTTCGGACATGCGCGAAGGCGACCCGCTCTTCCCCCCCCTCTTGAGATCGACGCAGCAGGCCCCGGTGAAGGAGCGGGGAGAGCTCGGAAACCATGGCTTCGGCGTCCCAGCCCCCCGCCTTGGCAAGCAATATCCTGGCGATGGGGCGATGAAAGACGGAAAGGACGCGCACCAGGCGTCGCTGCGCCTCCGTGATTCGGGCAAGCCGCCGGCTCAGGGTCTCATTAATGCTGCGCGGGACTTCCAGTCTGTCCAGGTGGGCGAGATCCACATCCCATTCCCCATCCCGGCGTGAGACGGCCTCCTCTTCCGCCAGTGCCTTCAAGATCTCTTCGATAAAGAGCGGATTTCCGGCGGTCTGTCGCTGGAGAATCAACGCCAGCTCGGAAGGATCTTCTGTTAAAGACATCATGGAGCGGACCAGCTGCGCGATTTCCGGCGCCTCCAACCGCTTGAGGCGTAATACGACTTGTCGCGCCGACTGTCGCAACGGAGACGCCAGGGCCTCCAGGGGCCTTCCCTCCAGCTCATCGTCACGGTAGGTTCCTACGAGGAGATACGGCGCAGCCTCCGGTCGATCTCTCAAGTACTTCAAGAACTCCACCGTCAGGCTGTCTGCCCAGTGGAGATCTTCCAGGGACAGGACCAGAGGGCGTTTCAGGCTTTGCTCTCTGAGGATCAGCTCCGCGCTCTCGAATAAGCGATCCTTGGCTTCGCGAGCCGCAAGGGTAACAGCGCCTTGCGGAGGGGAAGGCGCCAGATCTGGGAATAGCGGAGCCAGGATACCCGGCTGAACGGCGTCCATGCTGCCGGCAGCCATTTCCGAAAGCGAGTCGCGCACGGCAGGGGCCAGATAACGGAACGCCTCCACGAAGGGCTGGTAGATTCCGCCTGTCGTCTCGTAGCAGGAGCCGGAGAGGCATTGCACACCCTCGGTCTGGATCAGGGTGCGGAACTCCCGGAGTAGCCGGCTCTTCCCCACGCCGCTCTCACCGCCAATCAAGATCAGCCGGGGCCCACCGTCAGGAGCGGAGAGGGACTGCAGCGCGACGCGCAGGACCTGCATCTCCTCCTCACGTCCAACCAAGCTCGCTCCGGTGAGATAGCTCTCCCTCGTCTCTTTCGTTTCCAGCGCATACGCAGTCCCCAAAGCGTCGTTCACCTCGCGCAGCAAGGCCGCGGCGCTACGTGGGCGATCGTTCGGGTCTTTCTCGAGGAGCCGGAGGATCAGCCGCTCCAACCCCACGGGGAGCGCGGGGTCGAGGGTCCTCGGCGCAGGTGGAGGAGACTCCCTATGGGCGCGGATGATGGCCATCGGATCGCGGGCGGTGAATGGGAGAGTTCCAGTGGCGAGCCGGTAGAGCACAACGCCCAGTGAATAGAGATCGGAGCGAGGATCCACTTTGCCCCCGGAAAGCACTTCAGGAGCGGAATAGTGGAGCGTGCCACTGCGGCGCGATGGTTCCTCCTGGTCGAGAAAGTGGACCAGGCCGAAATCCATCAGTTTGGCGATGACTTTGGAATCCTCCCTCCCCGGGGGAGCTGGCAACAGCACGATATTCTGGGGCTTGATGTCGTTGTGGAGCAGGCCGCGGGCATGAATGTAGTCCAATGCCCGGCAGAGCTGCGCCAGGACCTCCCCGAGGATGGGGCGGATCTCCAGCGGGGTAAAATCAGCCAAATTCTTCCCATCCAGATACTCGAGGCTCAGGTACGGCTCTCCCGCTTCGTCCAAAATCCCGTAGTCGTACACGCGTGCGAGATTCGGGTGCCGCAGCCGGGTCATGGCGCGGAATTCTTTTTTGAATCGATCTTCTCCTTCCCGGGATAGCAGAGCTTTGCGAAGGACCTTCAGCGCCAGCAGCTGCTCGCCATTGAGCAGATCTTCAACCAGGAAGACCTGTCCCATTCCACCTTCCCCGAGGGGTCGGAGGACGCGATAACGGCGGTTCAGAATTACTCCGGTCTCAGGCAGGAGGGTGCTCCAGAGGCTGATTCAATTGGGGATTCAGCCGGGAAGTCTACGACGATCTATGAGCCGGATCAAGTAGATTCTTGAGACTATCGATCGGCCAAATGCTGTTTTGACAAACGTTTGGAATGAGGTCACATGAGACGGATTGTGCAAATGCGTGAATCAGAGGGCAGCAAGCCAGAAAGCAACCACGCTTGACGAATCGGCGCCATGCGGATAAGAGTATGCATCAAGGCATCAGGAGTCCGCCGTGTCCAAGTCTGACAAGACGCTCATCGCAACCTGCCCATGCTGCGGGACTATCCTGCATCTGGACCCAATGACCGGCGCCATCCTTCTCGAGGAACGCCCGAAGAAGGGTCCCGTCAAGTCGTTTGAGGAAGCGGCGCGGGAATCCGCCGCCCGCCAGGAGCAGGCCAAGGCGCAGTTGGCCAGGGCCATGGAGGAGGAGAAGCACAAAGGCGAGATCATGGACAAGAAATTCAAGGAAGCGATGAAGAAAGCCGAGGATGATGAAACACCCCTGCCTCCACGCCCATTCGATCTGGATTGAGTTTCAGCGATAGAACTTGAATGGGCGGGATTCCCGCACGAACGCCGCAATCTCTTTGCGCCAACCCTTTTCCAGCTTGGCCAGGCTACTTCCTGATTCGAGCACCTTACGCACCGCCGGATCCCCTGTGAGCACGTCCACCGGAAGCTTGTCGGTGACGTATTCGTAGGGAGGTTGCTTCCAGATGAAGTCCAGGCGGTGCTCCGCCAGGACATCCTGCAGGATGGCGAGGGTCGTGAGGTAGGGTTTGAAGGCCTTGCGATCGGTGACGTGGATCTGGAATCCGAAGCACATCTTGCCGCTCCACTTCTGAAAAGTGGGCTGGAAGGCCTGATCCCGGAGGGCCACTCCGGGCAGCTTTCTGGCGTCGAAAGCCGCACGGAAGCGATTCAGATCGAGGTAGGGCGCTCCGAAGATCTCGAAGGGCCTGGTGGTCCCTCTTCCCTCGGAGAGGTTCGTGCCCTCCAATAGAACCTGGCCGGGATAGACTACCGCCGTGTCGAAAGCCGGCATGTTGGGGGAGGGGAGCACCCACGGGATGCCAGTCTCAGGGAAAAGCATTTTCCGCCTCCAGCCGCGCATGGGAATGACCGTAAGGTCGCACGCTCCCGGGCAACGGATTCCCAAACCGTCCCCCCTGGGTTTGGGACGGACGCTTTTGGCCGGATTTCCCAGCCGCGCGTTCACCAGGGCTGCCATCTCCCCAAGCGTCAGTCCATGACGCATGGGGACCGGGTACAGGCCCACGAAGGAGCGGTAACCCTCTCGAACCAGGTTTCCCTCGACCACCTCTCCGCCCAGTGGATTGGGCCGGTCCAGAATCACCACCTCCTTGCCGGCGGCGGCGCAGGCCTCCAGGGCCAGGGCGGTCGTCCACTCGAAGGTATACACTCTGCAGCCGACGTCCTGCAGATCGACGAGGAGCACGTCCAGGTGCTCCAGCATGGCCTGGGTAGGCTTCCGAGTTTCCGAATAAAGGCTATAGACCGGAATCATCAATTCGGTGTCGAAGCCGTGGGGGGACTCCACCATGTTGTCCTGCTTCTCGCCGCCGTATCCATGCTGGGGGCCGAAGAGGCAGGTGAGCTTTTTTCCGAAGATCTCCGCCGCGATGTCCCGGGCGGAGGTGAACTCGGAGGTCACCGAAGCGGGATGCATGAGCAATCCGATCCGGCGTCCCTTGAGCCACCGGGGCAGGGAGCGGGCGAGGACCTCAAGGCCGGTGAGGACTTTGGGTCGACTGCGCGAGGACATCGATGGGCCCCTGGAAGCGTCTACCAACCCGCAAAACGGCTCACGATTGGGGTGTGGGACGGGGTGGCGTCCCCTCCGAAGGGGGCGGAGTCTATCAGCGTCGGTTTTTCGTGTCAAAGTGCACAGGGGCTCAACGAAC
>JAKEFJ010000004.1 GCA_022616665.1 Acidobacteriota bacterium
CCGCGCCCGATGGGAGCTATCGAATCACGGGCCTTCCCCAGGGGACCTACCAACTCGTCGTTGCGGACCTCTCTGGGCCGGTGGTCGAGCAGAGTCTTTCCACCGGCAGCGCCGACAATTTTCTTGCCGGATTTCCAGCGGCCTTCCTCGGCGGTAACGCGACCCCCCTGACAGTAGCCTTATCGGAAGGCGTCCTGTTGAGCGGCCTGGATCTCACCGTGACGCTCCAGCACGTCGCCGAGAGCGAGCCCGATGACGCGTGGGGAAGCGCCCAGGGAGTCCCGCCCGGGATACCGGTGCTCGGCACCTTGATCTCGGCATCGGATGTGGACTATTTCAGCTTTTCCATCTCCACGGGGGACATCGCGTTGCTGGACGTGCGAACCGGTGGCGACGGCAACCCTCTGGATCCGGTACTGACTCTTTTCGATCCCAGCGGGATGCTGCCCCTGGTTTCAGTCGACGATACCCCCGGAAAGGGGCTGGATCCTCGCATCGGGCGTCGCTACACGGCCGGGGGAACCTATTTCGGCCGGGTGTCCAACGCTTTTCCCCAGGGAGGGGAGGGGTTCTCCTACGTCTATTCGGTGGAGCCCTGCCTCTCCGAATCGGAGCCCAATGGAACGAGCGCTTCCGCCAGGGACATGGCTCCGGGCGAGCGGCGCGGGGGAACGGGAGATCCTGCCGGCGACTTGGACTGGTTCAGGTTCACCGGCCGGGGAGGGGATCGCCTCCATGCGGAGGTGACCGCGAATCGTTCGGGATCGCCACTGGATTCGAAATTATCACTGGTGGCGCCGGACGGCGTCAGCGTCCTCGCTGTGGCGCTCGACACTTTCGGAAAAGATCCCGTGCTTGATTTCACCCTGCCTGCATCGCCCGCGATCGCGGCCTATTTCCTCAAGCTGGAGTCCCAGTCCGGCGCAGGAGCGGGTGCCTGGTACTGCCTGGCGCTGGATCGAACCCCGCTGCAGATCAAGGCGAGCGCCGCCGCCGCGCTCGGCGCCGGCGTGACCGGGGCACTGCCCGATCCCTATCCCCGGACGGCCGCGCCGGGGGACAGTTTTGATCTGGTGATTGCGGGGCCTTCCCTTCCGGCCGACGCCGGAATCATCGCCACGGGCAGCGGAGTCTCGGTGACGGCCAGCTCGGGTCCACCCTACACGCTCGACGCCCAGGGAAGGGGAGTAAAGGCCGTTTCTGTTTTTGTCTCTCCCGCTGCGGCACCCGGGAGCCGTTCCTGGCTCGCGCAGGATGGAAGGGGCGGGGCCTCTCTGCTTGCCGGAGGGCTGGTCGTGCGAGCCGTCGTTCCTCCGGGAGAAGCGGCGGCGGGCGCGTTGACTCCAATTCACTGGGTATCCGGCGAACTCGCCTGGGGTCCCGTGCCCGGAAGCCTCGGCTACGACCTCTACCGAGGCGCGCTTCCGGGGCTCTTGGACTCCGACGGAAACGGGGTGGCGGATGGCTACGGCGGCCTGCTGGCCTGTGGACTCTCGGAGCCGGTGGCGGTGGATTCGGCGCTGCCTGCGGTGGGCAGCGGTTACTTTTACCTGGTGGCCGCTTTCAATTCCATCGGCAAGGGTCCGCTTGGCTACGCCTCGAACGGTCTTCCTCGCCCGGCCGGATCCCTCAGCCCCGCCTGCCCCTGAACAAAAACGGGAGCGGGTTTTTGAGCCCGCTCCCGAATCCCCCCCCTTCCCTCTCTCCCAAAGAACAGTGGCTACTGCACGCGAATCGTGACTTCCTGCTTAGGAAGCACTCCACCGTCGAAGGTCACGCGGATCGTGTAGATGCCGGGAGTCAGGGTCTTGGACTGGAGTGTGTAACGATAATGGTTGGCGGAAGAGTCGTATTTGAACTGGTCATCGGGGTTCGAATTCCCCGAGGACAACCCGCCACCCGAGCTGATGACGCCCTCCTTCTCCAGCTCCAGGCGCGGCGTCAGATCTCCCACGAAACCGCCGTCGCATGCGACCCGGAACTTCACGGGGATCGTATTGGTCCCGTTGAGCACGCTGCTCCCGTCATTGTTGATGGGATCCAGGAAGCCGATGAAACTCGGCTTGTGCAGTGCAATGGATACGGTCGGGGAAGTCCCGACGACCAAGGAGCCCGCGTCCAGCAGCTCGGCGTAGACCGACACGGTGGAGCTGCCCAACGGTGGCACGAAGGTGATCTCCGGGTTCGTGGTCGTGGATGAGACCGGCCCGCTGTCGGTCGGAACGGTCCACTGGTAGCGCTCCGTGAGGAGCGCCGGGTTCGGATTGAAAGTCGCCGTCACATGCACGGTCACCGAATCCCCCGCTCCCGAGTGGCAGAGATCGAGGCTCTCAGCGCCGCCTTCCAGAGTGAGAACCGGGTCGCGATGGCAGGGCACGTACTGGGAGAGGGTCGGAGAGCTGCCGCGCACCCTCGTCGGATCGGCGGGAAGCGAGTCTGGAACCGGAGTGGTGATAATCGGGCCGCACGGGCTGCCGTCGGTCAGGATGCACTCCGCCGCCAGCGTGGTGATGTCCGCGAAGCTCGAGGACTCATCGTCCGCGCGACACAGCCCCATCGTTGGATCGAACGGACCCGGCACGTCCATCACGAATTGCAGATCCTGGGTTCCTCCATTTTGGGTTGTGGTCTTGAAGCTCAGCCCCTCGAATCCCTGCACGGTGAACAGGGCGGCGTTGCTGTCGCCGCCCGGCGAGAGCCCGGATCCAGTCGGGAAACGGCTGGGGCTCACCGAGGAAGCCAGCTGCGAGAAGACGGTCAATTGGCCGGCGGTGTTCACCTCTCCCGTCAGATTCAGGTGGTTCCCGACGGTGTCGGTGAAGATCATCTGTCCCGTAATGACCCCTGGTGTGAGGACCGTGGTCTCGCCGGTGGCGGGAAGAGTCAGGATCTGCCCGCTGAACCGCAGATTGTCCACCACGGCGGAGGAAGTGAAGAGCCCGTCTCCCACGTCGCCGGTTGAAAAAGTCAGCGTCACGATCGTGCTCCCGGGAGTAATGGGGACAAGCGTGGTCAGGGTTCCGGTTCTGCCCGAATCGGGGCACACAGGCAGGGGGCAGGACTCGTCATTCACCAGGTCGAACCCGGTTCCTGCCAGGGAGAGGGCCGGATTGAAGAAGACGGTGTTGACCGTCACATCGTTGCCGAACGCATCCATCGCTACCTGTTGCGTTCCGCCCGCATCGGTGATGGTCGCGGTGAAGAAATCGTTGAAGGTGGATCCGACGAACTCGGGAAATTCGTAGGACAGGAACTCAAAATCGAAGGCGATGGCATTGGCGCCAACGGGCACATTCAGAGTCACGGTGATCGTGGCAGTGTCGTCCGGATCCCCCACCGTTCCATAGTCCACATCCCCGAACTCCGCCGGGTGGAAGAGGTCCCCCGAGGAGAGGGCCACGAACGATCCTCCCTTGGTGGGGAGGACCGAAGTCCCGCCCGGCAGGTAGGCGCTCAACACCGTGATCTGACTGGGAAAGCCCGGGTCGGCGTCGGCGGCGGAAGTGGAGAGGACGCCGGCATCCACTGTAAGGGCGGTGACGTTGGCCAGTGTCGTTGCATCATCCACCAGGGCGTCTTTCAAGTCGGTGTCGGTGACGGCGCCTGCGGAGCCGGTGAGAGCGATCAGGCCGGCGAGAAGGGATCCGGCTCCTCGGAAAATGAGTCTCATGTGGCACTCCTCTGACGGCAGTGTCGGTTGTCGTGAAGGGCTAACCAGCGGAAGATGCCTGCGCATGTTCGGAGTCGTTCGAAGTGCTTCGGAGACACCCACCCGCTGGGACTTTGAACACTCTAATACGGCGATGGGGAGGAATGTCAACGAAAATCCTTGCCTGGCGCGGATTCTGGAAGGTCGGTCAGCGGGCCCAGCCGGCGACTTTGGCGGCGTCGGCCTTGCGGCCCGACTGATCGAGCCCTTTGGAAAGCGCGATCAGATCGATTTTCAGGTCGGGGCGAGAAAAGAACTTCTGAACGGCGGAGGCGTCCGGGAGCTCGCCCGAGAGCTTCTCCAGCACCCGGAGCGCCTCGCCCAACTGGGCGCCCGCCTGATCCGCCTGGCCGGTGGAAAGCGAGCAGAGCCCGCGAATCAGGTGCGCCTGGAAGAAGAGCTCCGAACCGGCATAGGCGGGACCGCGGGCGAGGGCCTTCGAGGCGGCGGCGTCGGCTTCCCGCAGGCGGTTGGCGTGAAAGGCCGCGCGCGCCAGGGCGACCTGAGAATGCATGATGAGCGTGGCATTTCCCAGTGAATCGGCGTCCTTGGCGGACTGCTGCAACTCACGCACTCCGGCCTCCTCACCTGCGAGGGCCTGGACGAGCCCCAGTCCAATCCGGGCTTGGAGACTCAGCACCGAATCCTGACCGCGCTTGGCGAGGTCCAGGGCGCGGCGGAATTCCGAGGCCGCATCCGGGAGCCGACTCTGTCGCAGTCGGAGTCTGCCTTTCACGGTGAGGACATCGCTCATCAGGGACTCGTTCTTGAGGGTATCGGCGATGGCCCCCGCATCGGCGATCTTGGATTCCGCTTCCTCCTGCCGTCCCAGCCGCCCCGCCAAATCGGCCGAGAACTTGTCAGCCAGGACGAGGTTGACCTGGTCCGCCGAAGTGCCGATGAGCTTGAGGGCCTCGTCGAGGCTCGCGCCGGCGGCGCGGTAGTGCCCCTGGTCGATGTACAGCTCCGCGAGGTTCAGGGAAAGCGCGACCAGCCCATCCAGGTCGTCAATTTCCCGGGCGATCTTCATCCCCTCCAGGTAACTCTCCAGGGCCTTTTCATCGGCTCCCTCCACGGTTTGGAGATTTCCAAGATCCACCAGGCTGCGGAGGATGGCGTCCTTGTCGCCAGTGGCGCGGCGTTTCTCCAGAGCCTGCTGATAATAGACTTCGGCGTCGGCGTAGCGTCCCTGTGCGGAGTAGACGGTGCCGATGTTCCCCAGATTGGCGGCGATCATCCGCTCGTCACTGATCTCCCGGGCGATGCGCAACGACTCCTGGTGCGTCCTGAGAGAGTCTCCTAACCGACCCGCGTCCAGGTAGATGCTTCCCAGGCTCTCCAGGTGCCCGCACTCCCCTTTGAGATCGCCGATGGCGCGATCGTTTGAGATCGATTCCTGCACGGTCAGGATTGCCGAGACAAACTTGCCGGAGCGGCGATAGGCCTGGGCCATGGTGTTGAGGCTGTTCGCGTAACCTTTGAGATCTCCGAGGCGCTTCTTGATCTCCGCGGATTGCTGGGAGTACTGAATGGCCTCGGCATCCCGCCCCATCTGGTAATAGACGGCTCCCAGGCCATTGAGGGCGGTGGCTTTGCCTTCCTCGTTCTTTAGCTGATCCTGGAGTCCTACCGCGTTGGTGAAGCTCTTGAGAGCGTCATCGAACTTCCCCAGGATAAACTGGGCGCGGCCGAGGCCGTAGTAAGCGGCCGCATACTTGTCGTCTCCCTGGATCGCTTTCCGGTAGTTCTCCACCGCCTTCTCGTAATCGTCGGCCTGCTCG
>JAKEFJ010000036.1 GCA_022616665.1 Acidobacteriota bacterium
CTTGATTCGCCAGGCCTCGGGGGGGCGGTCATGAGGCAACTGGGGGAGCGGATGGAAGCAGCATTGAAGGTGGAGGGCTTGAGGAAGTCGTATGGGAGCCGCGTGGCAGTGGACGGCGTGTCCTTCGAGGTTTGCCGCGGTGAGACATTTGGGCTCTTGGGTCCCAACGGCGCGGGGAAAAGCTCCACGCTGCATCTGCTGGCGGGGCTTCTGAGGCCGGATGCCGGGCATATCGCTCTCTCGGGGTCCGATGGCGACCTGAGGAAGAGTCTGGGTTTGGCTCCTCAGAACCTGTCCCTCTACCCCGATCTCACCGCCGAAGAGAATTGTCGGTTCTTCGGGCAGCTCTACGGCTTGAGGGGAGCGCGACTGAAGGCGAGGGTGGAAGCTGTTCTGGAACTGGCCGAGCTGCAGGAGCGCCGGAAAGATAGAGTGGAGACCTACTCGGGTGGGATGCAGCGAAGGCTGAACCTGGCCTGCGCGCTGGTCCACGATCCTCCCCTGCTGCTGCTGGACGAGCCCACCGCGGGAGTGGATCCTCAGTCACGCCATCACATCTTCGAAAGCATCGAGGGACTGAAGCAGCAAGGGAAGACCCTCCTCTACACAACCCACTACATGGAGGAGGCGCAACGGCTGTGCGATCGCGTGGCCATCATGGATGGGGGGAGGATCCTGGCCCTGGATGGGGTGGACCGCCTGATTGAGACGCACGGAGGTGGATCGGTGATCGAGGCGGACCTGGCGAAGCCTCCCGGGAACCCACACGGTCTCCCCGGCGACCTCGATGGAACCGCCTGGCGCCTGTCGACCGAGCGCCCCTTCGAAGATCTGGCACGCATCGCCCAGCAGGGTGTGGTTTTTCGCCGGGTGCGGGTGGACCGGCCGGATCTCGAAAGTGTGTTCCTGAGCCTGACCGGCAGAAAGTTGAGGGACGAATGAGCGTGGTCCTGATTCTGGCTCTCAAAGATCTGAAGCAATTGATCCGAAACCGAATGGGAACCTTCTGGATATTCATCTTTCCCGTGGTCATGGCTTTGTTCTTCGGTGCTATTTTCGGCGGCAGTCAAAGCGGCGCTGCGAGAAAACTCTCCTTGGCGGTGGTAGACGAGGACGGTTCCGAGGCTTCCCAGGCATTCGTCGAAAGGCTGCGGAAATCCGATGCTCTGAGCGTGGTGAATCTGGACCGTGCGCAGGCCCACGAGAGCGTCCGGTTGGGAAACCGCTCCGCCTATCTGGTGATCCCGGCAGGATTCGGGGAGTCGATGCCGCTGTTCGGAAGAAGCCCTGCCACGCTGGAGCTGGGTATCGACCCCACCCGCAAGGCGGAAGGGGGATTTCTCCAAGGGCTTCTGATTCAGGCCTCCTTCGAGGGCCTTCGCGATCAATTCATGGATCCCGCGAAACTCCGTCCGCAGGTCGCCGACTCCCTGGCGGAGATTGGCGGCGGCAAGGCGGGGTTGTCCGAGACCCAGCAAAAGGTGCTGGTGAGTTTTCTGCAGGGGTTGGACAGCTTCCTGGGTGAGGTGAACCCGAAGGCCTACCGGGAGAAGGGTCCCCACCTGGAGCCGCTGAAATTTCAGATGATCCCGATGACAGAAAAACGAGCGGCACCCCGAAGCGCCTACGAAATCTCCTTCCCGCAGGCAATCCTGTGGGCACTGATCGCCTGTTCCACTTCGTTCGCCCTGGCGCTGGTGAGGGAGCGAATGTGGGGGACCTTCCTGCGCCTGCGGGCCGCCCCTTTGAGCCGTGGTCAAATTCTGCATGGGAAGGGGCTGGCTTGTTTCCTGGCCGCCATCACAGGGATCCTGTTCTTGCTGATACTTGGCAGGCTGGCTTGTGGCGTTCGATTGGACCATCCCGTGCTGCTCACCCTCGCCATTCCTTGCAGCGCCGCCTGCTTCGTGGGGATCATGGTCTTCGTCTCGGTCTTGGGGAAGAGTGATCAAGCGGTCTCTGGGGCGGGCTGGGGAATCCTGATGATCTTCTCCATGCTGGGTGGCGGAATGGTCCCCCTGTTCGTCATGCCGGCATGGATGAGGACTCTGAGCGATATCAGCCCGGTCAAGTGGTCCATCCTGGCTCTGGAGGGGGCCATCTGGAGGGATTTTTCCCTGGCGGAAATGATACTTCCCTGTGCCGTGCTGCTGGCGTTCGGATCATTCTTCGCGGCCGTTGGGCTGCTCCGATTTGCTAGGATGGAGCGCGCCTGACAGCATCTTCGGAAGACTGGCCGGGAACCGCAGGCAGTTTCCCAGGGAGTGACGGTGGGACGATCCACGAAGCCGGAAGGGGTAGCCCTGACCGGATGGTTGTGCGCCATTGCCGGAGGTCTCACAGTGATTTTCGGGGCCGTCTTTGCTTTGGTAGGGGTGCTGGCGAGAGCGCTCTCGCAGCAGGGGAGCGATATCTTCGCCCAGGCCGGCGCCGCTTTGGATCCCCTCTCCCGCGCGCTTCTCGATCATTTTGAAGCAGTGGCGGCGGTATTCATCATCTTCGGCCTCGCGAGCCTCGTGATCGGCGTGCAGTTCCTGAGGATGCGCCCCGCCGCTCGCCCCGCCCTGGAAATCCTTGCCTGGGTGACCCTCGGGGCGACACTCCTGCTGGAATGGGTGACTCTGACCGTCGGGAAGCAGCAAGCCGACATGCCGGCGGGCAGCTGGATCTCAAGCCCCATTACTTCGCTCATCCTGAGCCTGCTCCAGGTCCTTGCCTGCATCCTGATTATCCGTTTCGTGAGAAACCCGGCTGTTCGGACCGCCTTTAGGGCCGAGCCTCCGGACTCCCGGGGCTGAAATTCTGTTCTGTTGAAGGGTAAGTAGCGAGGTGTCTAGAGCAGGACTACAGACTGAAGGGTGGAGACATCAAAGCGCTTTCGGCAGCGGGGCTCCTGACAATTCACCGTGTCATCGGCTCTGACCATGTAGGAGCGGGCCTTGGCGAAGCGGGCCTTGTCCTCGTTGCCCGCCCTGGGCGGAAGGGCTGCTTTCTTGGTGCGAACCACCCAGCGAATCTGGTAGGTGAAGGCCCGCCGGCAAAACGGGCAGTGCAGCTCCGCTGCCTTGGCCTCCGTCCGCTCAGTGTAAAACTCCCGCTCATCCATGGGGTGAGCGTAACGGATCAGGAGTCGAGCGTCAACGGCCGGCTCGTGTGCCCGCGACCGGGACCCTGTGGTATAGTTCCCGCCGGATCGTACTCATTGTCATTGGTACCTTGCTGGCCATTACATCGGCCAGGGACGAGTCACCCGGCCTTGATGAAGGAGTGAAGCCATGTGGGAAAAGCTGACCGCAAAACCTCTCAAACCCTCCACCCTATCCATGGACGGCATCTCCAAGAAGACCATGGAAGAGCACTACAAGCTGTACCAGGGCTACGTGAACAAGACCAACGAAATCGTGGAAAAGCTCGGGTCGGTGGATCTTAAGACAGCCAACCAGGTTTACAGCGACCTGCGGGCGCTGAAGGTCGATCTGACCTTCGCAATAGGAGGAGTCAAGAATCACGAGATCTATTTCGAGCACCTGGGCGGCAAGGGCGGGAAGCCCACGGGCAAGCTCTTGCAGGCCATCGAGCGCGACTTCGGGTCCTTCGACCAGTGGGCGGCCGATTTGAAAGCCAGTGGCATCGCGGCCAGGGGATGGGCATGGTTGGCCTATGATCGGGACTGGAAGCGGTTCTTCAATTACATCGGCGACGCCCAGAACACCTTCCCGGTCTGGAATGCCACCCCTATCCTGGCGCTGGATACCTACGAGCACGCCTACTTCATCGACTATGCAGTAAACCGAGGCGGCTACATCGATGCATTCCTGAAAAACCTGGATTGGGACACGGTCCAGAAGAATTTCGACTCATTGAACATTTGAATTCAGAGACGCTCCATGCCGCAGCCCGGCCCGGTGGCCGGGCTGTTTTTTCCCGGAGCGTTGACCCTGCGGAAGCCTTGGGCTAGAGTGATGCGCCCGGTCACCAACGACACTGCCCGACGGAGGATAACTTGATGAAAGTTCGTCGCGTACTCATCGGCCTAGCACTGCTCGCGCTGGCCGTGCCTGCCTCCGCCCAACAGATGGGTTATTACGGACTTGGGCCCCGCGTCGGCGTTGCGAGCGATCCCGACCAGGTCGTCGGCGGCATGCAGTTCAATTTCGGAGATTTCGTTCCCCGCCTGAGGTTTCAGCCCAATTTCGAAGTCGGCATCGGGGATGACTTCACCATCATCACGGTGACCGCCCCGGTTCATTACCGGTTCAAGGTCGACGCGAACATCGTCCCCTACGCCGGCGGGGGCATCACGGTCGGCTGGGTCGATCACGATCCGGACATTGGGGAAAGCGAGAGCGATTTCGAAATCGCGGCGAAGGCGGTCGGGGGTGTGGAATGGCCCCTGCAGGGGAATAAGGCGTTCTTCCTGGAGCTGAACATCGGGGTCGGCGACATCCAGGATGCAGAAGTGCTGGCCGGATGGATGTTCGGTGCACCCCCAAGCACCTCGTCCGGCCCCGCCAAAGCCAATCCGTAGTTTTCTTAACGTGCTGCGTTTGCGGACCGGGTCCTCGAATGGCCCGGTCCGCCTGTGTTCCTGAATTCCGCCTAATCCCCCCGGCCGCGACCCGCGCCCGGCGGCCCTTTTTTCAGCCAACCCCGTAATTGTCCGCTACGGTTCTGTTATCCAGAGGGCTTCGATCCGGCGATTTTTCAAATTCCCAAAATCTGCCCCTGAGCTCTATGTCCGCCAAATCAACAAGTTAGCGAGCTTTGACCGTCTTGACGGGTCCCATGGCACCGTCCTTGCTGTGGCCCAGGTGCGGCATCTTTGTCCCGGTCGATCATTCTATGGTGGAGATGATGAGCCGATCCCTCAAACAAAAGCTTTCAATGGCGATGGTGGTGCTGGCTGGCGTCTTGATCCTTGCCGCGTCGCCGGTCTTGGCGGGAAGCGTGACTCTCAATTGGGACCCCGTTCCCGACGCTGATCGGGCGGGCTACAGAATTTATTACGGGACTGTCTCCGGGACTTATCCCAATAATGTGGATGCAGGTAACGTCACGACTTACACCATCAACAGCCTCACCGACTGCACCATTTACTATTTCGCCGTGAAGGCTTACGACACCGCTGGAAACCTTAGCACCGCTTATTCCAATGAGCTCAGCGGCATGGCCAAGCCCACGGTCACCACCGTGAACCCCACTTCCGCCACCCAGAACAGCTCCAACCTGAACCTGACGCTCACCGGGACGAACTTCCGCACCGGCGCAACCGTCACCTTCTCCGGAACCGGAATCACGGTCAACAGCGTCTCGGTGGGCAGCTGCTCCGCGCTGACCGCCAATGTGAGCATTGCCAGCACGGCCGCCACTGGCACCCGGGACATCACCGTCCGGAACACCGACCAGTCGGCGGGCACGGGGACAGCTCTGTTCACGGTAGCCCTGGCCGATACGACACCACCCAATATCAGCGCTGTCGCGAGCTCCGGCATCACCACCACCGGGGCCACCATCACCTGGACCACCAATGAGGCTTCCAACAGCCAGGTGGAGTACCGTGTGCAGGGCACCAGCACTTATTCGGCCACGACCATCAACGCGAGCATGGTCACTTCCCACAGCATGACCCTCTCGGGCCTGACCGCGGCAACCGTCTACGAGTACCACGTAATCAGCGACGACGCGGCAGGGAACACCGCCACCTCCACGCCCAATGGTACCTTCACGACCCGAACCTTTGAATACCTGACCTTGGAGGCGGAATCCTGCACTCTGACGGTGCCCATGGTGTCCCACAACGACTTCGACACGCCGCTGGCGTTCAACGGAAACTATATGTGGACGCCCGCAGGCACCGGGACGAACACCAATGGGAATCCGACGGCCAAGGCCACCTGCAGCCTGACCACCGCCAATGCGGGCTCCTACACGCTGTGGGTGCGCATGTATGCCGCCACCGCGAACAATGACAGCTTCTGGCAGAGCCTGGACGGCGGGACCAAGACCGCCCTGACCGCCGGCAACCTGGGGGCCTGGGTCTGGACTGAGGGAGCTTCCTGGACCCTGACCGCCGGTCTGCACAGCCTCGTGCTGGGTCACCGTGACGAGCAGACCCGGGGCGACCGGATCATCCTGACCGACGATCCGAACTTCGTCCCGACGGCGACGCCCACCGACGGCACTCCGGCGATCGTATCGGCGGTGGCCTCCAGCGGCGTCACAACCACGAGCGCCAACATCGCGTGGACCACGAACGAGCCGGCGGACAGCCAGGTGGAATTCGGGACTAGCACCGCCTACGGCTCCACCACGACGGTGAATCCCGCGCTGACGCTGAGCCACACTGCGTCGTTGACCGGCCTGCTTCCGGCCACCACTTATCACTACCGCGTGATTTCGGTTGACCGCGGCGGCAACGTGACACAGTCGGCGGACTTCACCTTCGTCACCGCCACGCCGGCAGACGTGACGCCTCCCGCCAATGTCCAGAACCTGAGGAGAGGCGACACGACACCCTAGCTACTTTCCTTCCTCCTTCCTCCGCACCCCCGCCGCGGAACATCGCGGCGGGGGTTTTTCTTCAAGGAGAGACCAGGCCCCTAGGCACCCCTTCTTAGCCGATCCGATTCGTGGCACGCGGAAGGCTCGTCAAGCCCCACGCCTCCTTTTTTCTTGGCGCCGGGAGGGAAGAGTCCCAAGGCATGCTGGAAGAAATCGCAAGGAATACCCCCGGTCGCTGCCAAGTTCACCTAGATGTAGTGGTGGTTTTTTCAGGTGGTTAGCCTGGTATCTTGAAGGCGGGAAAGGCTATGAGGCCCGTACCCCCATAGGGCTAAAAGGCCCTATAATGAAGAGGCTTTCGCGGGTGCGGTTTTGAATGGTGGCGCGGCGATCTTCTCCGTCCACACCAAGGATCGGTTGGTGAGGTCAGCCCGGAGAAACGCCGCGTCGCCTTGAATCCTTTTGCACATCGGCTATTCTTCTTGCGTCGCAGCGTGGGCGCACGCTCCGCGCGACTGTTCTCAACCCCCATTCATTTTGAGGAGGCAACATGAGGCGTACCCTGATCGCCACCCTGGTCATGGGCTTACTCACCGTGGCCGCATTCGCGACCAGCTCGTCGGGGCTGGCTGTAGGCGCCAAGATCGAAGCCTTTCTGGTTAAGAACTGTGAAGGTGGTGATCCCTATTGCCAGGTCTGTAAATATGGGAAGCGACCCAAGCTCATCTCGGTGGGAGATCTTAACGACCCCGCCTGGATCCAGGACTTGAAGGCGATCCAGCTCCTCCACGAAAAATACTCCAACGACGGCAAAGGGCTGGCCGTATTCGGCCTGGCGGCAACCATTACGGATGGGAAGGCCGCTCCCGAGGCGGACCCCCAGGCAGCTCTGGCCAAGCTGAAGCAGATCAAGGAGGGGAACCACCTTACCTTCCCCCTGGTCATCGCCGAGAATGCCGATGAAGTCTATAAGGCCCAGGGGAAGCCCAATCCGGGCTACCAGATCTTCGAGACCTATTACAAAGTCACGCAGAGCCGGACGGTGATGTTCGGGGACAGCTCGAATACGGTGAAGTTCAGCGCCGTGCTTTCGGGGGATACCCAGCAGCAGTTCTCCGAGCTGGAGACGCTGGTCAAGAAGAGCCTGTGAAGGGGTAGGAGCTCAGGCGCTCTCGAAGGTGGCCCGCAAGGCATCCTCGAGAGGAGTGACGGTGTATCCCAGTTCCCGCCGGGCCTTCTCCGAGGAGAAGGCCCAGGCGGTTCTCATGGAACGGACCAGGCCGCGTCTCAATAGCGGCCTGGTGCCGGTTAGTCTGGCTATTCCCTCGGAGAGGCTTGCCAGCGGCTCGAGTGGGGCCACGGGGAATCCTCGGAAGGGCCGGGTGTCCCCGGCCAGTTGCCCGATTCTCTCCATCAGTTCTCGGATCGAGATGTTGGCACCTCCCAGCAGGTACCCCTCCCCGGGTTCACCCCTTCGCATGGCCAAGAGAATCCCCCGGGCGACATCCTCCCCGTAGACAACGTTGAGCACGAGCTTCCCGCCATCCGGGAGCCAGTGGGGCACCCACCCACGCTTGAATCGGCGGCACCAGGTAAAGACTCGGTTGGCGTCCGAGTGGTCATCAGGCCCAAACACCGAGGCGGGCATCACGAGAATGACGGGCAGCCCTTCCGCGTGATACCGGCTGGCTTCCAGGTGAGCGTAATACTTGGTTCGATGGTAATCCCCCAAGAACGAGTCGCCGCTAATGCGCGACGTCTCGTTTTTCATGGGGGAAGGGTCGTTGGCATACACGATGATGGAAGAGGAATAGACGAGCCGCCTCAGGCCCAGCTCCTTCGCCGCGGAGAGGACATTGCGGGTCCCCAGAATGTTGCTCCGCTCGTATTCGGCCGGATCCATGCGGTGCTGTACCAACGCGGCCAAGTGATATCCCTCTTCGCATCCCTCCATGGCTCGGCGCACCACGCCGGGATCGCTGATGTCTCCGCTGAAGATGCGCAGAGGCGCTCCTTCCGGCATCCGCAGGCGGGCGGGATCCCGGACGATGACGTGAATCCGCCGTCCCTCCGCCAGAAGGAGGGGCAGGAGTCGCTTGCCGATGAAACCGGTCACACCGGTGAAGAAAATAGGGAAGTCGCCCACGGCGGAAGAGTTTATCGGGAGCCGGAGACCTTGTCGAACCGGGTCTTGAGTCTTGCCGCTGGGGAGGACGACCCCATTGGCTTTGGTGCTATAGTTTGACGATGGCGGACAAAGGACTCAGCGTCAGCAGGCACCCGAGAACCCTGGGTGAGAACCGCTACGTCTACGCGGTGCTTTCCCGGCGGGCCAAGGGAATTTCCGTGGGCATCAACCTCAATCCCGACAAGATATGCAATTTCGACTGCATCTACTGCCAGGTGGATAGAACCACGCCGCCGGAATTCCAGGACGTTGACGAGAGTGAGCTTCTCGGTGAGCTGGAATCGGTTCTCACCCGGGCGAAGGAAGGAAGCCTGTATCGGGAGCCCCGGTTCGCCGCCGTGCCTGAAGCGCTGCGAAGACTTTCCGACATCAGCTTTGCCGGAGACGGGGAGCCCACGAGCTATCCGCGCTTCAGGGAGATACTGGCCTCCGTGGCGGCGCTCAAGCAGCGCCTCGAACTGGGCGGGCTCAAGATCGCCCTTCTCACCAACGGTACCCTGCTGGACCGCCCTGCCGTGCAGGAAGCCCTCGACATCCTGGACCGCAGTGGCGGCGAGATCTGGGCGAAGCTCGACGCTGGCACCGAGGAGTATTACGAAAAGGTCTGTGTTCCCGGGGGCACCCGATTCGCAAAAATACTCACCAACATCCTGGAGGCGTCCCGGCTCCGTTCGGTGGTCATCCAAAGCCTCTTCCTGGCTTACGAGGGAGCCGGCCCTTCCGCTGAGGAGATCGACGCCTACTGCCGGCGGCTGAACGAGATCGTGCAAGGGGGAGGGCGAATCAAGCTGGTGCAAGTTTACACGGTGGCCCGGCGCCCCGCCGTGAGCTCCGTGACCCCGCTGTCGAATTCTCAGGTGGACGCCATCGCCGCGGAGGTGAGGCGGGCCACCGGGCTTTCCGCCGAATGTTACTACGGATCCAGCGCCTGGCAGGAGTGAGGGGTGCATCTGATCTCCGCCAGCCGGCGCACGGACCTCCCCGCTTTCTACTCCGAGTGGTTCATGGAGCGCATCCGAAAGGGATCGGCCTCCTGGGTCAATCCGTTCAACGGCGCCGTCTCCACCGTTTCGCTGGCGGCGCAGGACGTGGCGGCCATCGTCTTCTGGACGCGAAACTTCTCACCCATGCTCCGGCACCTGGACGAGCTGGAAGCGAGAGGTCATCGTTACCTCATCCACTTCACCCTGACGGCATTGCCGCGAATCTACGAAACGCACGTGCCCTCGGTGCGCGCGGCGGTCAGGCAGATGCGCGCCCTGGCGGAGCGCATCGGGCCCCGAAGAGTATTGTGGCGCTACGATCCGATTCTCGTCTCCCGAGAAAGCGACCCAGATTTTCACCGGAGCCAGTTCGAGGCGCTCTGCCGCGATCTGGAGGGCGCCACGCGCCAGTGCAGCGTGAGCTTCGTGCAGATCTACGGCAAGGTTCGAAGGAATTTCACCAAGCGGGGCCTGCCCCTTCCAGATCCCAGCGAAGCGGAACGCCGCAAATTGGCCGCCGGACTGGCGGAAATCGGGGCGCGGCACGGAATCGCGGTGCGGGCCTGCTGCAATGACGAGCTGCTGGGAAATAGAGTCGAAAAGGCGCGATGCGTGGATCGGGAGCAGGTGCTGGGAGTCTGGCCCGACCTGACCTTCGAAGCCGCCACGGCGCCCACGCGCGAGCAATGCGGATGCAGCCGTGCTTTCGACATCGGAGCGTACGACACCTGCCTGCACGGATGCATCTACTGCTACGCCACCCGGGACCGGGAAGCCGCCCAAGCGCGACACCAACGCCATCAACCCTGCTGCGCCACGCTCCTCCCTGTGGCGAATCCATCCCGGTAAGCCCTCCCATGGGATTGGATCTTTCCCGCATCCGCATCGTCCTGGTGGAGCCCCGGGTTCCGGAAAACATCGGCATGGCGGCGCGCGCCATGAAGAACTGTGGGATTTTCCATCTGGTTCTCGTGCGTCCCGTGGACCACCTTTCCGTCGCAGCCTGCCGTCCGGCCATGGAGGCCTTCCCCCTCGTCCAGGCGGCGGAAGTCCACAACCAGCTGGCTGAGGCGATCCAGGGATCGCGGATGGTCGTGGGAGCCACCCGGCGGGGAGGGCAGGACCGGCATCCGCTTCTGACTCCCGCGGCATGGATTCGGGAAGTCCTGCCCCGGGCTGAAGGGCAGGAAGTTTCCATCCTGTTCGGAGCGGAAAAGGACGGCCTGACGCGGGAAGCCACGGATCGATGCGATGTCCTTCTCACGCTGCCTGCGCACCCGGACTACGGCTCCTTCAATCTGGCCCAGGCAGTGCTGCTGGTCTGTTACGAGCTCTTTCGGGCCTCGCCGGATAATGCCGCGGGGAATTCCCGCCTCGAGCTGGCGACGATGAAAGAGCGTGAAGAGTTCTTCTCCCACCTGGAGAGTCTGCTCCTCTCCGTGGGCTTCCTCCACGAAAACAACCCCGGACGGATCATGTCCTCCCTGCGACGACTGTTCGGCAGGGCCGGTCTCGAAGAGCGCGACATCAGAATCCTGCGCGGCATTCTGAGCCAGGTCGAATGGGCTCTCAAGCAGGGGCCCCGACCATGAAGAAAAAATCGGCCTCCGCCAAGTCGCTCCGGCTCAGGTTTCTTCCTGCCACCAAGGAGCGATGGGCGGATCTGGAAGCGCTCTTCGGCGAACGGGGAGCCTGCGGCGGGTGCTGGTGCATGGCCTGGCGGCTGCCGCGAGCCCAATATCAAGCGGGCAAGGGGGAGAAAAATCGACGGGCCCTCATGAAGCTGGTGAAATCCAAACAAGCCCCGGGCATCTTGGCGTATGCCGGCCGGCAGGCCATCGGCTGGTGCGCCGTGGCGCCTCGTTCGGACTACTCTTTTCTGGGACGCTCCCGGGTGTTGCAGGAGGTAGACGCGCTCCCGGTCTGGTCCATCTCGTGTCTGTTCGTCCTGCGAGCTTACCGCGGGCAAGGAGTGTCCACGGAGCTGCTGCGTGCCGCCGTCCTGTTCGCTGCGGCAAGGGGGGCGCAGATGGTCGAGGGATACCCGACCATTCCGTACGGTGAGCGCGTGCCGGCGGCATTTCTCTGGACGGGAACCTGGTCGGCCTTCCTGCAGGCGGGATTCACGGAAGTGGCGCGACGCTCATCCGGCCGTCCCATCATGCGGGCCGCCGCGGCTGCGCGCCGCTGAGCGGGCTCGTCGATTCCGACCCGTCTAGGAATCAGACTTTGCGGTTGGCCACGTCCAGGGCGGCGACCTTGTAGGCTTCAGCGAGGGTTGGATAATTGAAGGCATTGTTGACGAAGAAATCCAAGGTTCCCTGGTGGCCCATCACCGCTTGGCCGATATGGACGATTTCGGTGGCCCCTTCTCCGATGATGTGCACGCCCAGGAGCTTGCCGCTCTGTGCGTGAAAAAGGAGCTTCAGCAGCCCCTTGTCGTCCCCCAGGATCTGTCCTCGCGCAATCTCCCGGTAACGGGCAACCCCCACCTCGTAAGGGATGCCGGCGGCCGTGAGCTCGGCCTCGTTTTTCCCCACGAAGGATATCTCCGGGATGGTGTATATCCCGTAAGGGAGCAGGTCGGCCATGCGCTGGACTGGGATTCCCAGGGCGTGGCAGGCGGCGGCTCGCCCCTGCTCCATGGAGGCTGAGGCCAGACTCGGAAATCCGATGATGTCCCCGGCGGCGTAAATGTGCGGGACGTTCGTGCGGAAGCATTCGTCCACTGCAATCCGCCCTCGGTCGTCCGCGGCAAGCCCCGCCGCCGACAGATTCAGACCCGCGGTGTTCCCCTGCCGTCCGACGGCATAGAGCACCGATTCGGAGACGAATTCCTTGCGGCTCTTCAAGGTGGCCACCACGCTTCCGTCGTCTCGCCGCCCAACCTGCTCCACTTCCTCTCCCAAGCGGAACACCACTCCCATTTCCCGCATGTGATAACAAAGGGCATCCACGATCTCCCCGTCGGCGAACTCCAGGATTCGCTGCTGCTGCTCCACCAGCGTCACCTTGACCCCGAGAGCCGCCATCATGCAGGCGTACTCAACGCCGATGACGCCGGCGCCCACCACCGTCATGGTCCTGGGAATGTGGGAGATGCACGGGAGAGTGTCGCTGTCCAGGATCGCCTTTCCATCCACCGGGAACTTGTCGGAGCGAGCGGGCGATGTGCCGCAGGCAAGGACGAAGATCTCGGCCTCGACCCGCGCTTCGGCTCCGTCCCCCGCCGCCTGCAGGCAGTGGGGATCCAGGAAGGAACCCAGGCCCCGGATCAGCTCGACCCGATTGCGCTGCAGCTGGTGGTGGAAAACTTCCGCTTCGTGCTTCACCACGTGCTGGATACGCAGGGTCAGATCGGCCGGCACGATGTTCGGTTTAACGGCATAAGTGACACCGTAAATGCCGCGCTGCCGGAATCCCGTGAGATAAAGAACGGCCTCCCGCAAGGTCTTGCTGGGAATGGTTCCGGTGTGGACGCACGCCCCTCCCACATCGGGGCGGGCATCCACCAGCGCGACCTTCTTGCCGAGCTTGGCAGCCTGGATGGCCGCGTGGTGACCCGCCGGGCCTCCCCCCACCACCGCCACGTCGAAGCGGAGCGGCGCGCTCATCGCTTTGCATCCAGGTAGCGTCGGAATCGCTCCAGCGCCGACGGGGAGGGTTTGGGGGTCAATGCCACGATGGTGATCACGTGGGTCCCGTCCTTCAATTGCGCTGCGCCGTTGAACCAGCTGACGTAACGGGGTCCTTCCGGTGAAATCTCGCCCCATCCGCTC
>JAKEFJ010000037.1 GCA_022616665.1 Acidobacteriota bacterium
CCCAGGGGCACGAAGAAGCTGGCGCTGATGACGATGGCCGCGGGAACCAGGACCCAGTACGAAAGCATGTTCAGCTTGGGGAACGCCATGTCCCGCGCGCCAATCATCAGCGGGATCAGGAAATTGCCGAAGGCGCCGGTGAGCATCGGGATGATCACGAAAAAGATCATGATCGTCCCGTGCATGGTGAACAGCTGGTTGTAGACGGGCGGCGTGATGTGCCCCTCGTCCAGGACGCCGCTGGGGACCATCCAGGCCAGCGGGAACGCCGCGTCGGGATAGGCCAGCTGCCAGCGAATCAACATGGCCATTAAGCCGCCCAGGATCATGAACAAGAAGCTCACGAACATGAACTGGATGCCGATGATCTTATGGTCCTGGGAAAAGATGTACTTCGTCCAGAAGCTGGTGGGGCCGTGGTCGTGCCCGGCGCTGCTCGGCAAATGACTCATCTATGCGAATCTCCCAATCACGGAATCTTAGGCTCCTGCCTCAGGCGGGGCCGTCGGAGGGGGCGGCCTGCTCGGAGGGAATGGCGCTCTTCTGCGCCTCTTCCAGCCAGGTTTTGTACTCCTCGGCGGGATGCACCGTGAGCGCTCCGTGCATGGTGTAGTGGCCGAAGCCGCACAGCTCGGCGCATGCGATCTCGAAATCCCCGGTCTTGGTCGCCTCGAACCAGATCGGAATCGTCAGCCCGGGGACGGCGTCCTGCTTTAATCGCATGTTGGGAAGGAAGAAGCTGTGGAGGACGTCCTTGGAGCGCAGCTGGATGTGGATCGGCTTGCCCACGGGCACGTGCATCTCGTTGGTCAGGACCACGTCGTCGTCCGTTTCGAACTTCCCGTCGGTGCCCGGATAGCGCACCTCCCAGGTGAACTGGCTGGCGGTGACCAGGACGCTCACGTCGCTGTCGGGCCAGGTGTGGCGCACCTCGTCCCATACCGTCTTGCTCATGAAGGTCAGCACCACCAGCACCACCGCCGGCACCACCGTCCAGACCACTTCCACGGTTGAATTGCCGTGGGTGTATAAGCTACGGCGCCCCTCGCGGTGCCGATACTTGAAGGCGAAATAGAACAGCAAGGCTTCGGTCAGGATGAAGCTGCCGCCGGTCAGATAAAGAATGACATAGAAGAGGTGGTCGATTCTCGGACCGTACGTGGAGGCAACTTCCGGAAGCCAGACGAACATGGGTCCCCCGCCCTGGAAATGAACGCGTTCTTATACCGTTCGCACGCGCGCTTGTCAAGACGGGCAAAGGACTTCCGGGCTCAGCCGCAAATAGGCATCGGCCGGTGCAGGTCCTTTCCTGGGCCAGGAGAGTGGACCATGCGCTGGGATCGAAGTAGACGGGAATTGGGAGGAGTGGAGAAGCCGGCGTGGCTCGAACAGGTATAGCTCCAAGCATGCGGATGGCTCTGCGGGCGAGGCCGATGTATCATCCCCCCTCCAAAAGGGAGATTCATGTCTGCGACAGATCTTGCCGTGGAGGTCCAGGACCTCCGGCACCGCTACGGGGAGCGGGAAGCCCTCAAGGGAGTCTCCTTCGCCGTGGGACGGGGGGAGATTTTCGGGCTGCTCGGGCCGAACGGCGGGGGAAAGACCACTCTTTTCCGGATCCTCTCGACCTTGATGATCCCCACCTCCGGGCGGGCTGTCGTTCTCGGATCGGTTCTGGATCAGGCGCCATCGCAGGGAACCCTTCACGCCATCCGCAAGGCAATCGGCGTGGTGTTCCAGGCCTTCAGCCTGGACAAGAAGCTGACGGTGCGGGAAAACCTGATGCATCAGGGGCATCTCTACGGCCTGTCGGGAAGCGCTCTGCGGGGCCGAATCCATGAGATGCTGGAGCGGTTTCGGTTGAGCGATCGGGCGAGCGACCGGGTGGGGACCCTTTCGGGAGGGCTTTGCCGGAGGGTGGAGCTGGCCAAGGGGTTGCTGCACCGACCCTCGCTGCTCCTCATGGATGAGCCGGCCACGGGTCTGGATCCCGGAGCGCGCCATGATTTGTGGGAATATCTCCAAGCGCTGCGGAAGCAGGACTCGGTGACCGTGCTGATGACCACCCACCTTCTGGAAGAGGCCGAGCGCTGCGACCGGATCGGCATCCTGAGCCGGGGCGAGATGGTGGCGCTGGATTCCCCGGAGGCCCTCAAGGCGAGGATAGGAGGCGACGTGCTTTCCATCGAGAGCCCCGCCCCGGAGCAGTTGGCCGCGGCCATCCGGGAGAAGCTCGGAGCCGAGGTGCAGGTGATGGATGGCTCAATCCGGCTGGAGCGGCCCGAAGCGCATCGATTCGTCCCGACCTTGATCGAGTCGTTCTCCGGGCAGATTTCCGCAGTGACGGTGGGCCGGCCCACGCTGGAGGATGTCTTCATCCAGCTCACCGGTCACCGGTTCTGGGACGAGGATGCCGCGGGTGGGGAGCGCGCCTCCGCAGGGGTGGAAAAGCGATGAACCTGGCCCTCGCGTCCTACACGCTGTGGTGGCGGGAGCAGGTCCGCTTCTTCCGCCAGGGTAGCCGGGTGTTCGGCGCCTTCGTCCAGCCTTTGATGTTCTGGGCGCTGTTCGGATCGGGCTTGCGGGCTTCGTTTCACGCCCCGGTGGGTGGCGGGAGAATAGGATACCTGGAGTACTTCTTTCCCGGCACCGTGGTGATGATTCTGCTGTTCACCGCCATCTTTTCCACCATCTCCGTCATCGAGGATCGCCGCGAGGGATTCCTCCAGGGCGTACTCGTGGCGCCGGTCCCCCGCTCGGCCGTGGTGCTTGGGAAAGTGATGGGTGGAACCACGTTGGCGGTGCTGCAGGGGACACTCCTTCTGGCCCTGAGCCCGCTGGTGGGAATCCACCTGACGGCAATTTCCTTCTCCGAAGCGGTGGCGCTTCAGATGCTCGTGGCCTTCGCCCTGACGGCGCTGTCGTTTTGCATCGCCTGGCGGATCGAGTCCACCCAGGGTTTCCACGCGATCATGACTTTGTTCCTGATGCCTTTGTGGCTGCTCTCCGGAGCCTTCTTCCCCGCGAAAGGAGTGCCAGGGTGGCTGGGGTTCCTCATGCAAATCAACCCGCTCACCTACAGTGTGGCGGCGATGCGCCGGATCCTCTATCCCGGTGACATTCAGCAGGCGACCGACCTTCCGCCACTGGGAGCATCGCTGGCCGTCACGCTGGCCTTCGCTCTCGCCGCTTTCACCGTCGCTTCGCTTCTGGCACGCCGGCGCGGCAAGGACGGGCGATGAGCTCAGATGAGAAGCGCCTCCCCATCGCGCTGCTCTGGGCCCTGCTGTTGCTGGTCATCGGCGGGATCGTGGCGGCTTACGTGGGGACCCGGTTCAGCGCCTCGGCGAGGGCCGCGAAGCTCCCGGTGCTCGGGACGCTGCCCGATTTTTCCCTCACCGAGCGCAGCGGCAAGACCGTGACCCGGGGGGATCTCCTGGGAAAGGTGAGCGTGGTGGACTTCATCTTCACTTCCTGCGCCGCGCAGTGCCCGCAGGTGACGGCCCAGATGGTGAAGCTCCAGAGCTTCGCCCTACCGCGCTGGAAAAACGTCCAGCTAATCAGCCTTACTGTGGACCCCGAGCGCGACAATCCCGAGGCGCTCTCTGAATATGCCAAAGGCTTCTCGGCCGATCCCGCGCGCTGGCTCTTCGTGACCGGTGACAAGGATCGTCTGGATGATCTCACCCGCAATGGCTTCAAGGTCGCCTCCGCCTCGAAGGTGCCAGTGGACACTTCTCCTGACGCGGTCCTGCACAGCGTGTCGATAGTGCTGCTCGACGCCCAGGGGCGCATCCGCGGCTACTACGAATCCACCGACATGGACGAGATGGCACAGCTGCGCGGTGACCTGGCGGCGCTGGCCGGCAGCGGGGGTAACCCTTAAATATAATGATGACGTCCATCCATGCGCTGCCGCACGTCAACGCCACGCTCAATGCGCTCAGCTTCGTCTTCCTGATATCCGGTTACCGGTTCATCCGGCAGAAACGCATCGCCGCGCACAAGGCCTGCATGCTCTCGGCGTGCGCCACCTCCCTGCTTTTTTTTGCCTCCTACATCACCTACCACGCCCAGGTGGGCTCGGTGAAGTTTCCCGGCGTGGGATGGCCTCGCACGCTCTATTTCTCCATCCTGTTCACCCACACCATTCTCGCCGCCACCGTTCCCGTTCTGGCCATCCTGACCCTGCGGCTCGCTTTCAAGGAAAACTTCCCAGCCCACCGGCGCCTCGCCCGCTGGACGTTTCCCATCTGGGCGTACGTCTCCGTGACCGGGGTGGTGGTCTATCTGATGTTGTATTGGATCTACGGCGCGCAGGCCTAGTGCCGGCTCATCTCATCCAGGGTCCACCGCGCTCTGTTGCTCGAACGCCTCCGCATGTCTGGCGCCAGCGTCAGAGTCCAGCGCACCATGCCGTTGAAGAACGATGCCATGTTTCGCAGGTGGATGGGAACTATATGCTGGATTCTGGGGTTCGATAGTGGGTATTGTGTCATCCTCGTCATGGATTGGGCAGTCAACTCAGGGCGTTGCCGTCCCATTAAGGCAGCTCGGATCTTGTGGGAGACGGCATAAGCTCATCATGGGCGGAGCCTTCATCCGGACACTGCTGCGCCAACCGAAGTCTTAATGAGCGATAGAGGAGGTAGGGACGATGGCTAACCAGCTACGGTCTGTCCCAATCCTGATTCTGCTCGCCCTGGTGGCGGGAGACAGCGTCGCTCAAACGTACGTCAAGATTCGGGACGATGTCGTCATTCATCATCCGGATCGGACCGCGGCGGGAGAAAAAGCTCAGGAGCCAACCCCCTCCGCGGACATCAACATCTGCAACCTCAGGGCGCGGGCCTGGCACGGTCAAGCGATAGTTACCGGAGGCACCTTGAATCCGGTAGCCTTCGCCAATCCTGCCATCATCAGCAGCTCGGGGCGCATCGCCTTCATGGCGCGGGTCGACGGGATCGAACGCAACCAGGGGATTTTCGTGGTCGACGACCTGGGCCTTGCGCCGATCGTCACGGGATGCGGCGGTGGGGGCGGAAGCGGTGACCCCGGGACAGGCTGTGGCGATCCCTCGCCCATCGGCGGCACTTTCAGCGGATTCTTTGGAGGGACAGTCTTCGCCCCGGATATCAACACGGGCGGCGACATGCTCTTCCTCGCCGATGTCCAGAATGCCAGTGCGCCACGTGGCCTGTTTCTCTATCATGCGGCCTCCAAGGAGATCATGAAAATCGCGGCCGTGGGCGACCCATCCCCGGTTGGAGGAACGTTCGGAGCTGTCGGGCCGGGGTCGATAAACAACGGTGGCACCATTGTGTTCCTCGCGAGCAAACCGGGCATGATCGAGAGCGACATCTTTCGGTGGCGGGACGGCGTGGTCACCAAGATAGCGGCGGTCGGGGACCCAGTTCCTGGAGGCGGAGTGTTCACTTATCTGGGCTCAGAGGCTTTTGGCTTCCTTGACGGATCGGTCATCCCAACTGGCCCGGTTCCGGACATCAACGATTCGGGTCAGGTCAGTTTTCGCGGGATTGTGAGTGGGGGCCTCGCAGAGCGTGGACTGTTCGTTTCAACCGGGGGGGTGCACAACTGGACCGTCAAGGCGGGCGATCCCACGCCGGCCGGTGGCGCCTACGTCGACTTCTTTGCTCCTGTCATCAATGGTTCGGGGGAAATTGCCTTCTTCGCTCATTACCAAACCTCACCGGGCACGTTCTCTTCGGGATGGTTTGCAGGCTCTACAGGTGGATGGCGCAAGGCGCTGGCTTTTCTTGATTCGGTCGACGACGGACAGGTTTACGGCCTCGCCGTGTCCCGCAATCCTTTGCAGCCGCTGGACGACCAGGGCCGTGTGTTGGTCTGGTGCGATCTCAATCCCAATTCCGGGGAGGAGAGACTTGTCATCAGCAGCCCGGACGGCAGCCTCGCGGTCGCCAGCCGGCAGGGAGACCCGACGCCGCTCGGGGGTCAGACTGGCACGATGCAGGCATGGCCGTCGATGAGAAACGCGAGAGGCACGCTGAGCGCCGGTACGCCCGGAGCGCCCAACGGTACCCTTACAGCGCACTTCGTGCTTCAAGCGGGTCTCTCGGAGGTGACCGGCGTGTCCGCGCTTCAGGATGCCCCCTCTACTGGCGACATCATGATTGCCTGGGACAGTCAGGACGGCTCCGCAGGGTTCGGCACGAACTACGATGTTGTACGTGGAACGCTCGATTTCCACACGAGCGGTTTTCCAGGCGGGGCTGCCTGCGTGGCTAACGATCTTCCTGACACGCCCTATTCGGAGGCGGCAGGAGCCTGCCCCGCCGTTGTCGGCGACGGATGTTGGTATCTGGTCCGCGCGCAGAGCGCTTGTGACACGGGAACCTACGGACCTCCCGCTCTCGACACGGCCAGCCCATGCCCCTGATGACGAGACGGCCTGCGGCAGCCGGCACTCCAGAGCCGGCGTCGGGTCCGGAGACCTGGCCTATGCGATTCGGTTCTTGAAACTGTCTCACCTATTTCGACACATGCCTAAAATGATCTTGGATGAGTGCCGCCGCGGCGTCGTCGGTGGCTTTATCACCGCGTTCGGCTTGGTTGCAGGCGGCCAGGGGCGACTGCTCCCGGCTGAATCGCCTCCCTTCTCGTGAATTACTGCAATTCACCCG
This sequence comes from Acidobacteriota bacterium, assembly GCA_022616665.1. Taxonomy (GTDB): domain Bacteria; phylum Acidobacteriota; class Polarisedimenticolia; order Gp22-AA2; family AA152; genus AA152. The sequence goes on from JAKEFJ010000037.1 coordinate 6,663, forward strand.
TCGCGACGAAGACATCAGCACTCCCCGATCGAGCGCCTCCCCAGACGGGGAATACCCGGGTAGCCGACGCCGCCACGCCATTGTAGTCGCCGACGAACCCGATCGTTCCCAGCTGCTCGCTGGTCGTGGAGACCCGAAGGTTCGGCAGAAAACTCAGCCCGCTCACGGTGCTGGAATAGAAGGCATCATAGTTCACGTTGCCGGGATCGAGGCGCCGATCCATCCAGACCAGGCTTACGCGGCCATCGGGATGGGCGGCCATCCAGGGGAGAAACTGGTCCGATGCTCCCGTGTCGTCCGAGACCTTCAGCGGAGCCGACCAGGTCGCCCCTTCGTCGTGGGAAACGGAGAGCCTCAGGTCGGCATTGACGCAGGCGAAAGCGGAGATGTTCGTCGTAACCAGGGTGCAGGATCCGTTCGGGAAATCGACCCAGGCCGCATAGAGGGAGCCGTCCGGCGCGACCGCCGCCGCCGGGAAGGAATTGGCCTGCACACCGCTGATTGCCGAGGTCCCAAATTGCGGGTCCGCATTCTTGAGAAGGAAAAGGCCGGGGCTGGGGAGGTCGCTCGCCACACTGGCCGGGACGCTCCAGTTTGCACCTCCATCAGTGGACTTCGAGAAGCGGATCGCCAGCTCGCCCATGGTGAGATCGGGGAATTCCGAATGAAAGATGTAGGCCGTCCCATTGGCGGCGATCACTGGCAGAGCACCGAGCAACTCGTGGCGATCTGCGACGGCGACGGGCGTCGGCGCGGACCAGGTGGCTCCCGCGTCTCGCGAGACGACTACTGCGATGTGGTCACCATCGACGGTGAAGTCGGTAAAAGCGACGTAGATGGATCCCTGGAAGGGACTCGCGGCGCCCACGTCGACGGCCATGCAGTCCTTATCGGGTTTGGGAGAGGTGGAATCGGTCGGAATGTTGTTGACGGCTACCGAGAACTTTGGAAAGGTCTTTCCCCCGTCCACCGACTTCGCAACCAGTACGTCGGTCTCGCCGAAGGGAGGAGCGGTGAAATCGATATCGACATACGAGAAATAGAAATTTCCCTGGGCGTCAGCGGCGACCGATGGATCGAAGCAGTTGTTTCCGCTCTTCTGCACCGGAACCCGGCCCCCGAAGTTCCAGTTGTTGCCACCGTTCATGGTGTAAGCGAAAAAGCATTGTGAGGGTCCCGTTGTATCGACCCGACCCATGAACACCGCCACAATGTTCGAGGGATTTGCCGGATTCACCGCGGCAGCCGTCTCAGCTTGGCGCTGGGGGTTGGGATCACTGCCAAGCTGGATGTTTTTGCCAAATCTCACTCCTCCTGCGGCGGGCGCCGTTTGCGCCTTCTCCTTGCATGTATCGGCGAGCCATACGAGCGGCAGAAGGGTTGCGATGAGCAGGCGAATGGTTCTTGGCGTAGTTCCTCCCTTTCCCCTGGGTAGGAAACGGACATTGGATGAAATCAAGTGGCTTCTGCGGGTTTGAATATGACGGTATTTGCCGCCTGTCAAGCACAAGATGTCGCCGCCGCAGATTGTAGATTGCCGTCCGGATTACGCGGGACCGCCATCGACAGGGGGCGCCTGTGCCGGAGGCGCGACTTGCTCAGGACTGGGAGCGGAGGGCTCGGCGTTCGGCTCCGAGGCAGGCTCTTCCTGGCCAGGCAGCACCCAGTGCTCGGGAGGCTTGCGCGGATAGCTGAATACCGAATCGGGGGTCAATCCGATGATGATGATGGCCGAGAGGACGAGAGGTGAGACCACAATGAGGGCCAGGGTCCGCTTCTCGAGGGCCAGGTGCATGAAATAAGCGGCCACCAGCCCCGCCTTCACCAGAGCCATCACAATCAGACAGACGATCATCACGACCTTGGGCAGGCCCAGATAGAAGATCCCCACCTCCGCCAGCGTCAGGACCAGCAGGGCCCAGAAGACATTCATGTAGTTCGGTTCCTTGTGCGCTGCCGCTGCCATCACTCGCCCCTCAGATCAGATAGACGAAAGTAAACACCAGGATCCAGATGAGATCCACGAAGTGCCAGTAGAGGCCCACGATTTCCACCGGATTCCAGTTGTGAGCGTTGTAGCGTCCCCGGGCCGCGGCCGAAAGGATGAAGCCCAGGTAGATGACACCACTCAGAACGTGGCATCCGTGAAACCCGGTCAGGACGAAGAAGGTGGCGCCGAAAAGACTGCGGGAAACCGTCAAACCTTCGTTGATGAGATGCGTCCACTCGTAGGCCTGGATGCCCAGGAAGATGCTGCCACCCAGCATGGTGAGAGCGAGAAATTTCTTCAGTCCCGCCACGTCCCCCTTCTGAATCGCGGACACCCCCTTCACCATGGTGACCGACGAGCAGATCAGGATGAAGGTGTTCAGTGCCGTGAGGGGCACGCCCAGGATCGACGACGGAACCGGCCAGACCGTGCTGCCCATCCTGACAGCGGCGTAGGCGCACAGCAGCCCCGCGAACGACATGGCGTCGCTCATCAGGAAGAGCCACATCATGATCTTGCCCCAGTTGGGGCTCAACGGAGACGGCTGTGCGGGGTCCATCGGTTGTTCCATGGTGGCGGCATGATCCATGGTGAAGTTCTCTCCGGGTGTTGGCTCTCTTGATGCTGATTCCGGGAGGGGTCCCCCTCCGGGGCGGGCAGTTTACCACAGCCCGCACGGTCCGAGAAGTCAACTTCGGCCGGTGCCAAGACCCGATTCACCCCTCTGCCCGGGAGCTGGAAACCGGGATCGAATCGACCAGCGGTATACTCTTCCCATGAACGCTGTCTCCCCAAAGCCCGTTCAACCCATCTTGGAGACCCTCCAGGTCTCTCCTCCTTTCGCCGATTCTCGACTGGCGAGTCTGACTTTTCGCAACGAACACCGGGTGGACTTCCCGATTCTGGTGGCGCCGATGGTCGGGATCTCGCACGTCGCGTTTCGGGCGCTGGTGCGCAGCTATCTCCCCTCCGGCTGCTCGACGCTGCTCTTCACGGAGATGCTCTCCAGCCGGCGGCTCCCTTCGGAGCGCGTGGGCAGCACACCGCTCACCTACGTGATGGAGCAGGGCGAGACCGATCTGGTGCCGCAGCTGTTGGCCAACGAAGAGCGCTTCATCAGCGAGTCGGTGAGAAAGCTCGAGGCCATCTCCCCCGCCGGCATCGACATCAACATGGGCTGTCCTGTGAAGCAGGCCCTGTCGCATAACTGGGGAGTCGCTCTGATGGGGGACATCGGCTACGCATCCGGGGTGGTCGCCATGGCGCGCCGGCACGTGAAGCAGCCGCTCTCCGTCAAGATGCGCAGCGGATTGACCGAGAATCTTCCCTATCTGATGGACTTCATCCAGGCGATGGAGGGCGCCGGGGCCGATTGGGTGACGCTGCACCCGCGCGTTCAGCCCCAGGGGCGACGCGGTCGCGCCAGCTGGGAGGCCATCGGAAAAGCGCGCGACGTGGTGCGAATTCCTGTGGTGGGCAATGGCGACGTGCAAACCGCCGAAGATGTGCTGGCCATGCGCCAGGACACAGGCTGTGACGCGGTGATGGTGGCCCGGGCCGCCACCGCCCGCCCCTGGATCTTCTGGCAGATCGGCGAGACGCTGGGCTTCCCTCCCCCCGCAGGGCGCGAGGGAGAGTCCGCGCCTCGCACTCCCGAGGAGGAGGGGCGCGAGTATGGACGCGCGCTGCTCTTCTTCGTGGATCAGCTGGAAAAGCGGTTCACTCCCGAAGAGGGACTCCGCCGTCTGCGGTTTTTCGTGGCCTGGGGCCACCGCTGGCTTCCCTTCGGCCACCACCTCTGGGCTCAGATGACCAAGGCAAA
>JAKEFJ010000259.1 GCA_022616665.1 Acidobacteriota bacterium
GGATCGATTCGATCGTGAATCGCCGGACTGGCTCGCCCTGCAGTCGGAAATAGCCGATGCAGTGGCTCTCGCCGTGAGCAGCAAACTCCTCGAGCCTACCCGCTCCGAGAGCCCCGCCTCCCCTCAAGCCGGCTTCTAAAGCGCTGAAGCGAGACTGGTTCCTCCCTCAGCCAGACCTCATCTCTTCCTGAGGCAATCCTGTGCGGACTTACACCAGGAAACTCGTATGCTGAGGCGAACGGGCTGAATTGCACCTCAAACCCCAGGAGGAGCCGATGAACACCTTGGACCGCCGATCGTTGCTCAAGTCGAGCGCTGCACTTCTCACGCCGCTGCTGCTGCCCATGCCGGCGCGCGTTTTCGCCTCACCCGAACCGGCCCAGGGCAAGGCCACCGCGCCCGATCCAGCATCCGCAGCGACAGCAGGGCAGCCGGCCACAAATCCGGTGGCGAACGATCTCTATCCGACGACCGACCCGGAACTGGTGCGGGAGATGGTCGGGGCATCCCACACCAAATTCCCGCGGGTCATGGAGCTGGTGGAAGCGCACCCGACGCTCGCCAAGGCCTCCTGGGACTGGGGATTCGGCGATTGGGAGACGGCCCTGGGCGCGGCCTCGCACATGGGGAACAAGGAGATTGCCCGATTTCTGCTCGCCAAAGGGGCGCCTCCGACGATCTTCTCGGCAGCGATGCTGGGGCAGCTCGACATTGTGAAGGCGATGGTGGCGGCCAACCCGGGAGTAGAACAGTTCAAGGGCCCGCACGGCATCCCGCTCATCGCTCATGCCAAGGCCGGCGGGGAGCCCGCCGCGGCGGTGGTAGCCTTTCTGGAGCCGCTCGAGCGACCCGGGAACCAGATTGCACTCAAGCCGCTTTCAGCCGAGGAGGTGAAGATGTTGTGCGGGAACTACACTTTCGGAAAGGGACCGAGGGATCGGTTCGAGGTCACCTTCGTGGACGACCGGCTGGGCGTGGAGCGCCTGGGTGGGACCCGGCGCCTCCTGTTTCACCTCGGCGATTTCGAGTTCTACCCATCGGGCGCCGAGTCGGTGAAGCTGCGATTCACCGTCCAAGGTGGCAAAGCCACCGCTCTGACCGTCATCGATCCCACCCCTGTGTTGAGCGCGGTACGACAGGGATGAGCCAAGAGTGGCGGTCGGAGGATTAGGACATTGAATGCCCTCGCATCGCGGGAGGCCATATGGAAGGTGACACGAAGGGGGTTACTTTGAGCGCAGGTTGATGGCGGTCGGGTGTTGCGGCTGGTAAAGACCGATTTTCCCGCCGCTGGGAAGCTTGAAGGTGGTCACCTTTCCCCAGGGCGCGGTCATGACCCGCGAGCATTTCACCTTTTTGGCTTTGAGCGAGGCGATGGCCTCGTTGAGGTCGTCGCACATGAGGTAGAGCACGCCGCCGAGCAGGGGATGCTCAGCGTGGACCTGGTCGGTGTCGCCTTCGGAGGGGTGAAACGCCACCTCGGCGGGCGGCAGCTTGAAGATCAGCCATCCCTCCCCGGCATCCACCCAGCGGAGTCTCAGGATGTCGCGGAAGAACGCCCGATCTGCCTCCGGATCGTTGCTATAGAGAAGTACGTGGGCTCCCTGGATCACGCCGAGAGCCTATCACGATTTCCAGCGCCAGGTCCGCGCCTAGTTGAGTGAGACCTCTCCGGCCCCGACGTGCGCGTGGAGCCGGTACTTTCCGGCGCCTTTCCTCTCGAAGGAGCGGAAAAACCCTCCCTTGGACACGTCGAAAGGAGCCCCGTCCACCTCCCCGGTCACCACGGATGCATCCACGTGGGAGTAATCCTCCTTTCGCCCCACCTCCACTCCCAGCTCTCCGAAACTCAGCTCGAGGTCCTTGTTCCCCGTGATCCCTCTAACTTGAAGTTCTCCCGCCAGCATCCGGACGTGAAGATCGGCCAGCCTGGGCACCTCGATGGTGATGCGGAAGTTTTCGTGCGGACAGTCCTCCACTTCCAGAGTGCCCTTATTCCCCGAGGTCTTCAGCTGTACTTTGACCTCGCTGGTGTCCTTCTCCGATCTGTAACAGAGCCGGACGATGTCTTGCGCGACTCCCCGGATCTCGACTCCGCTAGAGCAGAGATCCATGCGCAGCGACCCGCCGGACGGGAAGGGGATTTCGATCGGCTGTTTGCCGATTTCGGTGATATCGACTGATTTCGGGGCCGTGGCGAGACTCAGTAGCGAAAAGGGCAGGACGAGCAGGATAGGACTTGACCTCATGGGCACACCTCCGCAGTTACCAGGGAATACGATGGTCCGAGAGGAAAAGTTCCCGTACCAGCCTGGTGGCTCGCAGCTGGCCGCCTCGGCCTCGATTCACCCATCCGTTCGATGCAGGGAGTGCAGTCCGCACTCCTTCTCATCGGCCAGCTCCCACCACCAGCGGCCGGCGCGGATGTCCTCGCCGGGCTCGATGCCCCTGGTGCAAGGGGAGCACCCGATGGAGGCGAAGTTGCGGTCGTGCAGCGTGTTGTAGGGGACATCGTACCCACGGACGTAGTCCCAGACCCGATCCAGGCTCCAATCGGCAAGGGGGTTCAGCTTCAACAGGCCGAAGGCTTCATCCGACTCCAGCTTGTGAGTGGCGCCGCGCGTGATCGCCTGGTCGCGCCGCAATCCCGTGATCCAGGCCTCCAGGCCGGCGAGGGCACGTCTGAGCGGCTCCACCTTGCGGATGGCGCAACATTCCTTGCGGTTCGCAACGCTCTGCCTGAAGGAGAAGAACCCCTTTTCCTGCTCCAGCCGCTCCACGGCATGGCGATCGGGGAAGTAGGTCTCGATGGCGCAGCCGTAGCGCTCGCGGATCCGCTCCATCACCTCGTAGGTCTCCTCGTGCAAGCGCCCCGTGTCGAGGGTGAAGATCCGGGCGTCCGGACGGATCCGGACCAGCATGTCGATCACCACCACATCCTCCAGGCCAAAACTGGACGCGAAGGCGATCCGAGGGTGGTACCGATCCAGCGCCCAGCGGAGGATTTCCGGCGCGGTCATGGTCTCGAGATCTTGGATCGGCTCTGCCGTTGCTTCATGCAAGGTCACGTCTCCTCCATCGGGATCGAATTGGCCCTTACCCTGGAACCTCTGCGAGCGCAGGGGATTGTCGCTTCAGCTCCAAAAGGGCGAGCGTTGACTTGGATTCTTCCAGCAGGTCGAGGCAGCGGTGGTGCAGGCGGCGCAGCGCCGCCGGATCGGGGTGGCGCGAGCGCAGCAGCGCGTCGATTTCACGGTGGATCTCGTTCCAGGTCTCCCCGGCATAGCCGCGGTCGATGACCTGGGCGCGCAGCTCGCAGGCGCACTCGTAGTCGGAGTCGGGGTGCTTGCCGACCCGGTCCAGGAGGACGTGCGCCAGGGTGTACTGGCTGCGATTCAGATTGGCGAGAGCATCGGCCCACTGGGCGAGATCCATGAACAGCGAAGCCTGGAGAAGCTCCGCCTGAACGTTGTCGAAGGGATCCACGGCTTTATCCGTCCCGGCCCCGGCGCACTCACCGGTGCCGATCTCCTCGGTGCTGAAGGGATCGCTCTGGCCCCAATCCACCACCGGCTCATCCGGGGGCCGCGGCTCCTCGATGAGCGGCTTCAGGAGCGACTGGATGCGCTCCGGCGTGAGTCGATCCACAAGCTGGGGGAACGACTCATCCGGAGCCCGTTCGCTCCGGTAGAGAGAGAGCAGCGCCATGACGACTCCAGGGACGTTCCTGGCGGGGATTTTGTCCAGGGCCTTTCCGATGCGCGCTGAGCCCCCCTCGACACGCCCTCCGAGGTGGAGCTGGTAGGCCGGAACCGCTTTTCCGTTGACCTGCTTCACGACACCGTGCAGTCCGATGTTGGCGATGTGATGCTGGCCGCAGGAGTTGGGGCAGCCGCTGATCTTGATGGTCACCCCGCGGAACGCTTCCAGTCCGCCGTTGCCGCACAGGGGAACCAGATGGTCGCGCAGGGCCCGGGTGAGCCCTTTCGAGGAAGTGATCCCGACGGCGCAGGTATCGGCCCCGGGGCAGGCCGTCACGTCCAGCGCCGTCCCCACGCCCGCCTCCGCCAGGCCGAGAGAAGCAAGGGCTTCGTAAAGGGCAGGCAGCTCCTCCCGCCTGACGGATGCAAGCACCAGGTTCTGGTCCCGCGCCACCCGCGCTTCGTCTCCGCTGAAAGCCGTCACCAGCCGGGCGAGAGAGCGCAGGCGCTCGGCGTCCAGATCTCCCAGGGGAAAGAGAACCGTGACCACCAGGCGCTCGGGGTCCTGGTGGGCCCGCACGCTGCAGGATCGCCAGCGCGCGAAGGCGTCGCTGCCTCGATCCGAAACCGGAGTGGATTGCGAGTCGTCGCCAAGCCTCCGGGCCGAGCGGATCTCGGCAAGCTCAGGCCGCCCCACCAGGTGGCCGGCCGCCAGCTCCGCGAATTGCCGAGGGACATAGTCGAGAAGCCGCCCCTCCGCGCGCTCGGAAGCCGTCAAGGCCTGCTTCACCGTGACGACCTCTTCCCGGAAGCGGGCAATTCCCATCTTGTGAACCACGAACTTGAGGCGGGCCTTCTGCTTGTTGCGGCGATTGCCGTAGTCGGTGAAGACCTTGAGGATCCCCTTGAGAGTCGGCAGAAGATCTTCCAGCGGAACGAACTCTTCCAGAAGCTGCGCGACGAACGGCGTGGAGCCCAGTCCGCCGCCCACCACGACCCGGAAGCCGTAGCGCGTGCGCCCCTCCTCTTCCACGACGCGCCCCAGCAATCCGATGTCGTGGATGGCCGTCGCCGCGCAGTCCTCGGGGCACGCCGAGAAGGCGATTTTGAACTTGCGCGCCATCTGCTGACAGAAGGGATTGCGCACGAGATAGGCGTACGCAGCCAGGGAATAGGGCTGGACGTTAAAAGCCTCCTCGGCGATGACCCCGGTCAGCGGGCAGGCGGTGATGTTGCGCACACTGTTGGCGCAGGCCTCGCGGCTGGTCAGGCCGACCTCGGCGAGGAGCCGCAGCAGCTGCGGGACGCGGGGCAGCGGCACGTAATGGAACTGGAGATCCTGCCGCGTGGTCAGGTGGGAGACACCGGTCGAAAATTCCTCCGAGACGTCGGCGAGCCGGCGGAGCTGACGGCCGTTGAGGACGCCGCTGGGGATCTTCACGCGCACCATCTGCACCCCCGGCTGTCTCTGGCCGTAGATGCCGTGGCCGAGGCGGAAGGCGCGGAAGCGCTCCGGGGAAAGCTCGCCGCGGAGAAAGCGATGGATCTCGGCTTCGATATTGTCGATCTCCTCCGAGGCATCAGCCGGAACGAGGGGGCTGGCCAGGAGGCGCGATTCTCTTGTGTTCATGGCAGGTACCTCATCCATTCTCGGGGTTGGCGTACATTTCCATCAGGACCCGGGCCACCTCGGGGCGCGTGAACTCGACAGGGGGCGCCTCGCGGCGAGCGAGCATCTCACGCACCTTGGTCCCGGAGAGCACCACGTGCCGGTCGGTGGGGTGCGGGCAGGTCTTGAAAGAGGCCATGCTCAGGCAGGCGGCGCAATAGAAAGTGTGCTCGAAGCAGAGAGGGGTGACGCCGATCTCCTCCGGTGTGAACTCGTCGAAGGCGCGCTGCGCGTCGTAGGGGCCGTAGAAGTTTCCCACCCCCGCGTGGTCCCTGCCGACGATGAAGTGGGTGCAGCCGTAATTCTTCCGGACCAGCGCGTGGAAGATCGCCTCGCGTGGTCCGGCGAAGCGCATGACCGCCGGGAGGACGGTCAGCAGCGTCCGTTCTTTCGGGTAATAGCCCTCGAGGAGAACCTCGTAGCAGCGCAGCCGCACCCGGGCGGGGATGTCAGACGCCTGCGTCTCGCCGACCAGGGGATGGATCATCAGGCCGTCGAAGATTTCCAGGGCCGATTTCAGCATGAATTCATGGGCCCGATGGATCGGGTTGCGGGTCTGGAAGCCTACGATCGTGTTCCATCCCCGCCTGCGAATGAGGGCCCGGGTCTGGATCGGATCGAGGTGATACTTCGGAAACTCCACTTCCGCGGCGCGCCGGATGAGGGTGACCTTCCCACCCAGCAGCCACTCGCCCTCCTCGTGCAGCCGCTTCACCCCGGGATGGGAGGGATCGGTGGTGCGGAAGACACGCCGCGCGATCTCGTCGCGCTCGCAGGAGAACCGATCGCGCAGCTGCAGCAGGCCCAGCAGAGTGTTGCCGGAGCTGTAGAGAGCAACCGGATCGCCGGGGGAGAGTCGCGCCGCCACCGGCTGCTGGACTGCCAGGGAGATCGGAATAGTCCAGACGGTGCCCGAGGCGAGCCGGGAGGTGTGGATCACCGACTCGAAATCCTCGCGGCCCATGAATCCATCCAGGGGGCTGTAGGCGCCGGAGGCGATCAGCTGCAAGTCCGACTGCTGCCGCCGGCTCAGGACCAGGCGAGGCAGTCGCGGCGCCTCCCGCTCGATCCTGGCGGTAGCTTCGGGACCGGACCACCGATTGACCAGCCTCCCGCCGTGCGGGCGAATCAGGCCCTGGCTCATTCCGCTCTCCTTTGCA
>JAKEFJ010000260.1 GCA_022616665.1 Acidobacteriota bacterium
GCCTGCTCCTGGGTGTCCGAGCTGTCGATGTCACGTCCGTGCAGCAGCGGAATGCGCATGGTCTGGAAATACGCGGGGCCGACCATGTTGATGAAGGCCCAGGGGGTCTCTTCCTTTCCCGGCTGGTACCCTTCCACCACCAGCGAGTTGGAGCTGGTCCCCTGGAAGGAAAGTGGGATCTTCCTGGCCAGGCTCACCTGCTCCACTCCCGGCAGGCTCGCTACGCGCTCGAGGATGCGCCGGTAGAGCGCCTGTCCCCGCTCGGCGTCGTAACCGTTGGGGAAGAGATCCATCGAGGCCAGCAGCACTCCCTTGGCATCGAAGCCGGGATTCAGAGTGCGAGCGCGTTCCAGACTTCGCAGGAAGAGCCCGCCGCAAATCAGCAGAATCAGGGAAAGGGAGACCTGGGCCACGACCAGCGCGCCGCGCAGCCGCGCCCGGCCCCGATGCTTTCCGGACAGCGCGCCCTCTCCCTTCATGGCCGGCGCCGGATCGGTGCGGGACGCCTGCAGCGCCGGCGCCAGCCCGAAGATCAACCCGGTGAGGATCGACACGCCGAGGGTGAACAGCAGCACCTGGCCGTCGAGCTTGATGACCAGGCTCACGGGAAAATCGGTGGGCGGGATGACCCACGTCAGGATCCCGGAGGTCCACTGCGCCATCAACCAGCCCGCCATTCCTCCCAGGATTCCCAGGAGAACGCTCTCGGTCAGGAACTGCCGGACGAGCCGCGCCCGGCTGGCGCCGAGCGCCAACCTCACGGCGGCTTCCCGGCCGCGCACCGCCGCCTTGGCCAGCATCAAGTTGGCGATGTTGGCGCAGGCGATCAGCAGGACAACGGCGACGACTCCCAGGAGCGCCGCCAGCAACGGTCCGATGAACTCGCCCGCCCCTGAGTCCCGCACCGGCAGGAGGCGGATGCGCGGCGAATTCTCCGCGCTTCCCCCCTGTTCCTGATACACGCGCGCCGCCACGGCGCTCATGGAGGCTTCGGCTTTCGCGCGGCTCACGCCGGGCTTCAGGCGCGCCGACGCGTCCAGCCAATGGTTCCCCCGAGCCTGCAGCCGGTCCACTCCCGGCACGAGGGCCGTCTGCATCATCAGCGGCACCCAGATATCCAATCCAAGTCCCGGAAAGCTTCCCTGGAATTCGGGCGGCGCGATTCCCACGATGGTGAAGGCACGGTTGTTGATGGGAATCTCCCGGCCGACCATCGAAGGATCGCCGCCGAACCGGCGCTGCCAGAGGCCATGGCTGATGACGGCCACCGGGTGGGCCCCAGGCTCGCGATCCTCTTCCGGCAGAAAGCCGCGCCCGAGCGTGGGGGTGACTCCCATCACGTCGAAGTAGTTGCCCGAGACAATCATTCCCCAGACCCGCTCCGGCTTGCCGCCGCCCCCCAGGTTCACGGCCTGCAGGTCGTAGGCGGCGAGTCCTTTAAGCACTTCGCTCCGGTCGCGGTAGTCGACGAAATCTGGATAGGAAAGACTCGACTCGGACCCGTCGGCGTTGCTGACGGACAGGACGGCCAGCCGCTCCATCTCACGCACCGCGGGCAGCGGGTCGATCAGCAGGGCCCGCACCCAGCTGAAGATGGTGGTATTCGCGCCGATGCCCAGCCCCAGCGTCAGGATGGCCACCAGCGTGGTTGCCGGGCTCTTCCACAGCATCCGGATCCCGTAGCGTAGGTCTTGAATCAGGGCGGACATGAGCTTCTCCTACTCGAAGCGGAGCGCGACCATCGGGTCCACCTGGGAGGCCCGGCGCGCGGGAAGGTAGCAGGCCAGCAGGCCGACCCCCGCGAGCAACAGCGAGACCATGACGAAAGTGAGGGGATCGGTCGCGCTCACACCGAACAGGAACTTCGAGAGAAGCCGCGCCACGCCCAGCGCTCCGGCGGCTCCCGCTCCCACCCCCACCACGATGAGCACCGCGCCCTCCCGGAGAATCATCTTCAGCACGTCCCGCGGGCGTGCGCCCAGCGCCACACGGATGCCGATCTCACAGGTTCTTGCCTTGACCGAGTAGCCGATGACGCCGTAGATGCCGATGGCTGCGAGCACCAGTGCCAGGCAGGCGAACAGCGCGAGAAGCACCGTCTGGAATCGCGGCTCCACCAGCGAGCGGCTCACCAGGCTCGACATCGTCCTGAACTCTCCCAGAGGCTGGTCGGGATCGATCCGGTGCACCTGCGCGCGGATGGCGGCCGCCAGGCCCGGGGAATCGCCGTCGGTGCGCACCGCCAGGATCATCGTGGAGGTGGTCCCGATCGCCGTACCCTGGAGGTGGGGCGTGTAGACCATCGGAAAGGGAAACTGGCCCAGACGCTCCAGGGTAGCCTCGCCCGCCACTCCCACGACGGTCATCCAAGGGTTCCAGCTCTCCGGCGATCCGAGACGAATCCGCCTTCCCAGCGGTTCCCCTTCGGGCAGATACCGCTTCAGGTACGCCTCGTTGACGATGGCCACGGCCGGAGTGCCTGCATCGTCCTGCTCGCCGAATGGACGCCCTTTCAGCAGAGGCATCCCCATGGCACGGAAGTAGCCTGGAGTGACCTCGAAGACGGCGACCGGAGGCTCCTGCTCGGGCCGGGTCGCGCTCTTGCGGCCCTCCGCCTCCGTCATCTGGTAATAGCGATTGAATCCGGTGCCACCCAGGGGTAGATCGTTCGTGGCGCCCGCGTGAAGCACTCCCGGCATGGAGCCGATGCCCGAGAGCGCCTGGCGGAAGAATTCGCCTCTCTTCGCCGCATCGGGATATTTCGAGGCGGGAAGACTCAGCTGAACCGTCAGGAGATTCTCGGGATCGAAGCCGGGTTTCACGGCACGAAGCCTCAGGAGGCTGTTAGTCAGCAATCCGGCGCCGACCATCAGGACGAGGGAGAGCGCGACCTCGCTCACGACCAAGAGCTTCAGAGTGCGACGGTTCCGCCGGCCGGCATGCATCTGGCGACCCCCTTCCTTGAGGGGATCCACGAGGTCCACCCGCGTCGCCCGGCGCGCTGGCAGCAGACCGAACAGGACGCCCGTTAGAAGCGAGATTCCCACCGTGAAGGCCAGCACACGTCCATCGAGAGCAATCTGATCGACTCGCGGAAGATCTTCGGGCACCAGCGCCTGCACGAGATTGAGGCCCCATGCCGCCAGAAGCGTGCCGAGAGTCCCTCCCGCCACAGCGAGGAGCAGGCTTTCGGTCAGGAGCTGCCGAACTAGCCGCTTTTGCCCGGCGCCGAGAGCCGAGCGCAGCGCGATTTCCTTGCGGCGCGAGGCAGAGCGTGCCAGGAGCAGGTTCGCCACGTTGGCGCAGGCGATGAGCAGGACGAAGGCCACCGCCCCCTGGAGCATCCAGAGCGACGCCGAGAGATCTCCCACCAGATCGCTCCGGAACGGGATGATCAGAACCCCCACCCCCTTGTTCTCCGCGTAGGTCTGCTCCAATCGCCGCGCGATCCCTTCCATCTCCAGGCGCGCCCGGGCCGGCGTCACGCCGGACTTGAGTCGGCCGATCACCCTCAGAAAACGCGATTCGCGATCCCCGCTTCCCGGAGAGAAAGCCAGCGGAACCCAGACTTCGATCTTGGAATCCGGATACTGAAAACCCGCGGGCGCGATCCCGACCACCGTGAAGGAGGCGCCGTTCATCGTGATCGATCGGCCCACCAGCGCCGGATCCGAACCAAGCTGCTGCTGCCACAACGCATGGCTGAGGACCGCGACCCGGTGATGCCCCGGCTGCTCCTCTTCGCTTAGAAAGCCTCTCCCCAAAGCAGGCCTGATCCCCAGCAGGTTGAAGAAAGCCGCGGAGACCCGCACGCCGCGCAGCTGCCGCGGCTCGCCGGCTCCCGTTAGGACGAAGCTGTCCCGCATGAGCGCCGCCCACGCTTCGAAGGACCGGCTCTGCTCCTTCCAGTCGCGGTAATCCGGAAGTGAAACCGTCATCCGGTCGATGCCCCTCGACGGCTGTGTCGACGGGACGGAGACCAGGCGCTCGGAGTCCGGATAGGGAAGCGGGCGCAACAGGATTGCGTTCACCGCACTGAATATCAGGGTGTTTACGCCGATCCCCAAGCTGAGGGTCAGCAACACGACGGCGGTGAAGCCCGGCGCCTTTCTCAGCATCCGCAAGCAGTGCCGCAAATCCTGAATCAGCTCGGACATTTTTGGCTCCTAGTCGTGCCGTAAGGCCAGCATCGGATCGATGCGCGTGGCC
>JAKEFJ010000261.1 GCA_022616665.1 Acidobacteriota bacterium
CGGCCACGATGGTGACGGCGGGTGTCTACATGGTCTGCCGCTGCTCCGCCCTCTATCTGCGCGGCCCTGAAGCCTTGATGGTGGTGGCGGTGGTGGGGGCGCTGACGGCGCTGCTGGCGGCCACCATGGCGCTCAGGCAGAACGACATCAAGAAGGTCCTGGCCTACTCCACGGTGAGCCAGCTGGGGTACATGTTCCTGGCGGCGGGGGTAGGCGCCTTCACGGCGGCGATCTTTCATCTGATGACGCACGCCTTCTTCAAGGCGCTGCTCTTCCTGGGATCCGGAAGCGTCATTCACGCCATGAGCGGGGAGCAGGACCTCCGGAAGATGGGAGGATTGAAGAAACTCCTCGGGATCACCTACCCGACGTTTCTCATCGCTACCCTGGCCATCGCCGGCATCCCGGGGCTTTCGGGCTTCTTCAGCAAGGACGAGATTCTATGGAAGGCCCTCGGGCACGAGAATCCCTACGGCCTGGGCGGCACCTGGTTCTGGATCGCGGGAGTCGCCGCGGCGGGGCTCACGACGTTTTACATGTTCCGCCTGGTGTTTCTCTGCTTTTTCGGCGAGGGGCGGATGGACAGGAGACGGCGCATCATATCCATGAGTCGCCAAGAGTGATGACGGTTCCGCTCCTGGTGCTCGCGGTGCTGTCCATCATCGGCGGCTGGGTGGGGATTCCCAAGAGCATGAGCCTGGGAGCGGACTTGAACGCATTCGAGCATTACCTCGCGCCGGTCTTCGAACCGGCGGCGGGGGAGTCGGGGAAGCTGGCGGGAGGCCTCGCCGAAGGGGGCATCACGGCGGGAGCGGCATCTCACGGCGAGGGGGCATTGGGCCTGGAGCTGCTGTTGATGGCCCTGACGCTCGTGGTGGTGGCGCTCTCCCTCGCGCTGGCTTACCGCTTCTACCGCAGCCGGCCGGAGGTCCCGAAGCGCCTGGCCGAGGCCTTCCCCACGCTGGGCAATCTCCTCGCCAGCAAGTATTACGTGGACGAGCTGTACGCTCTCGTCATCATCCGTCCCTACGCCCTGGCCTGCCGGGGATTGTACGCCTTCGACGTCAGGGTGGTGGACGGTGCCGTGAACGGAATCCGGCACTCCACGGTGGGACTGAGCCACCTGTCGCGGTTCTTCGATCAATACGTCGTGGATGGGGCGGTGAACGCCTCGGCCTACCTGACCCGGGCCCTGAGTCTGGGCTTTCGGCGGATGCAGACCGGATTGGTGCAGAGCTACCTGAGTCTCTTTGTGTTCGGAATCTTCGTGTTCGTGAGCTTCTATCTTTTCTGGCACCGCTAAAGGAGTCCGCGGCACCATGAGCGACCAATGGATTCTTACCACCATCACTTTTCTCCCTCTCGTGGGGGCCTTCGGGCTGTTCTTTTTCAACAAAGAGTCGAAGAAGGCCATCGCCTGGTACGCCACCGCCGTGGCGTTCCTCGGGATGCTGGTCTCCTTCCCCCTCTTCTGGCGGTACAACCCCGCCGGCGCTCCCTTCCAGTTTGAGAACAGCCTCAGCTGGATTCCTTCCATCGGGGTGAGCTACCACGTGGGAGTGGACGGGATCTCGATTCTGCTGATTCTCCTTACCACGGTTCTGGGCTTTCTCTCCGTCCTGTCCAGCTGGACCGCCATCACCGAGCGCGTGAAAGAGTATTACGCGATGATGCTGATTCTCCAGACAGGGATGTTGGGAGTTTTCATCTCCCTGGACTTCTTCCTCTTCTATGTCTTCTGGGAAGTCATGCTGGTTCCCATGTATTTCCTCATCGGAGTCTGGGGGGGGCCGCGAAAGCTCTATGCCGCCATCAAGTTCTTCCTCTACACGTTGCTGGGCTCCGTGCTGATGCTGCTGGGAATCCTGGCGCTCTACTTCTATCACGGCAACATCACCGGGAATTACACCTTTGACGTGGTGGCCCTGATGGAAATGGGCCGTGATTCCTCGCCGGCCTGGATCTCCCTGGCGCGCTGGATCTTCCTGGCCTTCTTCGTGGGCTTCGCCATCAAGGTCCCGATGTTCCCGTTCCACACCTGGCTTCCGGACGCCCACGTGGAGGCGCCCACCGCCGGCTCCGTGATCCTGGCGGGAGTGCTCCTGAAGATGGGCACCTACGGATTCGTGCGCTTCTCGCTCCCCATCCTTCCGGAAGCGACGCGGCACTTCCTCCCATACCTGCTCGGCCTGTCAGTGATAGGAATCATCTACGGGGCCATGGTGGCCATGGTGCAGAAGGATTGGAAGAAGCTGGTCGCCTATTCCTCGGTGAGCCACCTGGGCTTCTGTACGCTGGGGATTTTCGCCCTGAACGAGGTGGGTCTCAACGGCGGCATCCTCCAGATGATCAACCACGGGATCTCCACCGGCGCGCTCTTTCTCATCGTCGGGCTGATCTACGAGAGACGCCACACGCGGATGATCTCCGATTTCGGCGGGTTGTCGAAGCAGCTCCCCATCTACGCCACCTTTTTCCTGATCATGACTCTCTCCTCCATCGGGCTTCCGGCCCTCAACGGTTTCATCGGCGAGTTCACCATCCTGCTGGGCGCGTGGCAGATTCCCACGGGTTTCCACATCAACATCCCGCTCACCGACAAGGCGCTGGTCTTCGGCGGGCAGGTCTGGTCCGTCCTGGCGGTTCTGGGCATCGTGCTGGGCGCCGCCTACATGCTCTGGCTCTACCAGCGGACCATGTTCGGCAAGCTGGACAAGCCGGAGAATCAGGCGCTGAAGGACTTGAACTTCCGCGAGATCTTGACCCTGGCGCCTCTGGTGGTACTGGCCTTCTGGATTGGCCTCTTTCCGGAGACCTTCATGCGCATGCTTCGTCCCTCAGTCTCGCGCATCGTGCAGCAGATGAGCGAAAACGCCCCGCGAACCGCCCGGCTCCAATCGGCCGCCGGCTCGACGCGGACGGACAGCGGGGATCCGAGCATGTCCGCCAAGCAGCCGAGCCCTCCGGAGAAGACGCATGAGTGATGTCGCCTCCGGTCTTTACCTTCTCCGGCCGGAGCTTCTCCTGTCCTTCTACGGCTTCTTTTTGCTCCTGATGTCGGCGATGCCGAGATTCCGGGCGCGGTGGATCGGGCTTCTGGCAGCTCTGGGCTGTCTGCTCACCCTGCTCGTGGTCCTGTCCTTTCCTTATCAGCAGGGAATGGCGGCTTTCAAGGGATCGAATCTGTTCTTCTTCGGAAACCTCATGGTTCTGGACGGGATGGCCATCTTCTTCAAGGTGGTCTTCCTGGCCTCTGCGCTCCTCAGCATCCTGATATCGCTGCGCTACCTCGACATCGAAGGGGTCCAGTCGGGGGAGTACTACAGCCTGATCTGCTTCGCCGTCGTGGGGATGATGATCATGGCCTCGGCCACCGATCTGCTGAGCATCTTCGTCGGGCTGGAGCTGATGGCCATCTCCTTCTACATCCTGGTCGGGTACTTCCGGGGCAACCGGAAGTCAAACGAGGCCGCCATGAAATACTTCCTCCTGGGGGCCTTCTCCACCGGAGTGTTCGTCTACGGCGCCTCGGTGATCTACTCGGTCAAGGGCACGACCAACCTGTTCGACCTGGGCTCGCGATTCCAGCTCTCCGACACCACTTCGCCGCTCTTGCTCCTGGGAATGATCCTTCTCACGGTGGCCCTGGGATTCAAGGTGGCGGCTGTGCCGTTTCACGCCTGGGCACCCGATGCCTATGAGGGGGCTCCCACGGCCATCACGGCGTTCCTCTCCACCGCGTCCAAAGCGGCGGCCTTCGTGGCCTTCGTGCGCATCTATGCGGTGGGCTTCGGGGGAATGCGCCATCAGTGGATTCTGCTTCTGGCGGTCCTGTCGGTCGCCAGCATGACGCTGGGGAATGTCTCGGCCTTGCTGCAGGACAACATGAAGCGGATGCTGGCCTACTCCAGCATTGCCCACGCGGGGTACGTCCTCATCGGCCTGATCGCCATGTCGCGGCCTGAAGAGAACATATCCCAGTTCGGACAGCTGGCGCTCATGTTCTACCTGGCGGTTTACACTTTCATCAATCTCGGCGCCTTTTCCATGGTGGTGATGCTGCGCCGGGAGAATCTGACCGGGGACCGGGTGGTGGATTTCTCGGGGCTCCAGCAGAGAAGCCCGATGGCAGCCTTCGCCATGCTGGTGTTCATGCTCTCGCTGGCCGGAATTCCCGCCACAGCGGGCTTCATTGGAAAGTATTACCTGTTCGCCGCGGCCATGAAGGCGAACTTTGCGTGGCTCGCGGTGGTCATGGTTCTCAACAGCGTGGTATCGGCGTTTTATTACCTCCGGGTGGTGTGGCACATGTATCAGAAGCCGCCGGTGGACTCGGTGCGCTATGCCGTTTCTCCGGGGCTGGTGGCGACGGTGGGGATCTGCCTGGGCTTCAACCTGCTCGTTGGGCTTTATCCCGAGCCGCTCATCGAGCTGACCCGGCAATCCCTCATGGTCCTGGGAGTGCTCGGGTAGAAACCGAAGGACAGTTGGCCGAGCCGGCGGATCGCAATTCCTTCGCCGAGGCGATGCGCAAGGCGGCCCCTTACCTGAACCTGGGGCTCACCTTCGCCGTCACCGTGGGCCTGGGCGTGGCGGCCGGCTGGGGCCTGGATCGATGGCTGGGGACCAGCCCGTGGCTGCTGCTGGCGGGAATGTTCCTCGGGCTGGTAGCGGCCTTCGTGGGCTTCTACCAAACGGTCATGCCACCCAAGGGAGGCAACAAGACGCCATGAAGAAGGGGAGCGCGCTCAGAGCCAGCGCGACGCTGCTGGCCACTGCGGCGGCGACGGTTCCCCTGGGCGCGCTCGCCCTCGACGCCTGGGTGGGAAGGGACTTCGCCGTCTCCGCCCTTCTCGGGGCGTGCCTCGCGGCGGGGCTTGCAGTATCGAGCCTGGCCCTGGCGGCATGGTCCCACGACAAGCCCCAGGCCGTGTTCCTGTCGGCTCTGGCGGGTGGGTTTCTGGGGCGGATGATGGCTTTTGCGGCCGGTATGGCGTTGCTCGTGACCACCACTCGACTTCCGGTGACGGCTTTCGTCGCCGGGCTGTTCAGCTACTACGTGCTGTTCCAGGTGCTCGAGGTGCGCGCCCTGCAAAAACTGTTCGGGAGGCGCTCGGCGCTTCCCCATTGACCTGAGGGTTCCTCGCAATGTCCCTATGGCTCGCTCTGACGCAAGAAGACCCCGAGGCGGCCCATGCCGCCTCCGAGACTGCGGTGACCGCAGCCCACGCCGCGGAGCACGGCGGCAGCGAGAAGTTCGATGCCGGACACATGATCCTGGAGCACATCCTCGACTCCAACCAGCTGGATTTTCATCCATTCGGGGAAATCCCGTTGCCGCAGATTCACTGGTTGGGCCTCGATCTTTCCATCACTCGCCACGTGGCGATGATGTGGTTTGCCGCCATCGCCCTCATCACCGTGGCGGTGCTGGCGGCGAGGATTCAGAAGCGAGGCGCGGGCCGGCTGGGCCAGGTGGCGGAAATGGTGGTGCTTTTCGTCCGGGACGAGCTGGCGATTCCCAACATCGGTCACCACGGCGCCCAGTACGTGCCGTATCTGCTCAGCACGTTTCTCTTCATCCTGTTCTGCAATCTCCTGGGACTGGTCCCCTATGGGGCGGCGACCACAGGAAACATCAGCGTGACCGCCGCCCTGGCCCTGATGGCGTTTTTCATGATGCAGATGTCCGGGATCCGTGAATACGGGGTAGTGGGTCACTTCAAGCATCTGGTCCCGGCGGGCGTTCCCGGATGGATGATGATCATCATGATACCGGTGGAGCTCATCGGGATGGTGGCGAAGCCCTTCGCCCTGTGCATCCGGCTGTTCGCCAACATGATGGGCGGCCACGTGGTGATCCTGTCGCTGCTGGGGCTGATATTCATCATGGGCTCCTGGTTCGTCGTGCCCATCTCGGTGGGCTTCGCGCTGTTCATCAACATCCTGGAGCTGCTGGTGGCCTTCATCCAGGCCTACATCTTCACCATGCTGACTTCGCTGTTCATCGGGATGTCGGTGCATCCCCATTAAATTGACTCTTGCGGGAATGGTGCCCCAAGACACTTGACAAGGAGAGCAAGCCAATGGAACTCGGTCCAAACGCAATGGCACACCTGGGGGCGGGCATCGGGGCGGGGCTCGCCGTCATCGGCGGCGCCGCCGGCATCGGCAAGCTGGCGGCCTCGGCGATGGAAGGCACAGCGCGCCAGCCGCAGTCGGCCAACGACATCCGTACTTCCATGATCATCGCCGCCGGTCTGATCGAAGGGGCCACCTTCTTCGGGCTGGCGATCTGCATCCTCCTGGTTCTCATCAAGGCATAGGACACAGACGAATGGGACAGAGTCTGGTTCAACCGAATCTCGGGCTGATCGTCTGGACGGTCGTCACCTTTCTCATCCTGGCGTTCATCCTTAAGAAATTCGCATGGGGGCCCATCCTCGCCACCATCGATGCAAGGGAAAGGGCCATCCAGGAGGCACTGGAATCGTCCAAGCACGCCCGGCAGGCGGCGGACGAAGCCCTGGCCAAGAACAAGGAGATGGTGGCGCAGGCTCGGGCGGAAGCCGCGCGGATCGTCTCCGAAAGCCAGAAGGAGGCGGAGAAAATCCGCGCCGACCTTCTGGAGAAGGCCCGGGGCGACGCGGCGAATGTGCTGGAGCAGGGACGCAAGCAGATCGAGCTTGAGACCAAGCAGGCCGTCGCCCAGCTGAAAGGGACCGTGGTGGAGGTGGCGCTCGAAGCCGCAGGCAAGCTGATTCGGTCTTCCCTGGACGAGCCGAAGCATCGGCAGCTGGTGGAGCAGTACCTGGAAGAGCTGCCGAAGCTTCCCAAGAGCCATTGAGCTTTCCTCGGGGGGGCCACCGGGCCCCCCGTCGAGGTTTCCCATGCCCGCCCCAGAATTACGCCCCCGTCTAACGGTCCGGTTCTCCCGGCCATCGGGCGGGCACTACCCGGTCTTCGTGGGCTCCGGAATCCTCCGGCACCTGCCGCGCATCCTCCGCCGCTTCGCCCCAGCCCATCGCTATTTCCTGATCACCGACAGCACCGTGGCGAGGCTCCATGGCCGGGCGGTTCACAGCGCCTTGCGGAAATCCGGCCTGAGAGCAGACTTCCTGATGGTGGCGGCGGGGGAGCGCTCGAAGACCCGCGAGTCGAAGGCCCGCCTTGAGGACCGGATGCTGGCGCTGGGTGGCGGGCGCGATTCGGCGGTCATCGCCATCGGGGGCGGCATGGTCGGCGATCTGGCGGGCTTCACGGCGGCGACCTATCTGCGAGGCATCCCGTTCGTCGCAGTTCCCACCACTCTGCTGGCCATGGTGGATGCCGCGCTGGGTGGCAAGACCGCCGTGGACCATCCGCGCGGCAAGAATCTGATTGGAGCGTTTCACCACCCGAAGGCGGTGCTAGCGGATGTGCAAGCCTTGAGAACGCTGTCGGAACGGGAGTACCGTTCGGGCCTGGCCGAGGTGGTCAAGACGGCGGTGGTGGGGGATGCCGCCCTGTTCCGGCGGCTGGAGCGATCCACCGCGACGATTCTCTCCCGTCATCCCGAGGCGCTGGCAGAGGTCATCACCGCATGCTGCCGGCTGAAGGCACGCGTGGTGGCAGCCGACGAAAGGGAAGCGGGCCTGCGCGTCATCCTGAATTTCGGCCACACCCTCGGCCACGCTCTGGAGCACCTGTCTCGTTATCGCCTCGCTCACGGCGAAGCGGTGGCGATCGGCATGGTGCTGGAGGCGCGGGCAGCGGAGGCTGCGGGGATCATGAAGCGGGGAGAACCCGGGCGAATCGAGGCGCTGCTCACCAGTCTGGGAATTCCGTTGACTCCCCCGAAACGACTCAGCGCCGCCAGGATTCTAGCGGCTGCGCGAGTCGACAAAAAATCCCGCCACGGCACTCTCCTCTATGCAGTGCCTCGCAGGGTGGGTCGAATGGCTGGAATGGCGGGGCGGTTCACCAGGACGCTCCCCGCCGGCGCGCTTGCAGCTGTTCTGAAGCAATCCACCGAGTGACGGTGTAATGCTCCACCCGGCCTGAACCTCACGATCTCCATAGTAGCTGCAGGATGAGGTAGAGCGCGACCAGCGCAAGGCCCAGGATTACCCATCCTCGAATCGTCTTGATGCTTCGCCGCCCGGAGGCCGCGGTGTCTGTGACTGTGAGTGGAGGTTCTTTGAGCCTCGCTGAGCGATGGGCGGCGGCCACGACTTCCAGGGCTTGCAAGTGCGCCAGTTCCGCTTCCGATTCATCGTGCAGGCTCTGCGCCGATTCCCAGTCTACGGGCTTGCCGTCGCTGACGGCCTCGGCCACCTTGAGCAGAGCCGCGCTGTCATCCTGGTTTTCCATCAGCCACCTTCATGGCCGTGGCAAGCCGGAGCAGGGTACGAGCGACCAACATGCGAGCGGCATTGGCACTTGGGCAGCCCAGGAAGCGGGCGATTTCTTCGTAACTGAATCCCATCTCGACGCGAAGCATGATCGCTTCCTGCTGATGTTGCGGAAGCGCGAGCATTGCTTTGTCGTACTTCATCAGCGTCTCTTCCCCCACGGCAAATTGCAGGGGCGACGGGTTTCCGTCGGGGTAGGTGTCGAGTAACGGCCCCCGTCCAGGTTGCCGGCGCAGGTGGCGAATCTGATCTTTGATCTTGTTCAGGAGAGTCTGCCGCATATAGGCAAGGAATACTCCATCTCCGTCCGCGAGAAGTCCGTCCAGTTGACGAAGCGTCCGAAGCACGGTGTCTTGGACCAGATCGTCGGTGTCCATCAGGTCTCGGGCTTGGGCGGGCAGTCGGCCGTGAGCCCACTTGCGCAACGGCAGGAGGTACCGAGAAAGGAGGATATCCCGGGCGGCTGATTCGCCGGCTTTCAGGCGATTGAGCAGCGAGGCTGTGGATTCCGTGCTCAGCGCCGGTCGATCCGGGGGCTCGGTTCCGGAGGCACCTGGGCTCACGCCAGTTCTCCAGGGATGGGCGCGCGATCGAGCAGACTCGAGAAAGCTTGATTGCTATCGCTCGACTCACGAATTCATACCCCCATCAGTCCAGGCTGTCAAGAACCCACGTCAGTTCGCGCTGCGGGCACGATGGTCCCACGGGCATTGAACGCTGTCGCGTAGCGGGGAAGGGGCGGGAGCGGAGCCGGGGGAGGGAGAGGGTTCCTCCCCCGCCATGCAACCAAGTGCTTACTCCACTCCCGCGGCACCGTCCCCAGGGCCAGGCGGGATCGATTGGACCCCGGCGCGGGATCCAACCGGCTCGCATTGTGGTGTCGATGCGTCCCTGTCTGTGGTCTCATCCAGAGTCGATTCGACACCCGAGCCTCACATCCTCGGCAGGCCGGTGCCGGCTGCCTGCGTCGCCACCCTGGGATCCCCGAGTCGACGGTACTTTTCCGCCTGCCTAATCGTCGACTCGCCCACGATGGAGTGCACCTGACCTCCTAGAAGAAGGGCCTACTCTGTAAAACGCTTCTCATGGAAAAAACGCACAAAAAATCGTCAAGAGATCGACGGAGATTGACAGTGCTTCGGCGCCTGAGTGTCAGTGTGCCCGCCGAGCCGCGGGCAAGTCGCTAGGCAAACGCCTCAGATTTCTGCAGTTATCCGGCCGGCTCTGGGCCGGCGTGTGTGGCACATGGCTTGCTGTCGCACTACGAGGGGATTCGTGTTTTCTTTGTGAACTCCTGAGACTCGTTGAGGATTTCCATGAGACTTAACCAGAGGTTCACCGATCAAGGCGACCCGGTTCCGTCGGCTGATACCCCGGTGGGGTTCGTCCCGGATGGAGGCCTGATGCTCGATTCCTCGGGCCGGGTCATCGCCATTTCTCCTGGTGCGGTCCGGATGCTGGGGCGATCCGTCGCCACGCTCTCGGAAAAGCTGGAAGACTCAGACGATTTCCCGCGGGGTCGGGTTCTGGAAGCGCTGCAGCGCGCCAATGATGTCTGGGGTCAAACCCTGCAGGTGGTTACCCTGGAGCGCCAGCACCGGCATTACATCCTGGTGCAGACGGAAATCGTGAATCAGGGACCGCTCGCGGGAAAGATGCTGGCGACGCTCACGGATCTCACCGAGATTCTTCGGCACAGTGACCTGGCGGGCGAGTTCATCCGGCAGGCGCGACACGATTTGCGGGGTCCGCTCACGTCGCTTCGCGGAGCCGTGGACCTGCTCCAATCGGGACGGGTTGGGGAGTTGAAAGAGCCGCAGAAGAAGCTCCTTGAGCTCATGGGCCGGGCGACTCAGCAGATGACCGATATGCTTTCGGCGATTCCTGCGGGAACTTCCCAGGAGCCGGCAGACACCCCCTGAAGGAGGGGCCATGGCGGGGCGGATTCTGGTTGCCGACGACAGCCCGAACATCCGGGAGGTCCTCCAGATGAGCCTGGAGACTCTCGGGTATGAGGTGCTGATCGCGGAGGACGGCGACCAGGCCCTGCAGCGAATCTATCGGGACACGCCGGATCTCCTGATTCTGGATGTGATGATGCCCAAGCAGAATGGCTTTCAGATCTGCCGCAAGGTGAAAGCGGATCCCGATCGTTCCGCCACTCCGGTAATCCTCCTCACAGCCAAAACCCAGCGGGAAGATGTGTACTGGGGAAAGGATTGCGGGGCCGATGAGTACGTAACGAAACCCTTTTCGGCGAAAGAGCTGGAGGGGACCATCGAGAAACTCCTGGTGCGTCGTGAAGCGGCCCAGCGGGAGGCCGCGCTGAATTTTGAGGAGGATCTCCAGCGCCGGCGCGACGCCGGAGTGGAAGGCGCGCTCGCCTTGCTGCACTGGGACCCGCGTGCCATGGACGTCTTCCGCAAAAAATATGGGGAAGTCCGCTACACGGAAGCCCTCGAACGCCTTCGGCAGGAAGGGGAGGATTTCGTCCAATCTGAAACCGACGGCGGTCGGATCGAGTACGTGGAGTTGCAGGGTTTCCGGCTCCTGCTCTGCGGGGATTACGAAGAAGTCGAAGAGCTGGCCGAGGAGCTGTGCAAACGACTGACCCGACTCGTCCGGGGGTTCTACGATTCCCCCGACCGACAACGGAAGCTGATCCCGGTTCGCGATTTTAAGACTGGAGAGTCGCATGGTGTTCCGCTGCTCTCCTTCACGGCCGAAGTGAACCCCTTCGGCGGCTGAAACGCCGTTTCGACCCGAGACTCTGAATGGCCAGGTCCCAGAACGCTCCCGATCCGTCGACGCGAGCTTCCCAGCCGCAGACTCCCGCGCGAGCCAACCGCTCCGGCGGTCGCGCTTCCAAGCGCCATCGCAGGCGGGACTCCCTGCCCTCGATCTCCCTGGAGCTGAAAGGCCCGCTCAACTCCATCCGCTCCGCCTCTCAGGCCGTGACCAAGGCGCGAACCGGAACGCTTTCCCGAAAGCAGGAAAAAATGCTTCGTATCATCACGGAGGAGAGCTCCGCTTTGGTCTGCCTGATCGAGGACCTGCTGGACATGGCGGAGATCGAATCAGGAAAGCTGGCGCTCAAGTTTCGCCGCTGCTCGCCGACCGAGGTGGCGCGCGCCTCTCTGGATCGCCAGCGTCCGCGGGCCCGCCAGAAGGGGATCGAGTTGCTCGACTCGCTTCCCGCCCTCTGCCCGATGATCCGGGCCGATGCACAGCGGCTCAGGCAGGTCTTTGATTACCTGATCTCCAACGCCATCAAGTTCACTCCGCCGGGAGGAAGCGTGGAGTTGAAGATCCGGAAAGACGAGCCTTCCTCGCGCTCTCCCCGCTCCCGCCAGGCGCTCCTGATCAGCGTGACCGACACGGGGGAAGGGATTCCCGGCGACGAGTTGGCGGGAGTCTTCGGGACGTCCCGCTCCGACACCGGTCGATCACCACGTGCCGGTGGCGGGAATGGATTGGGACTTTCCTTCGCCCGGTTTCTGGTGGAGGCCCACGGCGGTGAAATCTGGGCCGAGAGCCCCGGAGGCCGCGGCACCAGCTTTGTCTTTTCCCTCCCCATCGCCCCCTGACTCAATCCAACCGTGGCCGGCTCCAGGAAGCCATCGGTTGAATGCCGCGGCCCTTCTCTGATATCGTCCCGCCATCGTGAAGCTCATCGTGTTGGGTGACATCCACGGCAACCTGCCGGCCCTGGAGAAGTGCGTTGCAGAACTGCGCAAGGAGGGATACGACCGGGTGTTTCACGCGGGAGACCTGGTGGGATACGGCCCGGACACCGACGAAATCTTGCAAGTCCTGAAGCGTGCGGGAATCGAGGGAGTGCGAGGGAACTGGGATGAGGCCGTGGCCTGGGAGATGGAATCACCCGGCGCCTGGCATCCCGATCCAATCCAGGCGGAAGCCGGAAGAATCACCTACGCCAGCACCTGCGAGAATACGACCCGGATTGGCCGAAACATCCTCGGAAACCTTCCCTTCGAGATCCGGTTCCGGGAAGGAGGCATCAGCTTCTCCCTGATGCACGCCAATCCCGTGGACAGCACCACGTACCTTTTCGAGGATGCCGACGAGTTGTCCTTCCGGGAATATGCCAAAGCGGCGGCGGTGGATGTCTTGATCTTCGGCCACACTCACCTCCATTTCCACCGGCAGGTGAGGAGTCACCACTTCATCTCCGTGGGGAGCGTGGGAATTCCCACCGCGGGGGATCCCAGGACCGGCTACACCGTCCTCTACACCGGCAACATCGGCAAGGGGATCGACGTGAACTTCCGCCGCTTTGAATACGACACCCAGCAACTCGCCCGCCGGTACCGGGAGCGGGGACTGCTGGATCCCTTCGCCTCCCACCTCTCACGAACCGCCTAGAAAAATTCCCTCTTTTTCCTGGGAACTGTGTCGAAAACTCCCAGGGCGAGGCTGACGGCCAGCAGGGGAATCATGGGAATGCGGTATCGGTCGGCCTGGTACTGAATGATGGAAGAGACGCCCCAATGGTACAGAACCACCGTCACCAGGCAGGCCAGAATGGATCGGCGGAACGGATCCCAGGCTCTCCCGCGAAGGAGGAGCAACGGCAAGCAGGCAATGCCCCCCAACGACACCACCATTCCCAGCAGCAGGAGCAGCGACAGCGGCCCCACCGCCCTCAGCCAGGAGAGCCGAGCGCGAACGCTCCCACCCACGAGGTCCGGGGGATCTTCCAGGCAGAGCCGGGTAATCCTGTCGTTAGGAGCGCCCACCATCGCCAGGGCATTAAGGAAGAAACGCTCCATGGCGAATAGCGGGCGCCTGGTCACGGTCTCCCGGAAATAGGCATTTTGCAACTCCATGGCCCGGGCCACGGGCAGCCCCTGTTCCTTGGCGAATTCCTGGCTCCATGGGGCGGATTGGGGGGAAGCCTCTCCCGCCCTGACCTCGACGGTGTGGGCGAAAAGCGCCTTTACCCAGGGACCGATGCTGCTGACCTCCGTGGAGTCCAGGAGGACATAGTTCCGGGCCAGCCAGGCTCCCACGGGAATAAGGGAAAGCGCCAGGAACAGCAGCGCGGCACGCAGCCGGCGGGTCGAGGTTGGTCCGAATCCCAGGATGAGGAGGGAGAAAAGGATCGGCAGGTAGATTCCCGCCGGTCGGATCAACGGCAGTACCCCGGATAGCGCAGCAAGAAGAATCAGGGAATCGGTCTTCGGACATTTCCACCAGCGATCCCATGCGACTAAGGCGCACATCAGGGTAAAGGTGTAGAGGGTCTCCGACATGACGAAATTTGCGGAGGCGATGCCGGATGGTTCCAGAGCCAGGAGGATTCCGGTGAGAAGGGCCGGTCTCATTCCACCCACTTGGAAAGCGATCCAGGATGCCAGGGGGACGCTCACGGCGGAAAGAACCAGCTGCAGGAGAATGGCTCCCACGGGGGAGGTGGGAGAAGCCAGCCGGAGAGCGAAAAGAGTGGCGAGGACAGCCGAATAGCCGGGAGGGCGTCGCAAGGAGGGAGCCCCCTCCAGGTCGCGCAGGCCCTTGCCGTGGGAGAGGTTGTCGGCATCGCGGATGTAATCGGTGGAATCGGGTTCGAAGAAATGCGGATGAGGGTGGTACAGATTGGCCCCCAGGACGAGCAAGCGAAGGGCGAGCGAGATGGCGAAAAGCGACCCCAAGAGGAAGCGGGGGAATTGAGTGCGGCCCATTACAAAAGCGCCGGGAGGGGATTCGCATCCCCCTCCGCGAAGCGAGAAGGGCGCAAGGGCGCCACGTCCAGTGTGGTGGCTCTCCCATCCGAGATGATTTCACTGAGCAGCTGCCCCAGGGCGGGGGCGTGCATCACTCCGTGACCTGAGGAGCCGTTGATCAGGTAAAGGTTCTCGCATTCCGGTGCCGCTCCCAGCAGGGCGTGGCGGTCGGGGGACATCTCGTACAGCCCCGCCCAGCAGGAGGGGAGGTCCATCCACGTCTCCCGGAGCGTTGGGACGCGGGCCCGGGCCGTCCGGACCACCGATTCAACCCATACTGGCTCCACGGAAGTGTCATACGGATCCTCGGACTGAGGGAGGTCGGGGCGAAGGAGCAGCACCCGGCCATCGCGAACTCGCAGGTGGAAACCATCCCCGAGGAACAGGGTCATGGGCATATCGGCGGGAAGCCCTCCGAACGGGTGAGTCACGGCAACCTGCCGTTTCAAGGGGGTGACGGGTAGGTCCACTCCCGCCATGGCTGCCAGCGGCGCGGCCCAGGCTCCCGCGGCATTCACCACCGCCTGGCAGGCCACCTCCTTCCGCCCGGTGATCACCCGGCAAATCCGGCCGCCGGGCCCAATCTCCAGCTCTCTGATTTCCTCACCCCATTCCACGCTCACCCCCAGACGCTGCGCGCCATCCAGGTACCCTTGCAGGATCTGCATCGGCCGGATGAATCCGTCGGTGGGGCAGAAGGCGCCGCCCAGCAGCCCGTCAGTTGAGACATGGGGATTGATCTCGGGGATCCCCTCCGCCCTCACCTCCCTCGCTTCCTCCAGTCCCGCGGCTTGCTGCACCCGCAGCGCGTTCCGCAGGAATTCCATCTCCTCCCATTTATCCGCCAGCCAGAGGTAGCCGACCGGCTGGTATCCCGGGTCTGCGCCGATTTCGTGGTGGAAATCACGTAGCTTCCCGCGCGAAAGCAGGGAAAGACGAACGTTGATGTCGGTAGAGTACTGGGCGCGGAAACCGCCGGTCGACCGGCTGGTACTGCCGCCTCCCGGTGCGGAAACGCGATCCAGCACGAGGAGATCCTTCCAGCCTCGCCGCGCGAGGTGGTAGGCCACGCTGGCGCCCAGGACGCCGCCACCCACGATGACCACGGACGCCGAATTCATGGGCTGAAGAGGTTGTCGCGGTTCCTCTCGGGCATGGGAGGCTGTCTATCTCCCTTCGCGCAGGCGGAGAAGATTGAGGGCGGAGCCGGCCTTGAACCACTCGATCTGCTCGGAGTTCAACGTGTGGCGCAGCGCTATCGTCTCCCGGGAGCC
>JAKEFJ010000038.1 GCA_022616665.1 Acidobacteriota bacterium
AAGATCAGTCGACTCGTGGTCACCACTATCGGCGCCCCGCAGCGAAAGCGGAAAGCTGCGCGCCGGCGCTCCGAGGTGCTGGTGTGGAAGGGGAAAAAGATCAATTTGCACCGCCTGATGCGGGAGTTGCACCGGCGTGGCATTCGGGAGTTGTTGCTGGAGGGCGGCGGGACTACCAACTTCGAGTTCTTCCGGCTGGGACTGGTGGACGAGATTTACCTGACTCTCTGCCCGGTCATCATCGGCGGGGCGGGAAGTCCCACTCCGGTGGATGGCGCCGGCTTCAACCCCCGGGAGTTCTTGAAGTTTTCGCTGACTCGAATCAAGCGGGCCGGCGGTGAGCTATTTCTTCACTATCGCCGAGCCTAATTCCACGCGGATCAGTCTCTTGACAGCCTCGAGAGGCGGCAACTACAATATCCGATGAAATAGGTCGGATATCTTACTTTTTGGAAGTTGGCGAGACCCTCATGATCCGATTGAGCAAGAAGGCCGATTACAGCCTGATGGCCCTCAAGCACATCCTGGCGAAGGAAAACGAGCCCTCCAGCGCTCGAGAGATTGCTCAAACGTACGGGATTCCGTTTGAAGTCCTGGCCAAGCTCTTGCAAAAGCTCACGCGCAAGGGTTATCTCATCTCCCAGCACGGGACGAAAGGGGGGTACTCCCCGGCGCCCGCCTCCCAGACGATCACGGTGAGGGACGTATTGGAGGCCATTGAAGGGCCCCTGGCTCTGCTCGACTGTTCGAACCCGAGGAAGGGAACCTGCGATCAGGAAAAATATTGCTCGGTGCGGCGCCCGCTGGCTCGGGTGGAGCAGAAGGTGCTTGAACTCCTGGGAAGGACAACGCTGCGTGAAATCTAGGGGCGGGAGAATCCATTGAAACGGGCGCGCATCTACATGGACCACCACGCGACCACGCCGGTGGACCCGCGCGTCCTCGACGCGATGCTCCCGTTCTTTACGGAAGAGTTCGGGAATGCCGCGAGCCGAAGCCACTCTTTCGGCTGGAGGGCCGAGGAGGCGGTGGAAAAATCCCGGGAGACGATCGCTGGACTGATCCATGCCGGGCCCAAGGAGATTGTCTTTACCAGCGGCGCCACCGAGTCGGACAACCTGGCGATCTTTGGCACAGCGGAGTTCCTGTGGGAGCGCGGAAAGCATCTTGTCACCTGCGGAACCGAGCACCTGGCCGTGCTCGACTGCTGCCGCCGGCTGGCGAACCGCGGATTCGAGATCACCTACCTTCCGGTGGACGCCACCGGGCGGGTTTCGCCGGACGATGTGAGGGCAGCGCTTCGACCCGACACGATTCTGATTTCGCTCATGGTGGCCAACAACGAGGTGGGGAGCCTGCACCCGATTTCCGAGATTGGGAAGATCGCCAAGGAGCACAAGGTTCTCTTCCATTGCGACGCTTCCCAGGCTGTGGGGAGGATTCCCGTGGACGTGGAGGCGATGGGAGTAGATCTCCTCTCCTTCACAGCGCACAAGCTTTACGGTCCCAAGGGGATCGGCGCTCTGTACGTGCGCAAGAAAAACCCACGGGTCCGGCTGGCGCCGCTGCTTCACGGGGGGGGACACGAGGGAGGGTTGCGCCCCGGAACCCTGAACGTTCCCGGGATCGTCGGATTTGGCAAGGCTTGCGAAATCGCCGGAGACGTCCTGCTCGAGGAGTCGTCGCGTCTCCGGGAGCTACGCGACCGCTTGCACCGCGGAATCGTTTCGGAGTTGGAGGAGGTTCATCTGAACGGACACCCAGAGCTGCGGCTTCCCAACAATCTGAACCTGAGCTTTTCCTATGTGGAAGGGGAGTCGCTGATGCTCGCCATGGACGACGTGGCAGTCTCTTCCGGCTCGGCCTGCACCTCCGCGACCCAGGAGCCTTCCCATGTTCTGAAGGCGATGGGGGTGAGCGACGAGTTGGCGCACACTTCCCTGCGATTCGGTCTCGGGCGGTTCAATACCCGGGAGGAAGTGGATTACGTGGTCGGGAGAGTGGTGGAGAGCGTCAAGAAACTGAGGGAAATCTCTCCCCTCTACGAGCTGGCTCTGGATGAAAGGCGGGGATCTCGTGCCGGCGGATTACGCTGAGGTGAGCGCCAAGGTCGCCATGCGCTGCGCGGCATTGAGTCATGCGGGCAGCATGGACCCCTCCCACCCCGAGGTTGGAACGGGTGCGTCAGGAAAGAGCGCCGAGGGAGAGTTTGTCCGAATCCAGCTGCGGGTTCGCCGTGAGACAATCCTGGAAGCTCGATTCAAGGCTTTCGGGTGCAGCGGCTCCATCGCCAGCGCCAGTCTCGCCTCCGAATGGGCCGAAGGGAGGACCTTGGAGGAGGCCGGCACCATCCGGGACTCGGACCTGGCTTCGGCGCTGGAATTGCCGGCGGCGCGCAGACACTGCGCCTCGCTGGCAGAGGAAGCCCTCCAGCGTGCCATCCTGAACTACCGGGAAAAGTGTCGGCTGGGAGACCATCTGAATTCAATCGTTTCAACGGGAGGCAGTCAATGATTGCGTTGACCGAGAAGGCGGCACAGGAAGTAAAGGCCCTCATGGCAAAGGAAAACCTGGACGGGTACGGGTTGAGGGTTAGCGTAGCGGGAGGAGGCTGCTCAGGGCTTTCCTACCGGCTGGTGTTCGAAAAAGAGCAAGGCAACGCGGATCGGGTATTTGAACAGCATGGCGTGAAGGTCATCGTGGACCCTAAGAGCTATCTTTACCTGAACGGCACCACGCTGGATTACACCGACGGCTTGAACGGCACCGGGTTCACCTTCAGCAACCCCAACGCCACTGGAACGTGTGGCTGCGGCACCTCCTTTCACACCTAATCTGATCCTGCGATCGTGTAAGATTCCCGAGCAATGGGGAGCCGGGGTCGAGCCCGGATTCTTTGGATGGAGCCGATGAGCGAGCAGGAAAAATCTGAGCCGAAGACTAGTCCGGAACGCGTGGCGCCGGAAGGGTCCAAGCCAGCCGATCCCCCCAAGGCAGAGTCCGCTCCGGCGCCGCCTGCACCCGTAGCCGCCGTCGCGCCGCCTGTGGCAAAACCTGCCGCCACGGCTCCGGCA
This sequence comes from Acidobacteriota bacterium, assembly GCA_022616665.1. GTDB lineage: Bacteria > Acidobacteriota > Polarisedimenticolia > Gp22-AA2 > AA152 > AA152. Next base: position 3,075 of record JAKEFJ010000038.1, read on the forward strand.
CGCAAGCCGCGCAAGCCCCGCCCCAAGGCGATCATCAATGAGAACGGCTGCACAGGGTGCGAGGCGTGCATTACCGTCTGTCCGGTGGACTGCATCGTCAAGATTCCCAATCCCGCCCTGCCGGAGCTCAATCCGATCTGCCGGGTGGACTGGGACCGCTGCACGGGATGCACCATCTGCGCCCGGGATTGCCCCTGGGAGACCATTGACATGGTCTACCCCACCCAGCCGGGAATCCGCATCATGGTGCAGTCCTACCTGCTCACCGAATACGGAACCCAGTTCGTGCCCGAGCCGCAAGAGGAAGAGGCAGTTGCCTGACCTGCCTCAAATCCCCCCTGTCCCGTGACTCCGATTGGTCTGCAGCGAGCCTGGCGATGCCCGAGCGCGTGAAGATAGCCGTGCGCAGCGAGGTTCCCTCTGGTGCCGGCAAGGTGGTGGTGGCCCTGGGAAGGGTCCTGGCGCTGTTCAATGTGGAGGGGGACTTTTTCGCGGTGGATAACTCGTGCCCACATCGGGGAGGGCCGCTGGGCGAGGGCTATTTGCAGGGACAGGTGGTGACCTGCCCTTGGCACGGCTGGCAATTCGATGTGACTACCGGAGAGAGCCCCCTCAATCCGCGACACCGTGTCCGTTGCGTCCGCTTGGAAGCCGACGGCGAGGATCTTTTCGCCATTCTGGATTAAGTGACACGCAGCCTACCCGGTTCCCCGAAAGCCAAGTCCCGATCGAGAGTAATGTAGGGAGGGTCCCTGGATTCTCCGCCGGCGCAATTCAGATCGCCCGGCGGTAGTCCTGAATGGGGAGCCGCCAAACCGGCTCGCCGCAGTACCGCCTTCCTTCGGGACAGTAGGGAGTGGCCCCGGCTTGGTACCGGAGGGTGCACGGTGGGAGGAGGAAGGCGCCGATGCGGGGATTCACCTCTCGAATTTGCAGGGCCTCCTCCCAGGAGGCCTGCCAGATCTCTTCCTGGGCGTTGTAGCACAAGCGCATGGTGTGCTTGTGGCGCAGGTTCAGGAGGTCCGCCGACTCGGTGAAGCGGACGTTGGCGGCGTTGGGGAGCAGGTAAAGGGCGAACTCTCCCGGGACGCCCATGCGACGCAACCTCCGAATGGCCTCCCAAGACAGCGACATCACCTCCTCGTAGCGCTCCTGGATGGATGCATCCCGCCGAATGAGGCCTGGCGTGGCAAAATCCGGGTCTCCCGTGAGATGCGAGTTCAGGATGGGCCTGGATGCGGGCGTCAGGCGGTGGCGCTGATTCTGGGAGTCGGCTGTGTGGCTCAGGCGCTTCCGGAAGGTGTAGCGGGCGTGATACATAGCCCGGGAAACCTTCGAGAGGGTATCCAGGTTCAGCGCCTCGCCCAGATAGGAGTTGCGCGAAGGATCCATCACCCAGGCGATGGCATCGTCATCGCTCATCTCGTCTTTGGGAATTCCCATCACCTCCCGGACCGCTTGGGCAAGCAGGTCTTCGTTGGCCGCCGGAGCATCCACGAGCTTCGAGATGAGGCCCCCCAGCTGAGCGTCGAATTCCCGCGCGAAGCGCCTGGCCCGCTCGGGATCCTCCCCCTGTCCCCCTGCCGCTAGGACGCGGGATTCCGTCGTGTCCTCCCTCGGGATGGGCTCCTGTAGGATCACGCGGTAATCCGGCTCCAGTCGGAGCAGCTCCTGCACCATTTTTTCCAAGACGATTCGCTGCTCCAGCGGCGCGTCCTCCTGCAGCGCCATCCGGTAGTACCGCAGCAGCGTCAGGCCGCTGATGGTGTGGTAGAGGTAGGCGAACGTGGCTACCGGCAAGACGTAGCGGGCCACCTCCTGGGCCTTCTTCTGAACCTCCTTCCCGTAAATCTCACGGCGTTTGCCGCGAGCCGGGAAACGCTCGTAATACTCGGCTTCCACGAGGGGCACCAAGCTCCGGCAAAACTCCTGGTAGGCCGCCACCTGGCTCTGAATGGTTCGCTGGTACACCGCCAGCGCCTCGCCCGTCAGGGGTGGAACGACATAATTCCCCGGTTTCACTTCCACGTAGCGCTGGCTCACCTGCTCGGAGTTGTAGAAGGGATGGCTGTGCAGAAACGACCAAAGGAACTGCCGTGAGACGTTGTTGAGCGTGAACTGGAAATGGGCGTGCTGGAGCGTCGTGTGGTGCCCCGCCTCATACAGATCTCGCGCCAGCTCGTCGCGGCGCTTCCGCTTGTGTTCCCGCTTCTCGGGAGGGAGGCTTTCCACGCCCGAGACGTCATCTTCGTGGATGATGCCGTTGGCGGAGTAGCAGGTTCGGGCCGTGGCGACCATGTTGTCGAACGAGCGCTGGAACGCCTGGGCGATCCGCACCTCCGGCTCCGGGGACAATAGCCGTTCGACTGATCCAGCCATCTCGGGGACTTTCGTGGTCATTGGGATCGCGATTATAGGTGGGCTGGCTCGGCTGGCACAAGGCTCAACATGCTCAGCGCCGGCGCAGCATCCGGGAAGGGCTGAACCCCGGGGGGAGCGCCCCACGCTCGATCCGAAGAACCATGTCGGAAACTCCTTCCGGGGTCGGGTTGTCGGCGGCGATCTGCTCGATCAGCTCTTCTCCCCATCGCGGGTGCATGGAATGTAGGATGCGCTGGAGAATCTGAATGTCCGAGGCCGCAGGATCCCGCGCTCTCTCCCGCAGGAAGGCCTGGCGGATCATCCGGTGCCGGTATCGGCGTCCCTGGAGGAGGCGCTTCCAAGACCAGGAGGCGGTCAGCGCCAGCGCGAGCAGAAGAGCCGCTCGGGGAAATACGGCACTGCTCAAGCCCCAACCGGCTAGAAACGAGACCCACCGGATCGAGGCATAGAACATCCAGAAGCGGGGGTGAATGAGAACGGCGGGGCGCTGATAGACCGGGAGTTCCCGGACGTGATCCAGCCAGAGTCCGCTGAGAATACACGCGGCTATCAGGGCGAATCCCGCGACTCCGATCCAGGGCATCGCACCTCACGCGGGGGCTACCAGCCGCTGTGCCGCTCCTCGGTCCAGGGGTCGCCGTGCATGTGATAGCCGTTGCGCTCCCAGAAGCCCGCCCGGTCCCGGTCCATGAACTCCAGTCCGTTGGCCCACTTCGCGCTCTTCCAGAAATAGAGGCGGGGGACCACCAAGCGCAAAGGACCGCCGTGGTCAGGCTCCAACGGCCCACCGTCGTGTTTGAAGGCGAACAGGACGTCATCCTCCAGCAAGGCCTCCAAAGGGAGATTGGTGGTGTAGTCTCCGTAGCCATGGACCATGACGAAGCTGGCGGCGGGCAAGGGTTCCGCCAGTGTCACGAGCTCCTTCGCCGGAACCCCCTCCCAGCGATTGGCGAAGCGGCTCCACCGGGTGACACAGTGAATGTCCGAAGTCCGCTCGACCTTGGGGAGGGCCATGAATTCGTCCCAGGTCAAGGTCCGCTCCCGGCCGACCCTTCCGAAAAGTCTGAAACGCCAGTCCTTGAGCACCGGAAGTGGAGTCTCGCCATAAGTGAGGACAGGCCATTTGCCCGTCAACACCTGCCCGGGGGGCAATCGGTCTTTTCGGTTCGCTTCCATGGGTGATCTCGCCAAAAGGGACAGAGCCGCCATTATGCGGGGTGCGTCACATGAGTGTCAACGAAGGCTCAGGTGCCTGGAGATCCAAGTGGTTTCAATCATTTCCAGGTCACGAGCATCCTTCCTCTCCCCGGCGCATCCTAATGTCCGGCAGTGCTAGAATACCGACCCCTGGGAGGTGTGCGCCGCGATGAAAGAAGTCGTCATCTACACCAAGGATCTCTGCCCCTACTGCGACAGCGCCAAAAGGCTGCTGGATTCCAAGGGAATTGCCTATCGGGAGATTCCTGTTACCGGCGACAGGGCGGCGGAGGAAGAGATGATTCGGCGCTCGGGACGAACGACGGCTCCCCAGATTTTCATCGATGGCCAGGGAATCGGCGGATCCGATGAGCTGCACGACCT
>JAKEFJ010000262.1 GCA_022616665.1 Acidobacteriota bacterium
TGGGGAGCCAAACATATCTCTCCCCCGAACCGGCGGGTCTCTGGTTGACAGGGGCCTGCCGGCGGGTTCCTGAGACATCCCTTAGAAAAGTCGACCAGCCTGGCGGATCGGAGCCGCGACCTCGTCGATGAGAACCGCCCCAAAAGCAGCAATCCGCGCGAACCGGGGTCGTGGTGCTCTCCAGCTCTGAGTCGCGCAGAGCCTAAGTGAACCCACAGCTTGCGGAGCATTCGCACTCGCGCCCCGACACGCGCTTGCTACGCCCGCCCTTTTGCTGGACAATCTCCCCCTTCTTTCGCCAGGAGAGCCGCTCGCCCCGCCGGCGCCGGCGCGATACCAGGAGGGTTCTGGGTGAAGGGTTCCATCAAGCAGGGGCTTTTCCTGCGCATCGAGAGTTACGCCAGAACCCACTATCGGCAAGTCTTCCTGGTCACGCTCCTGCTGGTCGCCATCTCCATCTTCCTGGGCAGCAAGCTGACACTGGACGGCGATGTACTGGCACTGCTCCCGAAAGACAATCGCCCCATCAACACCTTTCGCAACGCCCTGAAGGATTTCGGCGGCCTGGACTACTTACTGGTCGTCCTGGAGGCGAAGCCGGAGCAGACGGCGGAAGACCTGCAGGAATACGCCGACCTGATGGCGGCCCGCCTGCAGAAGATCCGGGATATCCGCTACGTCGAGCACCGCCTGGACACCTCCGGCCCGTTCTTCGAGTTCTTCCGAAAGAACGAGCTCCTCTTCCTGCCTCCGGCAAAGCTGCCGGAGCTGGAAGCCCGGTTCAGCGACAAGGGAATCCGAGCTCGGGTCAAGGAGAACGCCGACCAGCTGGCGGGTCCTTCCTCCTTCGTGGTGAAGAAAATCCTCCAGGAGGATCCGTTCTGGATCAGCCCTCTACTTCTTACGGAAGTCCTTCGGAGCAAGGGGGCGCTCAAGGTGGACCTGGAGAGCGGCTACTACCTTTCTCCCGACGGAGGCGCGCTGCTCCTGATCGCCAAGCCCGTGAAGCCCCCCCAGGACGTGGACTTCACCAAGAAGCTGATGGTGGAGGTGCGCAAGGCCGAGCAGGAGGCCGCCGAAGAGCTATCCAGGGTTGACGAGCGCAACCTGGCGATGCCGGAAATCTCCTACGGCGGCGGCTACGTCATTGCCCTGGAAGACAACAACCTGATCCGCCAGGACATGACCCGCAACGGGCCCTTGTCCTTCCTCGTCATCGTAGCGTTGTACGCCTTCTGCTACCGGCGTTTCGGCGCGATTCTCTACTCCTCGGTGCCGCTGCTGGTGGGACAGTTTCTCACCCTGGCCGTGGCCTATCTCTGCCTGGGGCACATCAACTCCGCCAGCACCGGGTTCTGGGCGATGCTGATGGGTCTCGGAACCGATTTCACCATCGTCATGTATGCCCGCTATGTGGAGGAGCGGCAGGCCGGGCGCACCCTGGAGGAAGCTCTTTCCCTGATGATGGGAAACACCGCCTTTGGAGTCTTCACCGGGGCCATCACGTCGGCCGGCACCTTTTACGCCATGTGCACCACCGAGTACAAAGGGCTGAAGGATTTCGGATTCCTGGTGGGCTCGGGAATTCTCCTGTGCCTGGTGGCCATCCTCTTTCTCCTTCCCGCCATGATCGCCTGGAACGAAGGGCGGCCACGCAAGAAGGACGTCGCCCGCAAGCTCTACCTCCACTCCTTTGGCATCGAGAAGGCGATGAGCTGGAGCACGGCCCATCCCATGCCGGTGGTGGTGGGATCGGCCCTCGTCACCATCGTGGCGGGAACCATGGCGTGGAACGTTCAATTCTCCGACAACGTCCAGGAGCTGCGATCCCGCAACAACAAGGGGATCCTGATCCAGGAGAAAATCTCAAGGCGGTTCGGGGCCGCCTTCAACCCCATGATGGTGGTTTGCCAGGGAAGGGACGCTGAAGAGGTCCTGGAGAAGAACCATCGGTTGAACGAGAAGCTCGAGAAGTTCGTGGAGAGAGGGACTCTTCTGGGTTACGAGTCGATCCTCACTTACCTACCCGCCCGGCGCGACCAGGAGAGCATCATCCGGGCCCTGAAGGAAGGTGCCTCGGGGCCTTTCAATCTGCAGCGGATCGAGCGGACTTTCCAGGAGGCGCTGAGGGAAAATGGCTTCCGGGAGGGGATTTACGCGAACTACCTCAAGACTCTCCCTTCCACCTTGAATCCGCCTCGGCCCGTGACGCTGGCAGATCTCCAGAAGGCGGGACTGGAGCCCTTCGTGAGCCGCTATGTGAAATTGGAGCCGGGGGTGGTCAGAACGGTCACCTACCTTTTTCCGGCGGACGTGAAGTCCAAGCGACACGCCCCTCCGGCGCTGGTGAACGCCATTCACGATCCGGAAAACGGCGTGGAGATCACCGGCGTGAACCTGGCCAGCACGGAGATGCGGCGGATCTTCCGGAGGGACGCCTGGAGGGCGGTGCTCCTGGGCCTGGCGCTGGTGGCGGTGCTGCTCTGGCTCGACTTCCGCAGCGGGTGGCTCACCACCCTGGCCATGATCCAGCTGATCCTGGGAGTGGTCTGGATGCTGGCGGGGATGCAGGCCCTGGGAATCAAGATGAATTTCATCAATGCCTTCGTGACTACCATGATTCTCGGGGTGGGCATCGATTATGGAATCCACATCATCCACCGGATATCCCAAGAGGGCCTGGACAATCCGGAAGGCTTGCTGGAAACCGGCAAGGCGGTGGTCATGGCCTCGCTCACCAACGTGGCCGGGTTCGGGACCGTGGGGCTCTCCAATTACCCCGGGCTCCAGTCCATGGGGCTGGTCTGCGTGATCGGCTCCATCACCTGTCTGATCACGGCGCTCACCACTCTTCCCGCCATGATGGTGCTGACGCACTCCTGGAAATCGAGGAATTAGCCGCATGAAAGCGGTCGGCGCCGCGGCCCGCCGTCTTGTGACCTGCGCCACGGCGATAGCCGCTCTGGCCCTGATCTCCTCCTTACCGGATTGTCGTACGGCTCGACCGCCACTGGAAGGCGGGCCCGCGCCGGCCGGCACCACGAAGCCCGCCCCCGAGCCCCCAAAGGTCAAAGAGGTCGTCCCCGAAGAGGGGGGCGAAGGCACTTTCGCCCTGGAGGAACCCTTCACCAGCCTCGCGGCACCCCACTTGGCAACCTTGAGTGATCGAACCTTGCGGGGGCTTGCGTTCCACGGCCTGACACGATTCAACGACGCGGGCCGTGTCGAAGCCGAGCTGGCGGTGAAGTGGGAAATGCTTCATGAGGGAAGCGAATGGGTTTTCCACCTGCGGCCCGAAACCGTGTTCACCAACGGCCGATACCTGGAGGCGCGGCACGTGGCCGCCTCCTGGGAAAAGCTGATCCTGGCGCCCGATTCGTTCAACGCCTGGTTGCTGGAGACGGTGAAGGGCTATGACGAGATGCGCTCAGGGAAAGCTCCGCACTTGGCCGGGCTCATTCTGGAGGACGGACTGACCCTGCGGGTGAAGCTGAGCTACCCGGTGCGCAATTTCCCGGCGAGGCTGGCCCACCCGGCGATGGGAATCTCCGCTTTCGGCGAGGATGAGGAGGGGATCGGCTACTTTCAAATCTGGGGAACGCCCAAATCTCAGCTGGTCGTCCTGCGCAGTAACCCGGAATATTTTCGCGGGCTGCCTCATCTGGACGAGATGGCCTTCGTCCGCGGAGAAGCCGCGGCCCGGGAAAGGATGGCCACCGGGGCGTTGGATATCGCGGTGCTCCCTCCTCTGGATAAGGCGCCCTCCGAATCCCTCGTGCGGGTTTTCACCCTGTCCGAAGGGCGCACCTACCTGCTTGGACTGAATCGAGGTGCTCCTCCTTTCACCCGGGACGACACGGTCTCGCGATTTCTCGCGTCCCTGGATCGGGAGGAGATGGCGAGAGCCGCCGCGGGAGAATCGGGAAGGGTTCCGGCGACGCTGCTGGGAGGGCAGCCGCCTCACAGGCAGGACTCCTCCCAATCGGTCCCCGGCGCACCTCCTCCAGGCCTGGGGCGACTGGATCTCGTCTATCCCGAGGGGGATCGCACCCTCTCCCTGCTGGTGGAGCAGCTTACGAACCGGGTGCTCAAGGCGGGCGGCCGGGTGGTGCCGCACTCGGTCCGGGCGGCCGACATCCCCGGGACGCTCGCCCGCCGGGAATACCAGCTTTTCATTGTCCCGTCGCTCCCCTCGAGTCCCGATCCTTTGTTGCGCCTGGAAGAGATGATCCGGTGGAACCGCTCCGCGCCTGCCGCGGTGCTGACAGCCGTTCGCGAGCTGGAGGAGGAGGGGAATCCGTCCAAAATCGCGGCAGGGCTTTCGTCCCTGGATGCTTCGTTGCGGCAGGAAGGCCTGCTGTTCCCCCTGGCACAAGTCCCTCGGAGGTTTCTGGTGGGAAAGGGGATGTGCGGATTGCACCCGGACCCCATGACGGCCCTGGAGTGGGCACGCATCTGGCGAAGTCGGCACCCCAGAGGGGAGTGCGACTGACGCGGATTTCGAAACTCTGATGGGACAATCGGCGGTGGAATGCCGGAGTGTGTCTGGATCCGGCAGGAGGATGGCGCCGAATCCTTGACGGAACAGTTAAGTTTGCTTTTGTCTGGGATTTACCCTACATTATGCCGCGACCTGGGCGACCGGGACGGGCGAGAAGCGCCGAAGGCGACGCCGCAGCCAAGTCCCCCCCACTACACGAAAGGACCCACCCCCTCCATGGACCTCCTCCTTCTCCTGCTGGCCCTCGTAGTGAGCATCGCATTGAGCCTCGGACTGGGCGCAGGCCTTCTTTCCCTTTTGCTGCGGTTGATCCAGACCCACTCCAGCTGACGAGCACACCAGTTCAGCGCATTTCGATTCGCCATCCAGCCTCAGGCCGTCCTTCGACGTTAGGCAGGGTTGGGCTTCGAGCTCTGACTAACTGTTCAGGGGTGAAACTGCCTCATTTCGGCCTCATCCTGCAGAGCTAGCTCAACACCCGTCACATCTCCGTCCAGAACTCTTAACAACGCATCCATTCGCGAGCAGAAGTTCCGGAGGCTGAATGTAAATTGCTCAGGGAGAGTTGAGTCTCCGCGCTTATCCATTGGGTAGCGGAATGAGAATGAGGATTTGTCAATTCGGTCGAGTTCTTCGATCAGTTCGACGAAATCTTGGTACGACCTGAGACCATCAATTCCCATGTCCCAACCCCATTTCATTTCCTCTCCGACAGCCTTCAAGCCGGGCAAAAGTACGGTCAGATCATGTGTGCCGAACAGAAGCTTCGGGTCGAGTCCAGGTTTCCCTGAGAGGCGGAGCAACTGATCTCCCGGTACCAGGATCGCTTTTAGGTACAGTTCGAGGGAGTGGCGGTATAGGTAAACGATTGGCGATGCCTCAAACTCGGGCACATTCCCCATAGTTCCGAACTCGTCTGCAAGCCTTCGACCCGCCTGATGGTACGCTTCCGCATAGAACTCCAGTTTTTCTTGGGGTGTGCCTACCCAGTTCATAACTACACTGTCGGACCCGTCGCCTATAACAAAAAGTGCTGACTGCCTCTTCCGGTTCATGGCCGCGCTTCCTAGTCAATTCTGCGGGCGCGGATTCCTCTTTGCTACCAGGACACCCGGTGCCTCACAGCGGATTATTGTTCGAACTGCACTGGATCAAAGCATGACGGATTAGAAACTTGGTTTTGGCTATCGTTCAATTTGGCGCTGGGCTGGGGATTGATGACCAAGCTGATGCGCGATACCGGGCAAGGCCAGGACTCGATTGAGAGTCGAGCGGAGCGCATTAATCTGCGACTGTTGGCTGTTGACGGCTTGCTGGAGTGCAAGTATGAGCGAGACATCCGCGGGTTCGCCGGGAGGTCCAGGAGGTCCCTGTTGACCCGGCTGTCCAGGGGCGCCTTGGGGACCTGGCGGACCTTGGGGAATCACATCGAGCACCGTTGGCAGACCCGAAATCCTCGCGATGCCATATGACTGCCAGGAGATCGGACCCTGAACTGACGAAAGCAGAGCAACATATAAATCGCCCGCAACAATGTCGACCGTGATATTGAGTAGACGGGAGTATTGGGAACTATTCTCGTCCAAGATCACACACTTCGGCACACGAGCAATAACCTCAGTCCCGGTGCTCGTAACCTTCTCGATCTCATAAACGTCGGCCCGGCTCGGGTCCTGAGAAGGAGAGTGGGATGGAACGCGGGATTGTGCCGACGCGAATGCGATAGAAGTTCCCACCACCGTCGGTTCCTCCGCCCTGATTTGCGCTATTCCCACCCGTGGCGCCGCATACAAAGGAACTCCAGGGTGTGGAATAACCTCCATTGCATGCACTGGCGCCGAGATCGAAAAACGAGCCAACTGTCAGTCCCGGCTCTATGAGTTGAAACTGGTCCACTCGAATAGCCTCTGCCGTCGCTAGGCTAGCAGCAAAAGCCATTACAACCGACCCGCACCAGAACATCTTTGGCATCGTTTCCTCCCTTCTGAGGCGACTCTTCTTATTGGAAAAGAGAAAATTGGGGGTGTTCAAGAAACTAGAACTAACGTGCCACAATAATCTCTTCAACGCCACCCGATCAATCTATCCGCTGTCCCAGCGTCAGGCAGGTCATGGAGACGGAGCCCATCACCGTCTTGTCGTTGAAGAATGAGATGGAATCGTCTTCTCTTTGGAGCGCAAGGGTGTAGAGAAGCGGCAGGTAATGCTCCGGAGTGGGGATCGCCAGCCGCGCATCCGGCCCCAAGGAGTGGTAATCCACGAGGGCCCGGTGGTCCCTGGCGTCGATGCGTTTCTTGACCTCCTCGTTGAATCGAAGTGCCCAGTCGTACCCGTCCGCTCTGCCAAAATCCATGATCCCCAGGTTGTGCACGATGTCACCGCTGCCGACAATGAGCACGCCCTGCGAGCGCAGCGGTGCCAGCTCCTTCGCCAGCTGATAATGAAAGGCGCCGGGTCGGGAGGTGTCCAGGCTGAGCTGCAGAACGGGGACGTCGGCGGCGGGATACATCGCGCGAAGGACGCTCCAGCAACCGTGGTCGAGCCCGCGATTCCCGTCCAGACCGACCCGGGCACCTCTGACGGTTCCGACCGTCTTGCGGGCCAGAGCGGGATCCCCCGGCGCGGGGTAGCGGATCTCGAAGAGCTTCCGGGGAAATCCGTAGAAGTCATGAATGGTTTCGGGGCGATCGGCTGCGGTGATCGAGACTCCCGGCGTCTCCCAATGGGCGGAGATGCACAGAGCGGCTTTCGGCCTTGGAAGACCCCGGGCCACTTCCTCCCAGCCGCGCTTGAATTCGTTGTCCTCGACGGCATTCATGGGAGAGCCGTGCCCGACAAAGAGCACCGGCATGGTTTCGCTTTGATGGGTCTGGCCCATTGGTCTGTCCCACGTGCCTCGCATCCGGCGATCTGATGACGGATCGCCAAGACGCGTCGGCTCCCGATCGAGAATTCTGGCCCGGGAGAAGAATGGGCCGGGATCTTCGAGAAACCAGGTAAAGCCTTCTACTATTCCAGTCGCGCGTCCTGAGTCGTCTGTTCCGTATAGCCAGGACCCGGTTCATGGGCCACGGTTGTCCGGACGGAACGGGTGACGCGCAAGGATACCGCCAGCGCGGTCACGAGCAGCAAGGCGGCCAGAAAAAAGGGCGCTCCGGGAAAGCGCCAGTCGCGGCCATCACCGATGAAGAACGCGAAAGTCAGGGTGAACAGCCCCGGCCCGATGAGTCCCGTGATCCCCATGATGCTGCTGTTGGCGCCCTGAAGCTGGCCCTGCTCGGAAGGCCCGACACGGCGGGTCATCAGGCTCTGGGAGGGCGGCCCGAACAGGCCCATCAGCGCGAACAAAGGCATAGAGCACCAGATCACCGCGCCGCTTGTGGCGAGAGCGAAGGCCAGAAAGCCGGCGGCACCGAAGAAGAGTCCCGTTAACAGCGTGGCGCGCTCGCGGATTCGCGCCACGATCGGCTTGATGAACAGGCCTTGCACGGCGACGTTGCAGATGCCCACCGTCGCCAGCGAAAGCCCCACCGTGCGTGCATTCCATCCATAGCGATAGCCGGTGTATAGCACGAAGACGCTGGGGAGCACCTGATGCGCCAGCAGGTAAAGGAAATAGACCGTGGCCAGTCCGAGCAGCTCGTGATGGGAGCGCAGCAGCTTGAGGGAGCCCACCGGGTTGGCGCGCCTCCAGGAGAAAGCTCGGCGCCGCTCGCGCGGCAGGGATTCGGGCAGCACGAAAAATCCGTAGAGGGCATTCACCAGCGTCATGCCCGCGGCCGCCCAGAAGGGGAGCCGCGGATTGATGCCACCCAGCACCCCGCCCAGAGCCGGCCCGAGAACGAAGCCCAGCCCCCAGGCGGCGCCGATGATCCCGAAGCTGGCCGCCCGTTTCTCGGCCGGTGTCACATCCGCGATGTAAGCGCCTGCTGTCGTAAAGCTCGCTCCCGTGATTCCCGAAATCACTCGGCCCAGGAACAGCCACCCGAGCGAGGGAGCCAGCGCCATGAGGATGTAGTCGAAGCCCAGCCCGAAAATCGAAAAGAGGATGACCGGCCGGCGGCCGAACCGATCGGACAGCGACCCCATGACCGGCGAAAAGATGAACTGCATCAGGGCCCAGACGGTGCCGAACAGGCCGTAGTATTGCGCCGCCCGGGCGGTGTCGCCGCCCAGGAAGCTCTCCACCAGTCTGGGGAGCACCGGGATGATGATTCCCAGCGCCAGCACGTCGAGGACGACCGTGATGAAGATGAAGGCAACCGCCGCGGGCCTGCGGGCGTCGGGCGGGACTTGCGGCGCTATTGTGTCGGCTAGTTCTTGATTCAACTAATCCTCGGAACCGATCAGTGCCTCGAGCTCGCCAGGGACAGGAACCGGGGTGCCATCGGGACTCTTTCTTCGAACGGCGCCCAGGGCGGTCCGAGCGACTCAGGTGGGCCGTATCGTGTACTTGAAGAGGATGATGATGTTCATGGTCACGGAGACGGGCTGGCCGTTTTTCATGGCCGGTTTGTAGCGGTACGTGACCGCGGCGTCCAGGGCCGAGTAGTCGAAGATGGAGGGAGGGGTGATAACCCGCGGGTTGGTGGTCTTGCCCTCCTTGTCCACCACAACCTCGACGATAACCTGCCCCTCCATCCGGTCAGGCTTCGCGGCATCCGGGTAAATGGCGTTGTTTCTGGAGAGGAGCTCGGGCATGCTCACATCGCCCACGCCGGGTAGATAGGGCTCCTGGCTGCGCTGCTGCGGAGGGGGAGGCGCGAAGGCCTCGGAGTCCTTGCGGGCCAGCTGCAGAAAATCGTCATAAGCCTGAATTTGATCAGCGGGGAAACGCCGGATTTCCACGGAAAACACCGAGAGAATCGGCAGGCTGGCCTCCAGGTGCCCGGCGAAGAGCACGCAGTCACCCTCCTTGAAGGGAATCTGCCTCTTGATCAGCTCGCGCTGCCCGAAGGTGATGGTGAAATCGGCGGTGAGTGGACCTCCCTTCACCTGGGTCAGGTTCGCCACCTTCACCTGAATCTCCTCGCCGAATCCCATCTCCAGGACGGTCTCTCCCATTTCCGCCATCGGCTTCACGTCGCTGTATTGGTACGCCAGGTTGCTTAAGGTGTAGCGGGAGGCCAGAGCGCCGAGCTGAGCTTTTCCGTCCTGGCCTCCGGCGAGAAAGCCGCTCTCCTGGAAGCGATCCAGCGGAGGATGTTTCGGCCCCAGAGGAACATCGGCGCGCAGGGGGACGAAAAAGGTTCGCAACAGCACCGCTGCCTTGGGCTTCGACCCGGCGCTGGAAGGATTGGGAGAGGCGGCGCAGGCGGGCAGCGCAACGGAAATGAGCACGGAGAATAAGAAGGCCTGGGAGTATCTCATCATGGGTTCAAATGCCTCACGAAAAAGTCGAGAATTCTGCTGTATTGATCAATCCAGCTCTGCGCTTCGGTGAAAGTGTGATCCTCCCGCGGATAGATCATCAGCTCGAAGGGCTTTCCGTAGTACTGGAGCCGGTCGGTGAGCTGGACCGTGTCCTGGAAGGGGACGTTGGAATCCAGCACGCCATGGAGCAGCAGCAGCGGGTCCTGCAGGGATTGGGCGAAGTTGATGGGAGAAGAGCGCCGGTAGGCTTCGGGTTGATCCTCCAGCACCCCGAGGCGCTGCAGGCAGTAATAAGCATTGCTGCGGTAGTAATTGCTCCAATCGGCCACCGGCCTCAGCGCGGCCCCGGCGGCGAACACCTCGGGATATTGGAAGAGGGCCATCTCGGCCATGAACCCGCCGTAGGAGCCGCCGTAAATCCCAATCCGCTGCGGATCGACACAGGGGAGGGTTTTGAGGAAATCCACGGCGGACAATTCGTCCTCCAGGTCCTTGCCGCCCAGATGGCCTACAACGTCGGTCCGGAAGTCGCGTCCGTAACCGGTGCTTCCCCGATAGTCCACCTCGAAAACCACAAAGCCCCGGTCGCTGAGGACGGTGGCGAACTTGAAGTTGGGGGAGTATTGGCTCCAGCCCGCCACGACGTTTTGCTGAATCCCCGCGCCGTGGACGAAGATCACCACCGGGAAGCGCTTGGAGCAAGCGGAGGTTTTCAGGAACGATCCCTCGACGGAGCGCGGCCCGTAGAGGGCGCCCCGCAGCTTCTTCCCGTCCCTGGACGGAAAGGAGGCAAGCTCCGGCAGCACCCAGCCTTGCTTTGCGGCTTCGCCGCTTTCCGCCGACGCCCGGGGAAGCGTGAATGCCTCGAACCTCTCGGGCACCGTGCGCGAAATTTGGAGCGAGGATCTTGTCGCAAGACTGGCCGTGTAGTAATCGTACGGAACTCCCAGACGCGAGCCCTCATAGAGGAGCAGGCTCCCCCGGCGCGAAAGCACCGGATGCGTCAGGTAGGTGGAAGCAGTCTCCAGCCGCTCCGGTTTCCCTCCCCCCGCCGGGGTGAGAAAAAGCGATCGCCGGGCCGGGTCGTCGTCGTAAGCCAGGGTGATGATGGCCTTCGAGTCTCCCGTCCAGCCTGCCCAATCCACCGCTCCTTTTCCCCGGGTCACGCGCCTCGCTTTTCCTCCCAGGACGCCCACCGTGTAGACCTGGTTGAAACCGCTCTTTTCCGAGGTGAAGAGGATGCGGGCTCCGTCGGGCGAAAAAGCGGTGGAGGTCGTGTCGGTCACGAAGCCATCGTAGGTGTAAATCCACTTCGGATCGGTCTCCTGATAGACGCGCCAGGCCAGCACTTTCGCGTCCTGCTTTTTTTCGGGGGGCGAGGGAGGAGGAGCCGGCACCTCCTCCACTTTGGGCGCCGGGGGCAGCGGGGGCGCATCAGCCGCCACGATCGTCCGCGTCTTCGTGTCTTTGGATTGGTAATCCAGGAGTATCCGACGGCCGTCACGCGACCAGACCACTTCGTTGAGCCACCAGAGGGTCTCTTCGCCCGTGTCCACCCATACCACGGGGCCGCCTTCCCGGGAGACGATACCCACCCGATTCTTGCTCAGGCCTCTCTTGAAATCCTTCGTCCTCACCCATTCGTCCAAGTAATAGGGGACCAGAAAGTCGTGTTGGTCACTCCCCACCTCGGAGGTGAACGCGATCCGCGCCCCGTCGGGGGACCAACGCGGCGACGAGTGGGAAGCTTCACCTTCCGGAGTCGTGAGCTGCCGGATCCCGGGCCCCGGATAGTTCATCCGATACAGAGCGCCGCCGCTGGCGTAGACAATGGAGTCGCCGTCCGGTGCCCAGATTGCCTCCGACTCGCCGGCGTTGGTACGGGTGAGGCGCTCCACAGCGCCGCCGTCCACCATCGCAACGTAGAGGTCACCGTCATAGCCGAACAGCACCCTTCGGGAGTCGGGAGAGAACTCCGCATAGACTCCCGGTGAGGACAGGGGCCAGCTGAGGGGCTTGGCGGACTCGGGCACCCGCGAGGTGAAAGAGGTGAGCTTGCGGGACGCTCCGCCGCCCGAGGGGACGACGAAGAGGTTGAGAGGCCGAGGGTACCCATCTTCATTCCAGAAGTAGGCCACCCAGGCGTCATCCGGCGAGATTTTTCCGGCCGAAGGGCGCGTTCCATCCACCAGAGGTCGCTGATAGATGGTCCGCACCTCGCTCAGCTCGAAAGCCCGGGGATCCCGTGCCCCCGCCAACAAGAGGGTGAAAGCCAACGGCAGTGCCCGCGTCATGCGTTTGAGAGCGCTCATCCCTGTGGCCCCTGCGGAGCGAGTCCCACGGTCAGGAGATTTACGACCCGGCGGGCCGCCACACCGTCCGGGTCCTTGTCGGGATTGAAATTGGTGATCTCCAGGCCGGTGAAGCCCGGAGCTCCCGTGAGGCACGCCAGGATCACCTCCATCTGGACCAGGCTGATCCCTCCTGGAGCCGGGAAATCCACTGCGGGGATCTCCGCGCCATCCAGAACGTCCAGATCGCAGTGGACCCAGAAATTGTCTTCCCCCGAGGCAAGTCGAGTCAGAACCTCCTCGGCGGCCTTGGCGCCTCCCATCTGCCAGACTTCCGGGCCGGGGATCCTCAGAGCAGGCAAAGCCTCGTAGAAGGGGATTTCCTGGGGATCGAACCGTTCCACTCCCAGCAGCGCCAGTTTTCCTGGTCGAAGCAGTGGCGTGCCGCCCTCCGGCAGCGCCAGGGCCGGCTCGCCCCGTCCCAGCAGGTGCGCGATAACCATGCCGTCCAGGATTCCCGAAGGGGTGCTCTGGGGAGTGTTCAGCTCGGCGTCTCGATCGAAGTAGGCCAGCCCCATCTCGCCGCGCGCCCGCACCGCCCCGGCTAGGCTTCCCAAGGCCACGGTGCAATCTCCCCCCAGGACCAGCGGGGTTCCCCCCTCGCGCAGGATCGACTCCACGCGTCGAGAAAGCGCCTGCACCACACGGATCACCCCCTCCAGGTTCTTGCGCTTCCGGTGGGATGGACGGTCGTCGGGCACATAGGGAGTCGTTTCCAGATCCCCGGCGTCGCGCACGCTGTGTCCCCTTGCTTCCAGACCCTGAATGAGCCCGGCGGCGCGCAGGGCGCCCGGCGCGTTTTCAGTTCCGCGGTTGCGCGCCCCGATGCTGGAGGGAACGCCCAGGACTGTGAGATTCATGCGCGGTATTCTAGCAGGAAGACCCCACCTGGCATTATGCTGGAAGTCCAGGAGGAATAAAGTGTCCCGTCAGCTCATGCTCACGGTCCTGGGTTCTGGCGATCCGTTCGGCAGCGGCGGCCGAAACCAGAGCGGGTACCTGATTCAAGCCGGAGAGTTTCGCTGGCTTCTGGATTGCGGGGTCACCACGCTGGTTTCGTTGAAGCGGCTCGGGGTGGACCCTGCCTCCCTGGACCTGGTGCTCTTGACGCATCTCCACGGGGATCACGTGGCCGGACTCCCGTTCCTCTACCACGAATTTCAGCATCTCGGCGGACGAGCCTCCCCCCTGGGGGTGGCGGGCCCGCGGGGGGTGAAGACCCGTGTGGAAGGCATCTACCGGGTCCTTTTCCCCCTAAAACCTGGTAACGGACGTCGCTTCCGGGTGGATTATCGGGTTCTGGAGCCCAATCGCCGCTTCTTCCCCACGGGCCCCGGCGGTCCGCAGGTGACTCCTTTCCCGGTCCGGCACCAGGGCGATCGGATGAATTTCGGCTATCGCATCCGCTGGAGAGGGAGGGAGCTGGCCTACAGCGGCGATACCGGATGGTTTCCCGCCCTTGCGGAGCAGGTGCGCGGAGCCCACCTGTTCCTGTGCGAGTGCACCTACGCCTCGAAGCGGTCGGACAAGCACCTGTCGCTTTCCGAGCTGAGGGCGAACCGGAAGGGGCTCGAGGTCGGCACTCTCCTGCTGACGCACCTCGGCCCCGAATTGGCCCGCCGCCGGAACATCCCGGGCTTCAAACTGGCCCGGGACGGTATGACGATTCGGGTTTGACACGAAGTTCGGCTTGCATATAATGAGCCGCCTCCATACGAGAAAAACAGTCCAGACGGCGCGCCGATCCGTGACGGCGGCGCAGGGGACTCGCAAGGATTCCGGGGCGGGTCGAACCTTTCGCGCGAGGGGATGATGGGCGAGATCGACAAGCATTTCATGGAGTCTCTGGAGCGGGAGCTGGATGACCAGAGACGGGACGTCCAGTGGCACCACCGTGCCCTGATGATCCTCATCCCCCTCCTCATCGTGGGGGGGATCCTCTACGGGGTCTGGTTTTTCCTGCGAGATCCCAATGCTGGTCGCCAGCTGCCTCCCGAGCTGCCCCCTCCCTCGCCCCAGGCCTCGCTTCCTGTTTCGGAGAAGGCCAAGGAGACCGGAAAGTCCTATTACGAGCAGCACGTGGAGATCCAGAGCGCACTGGCCGATTACGCCCGCCGCATCCTGAAAGGGGAGCTGGATGTCAGGTCGCTGGGGCCGGCGTTCCAGCCGGTGGCCGACTTCACCTGGGACAAATGGTACTTCGACACGGTTCCCGTGAAAGAGGGTTTTTCGACGCTGAAGAATCCCCAGCCCACTGCGCACCCCTACACGGAAGACCACGCCATCATCACCTACACCATCACCGACGACGACAAGTGGGGCGCCTGGGGAGTGGGCATCAAGTACGCCGCCGCACTGGGGGTGGACATCACCAACCCAATGGACAAGGAAATAGCCTCACTGGTCGCCGCCTACGTGTGGCTGCAATCCGAGAGCCGGCTGCTCTATGAAAAGGACAACTATTTTGACGAGAAGGGGAACTACGATCCCAAGCGCCCGAGGAAGAACATCAACTGGATCAAGGCCGGCGATGAGATCCGCTTCCCGCATCTCACTGATCAGGCCCTGAAGGAGTTGGTGCAGGCGCCGCAGAAGTACCTGGAAGGGACGGCCCCTTCCGTCGCGCCGATCCCGCAGCCGCCTGTCGTTCCGCCGCCGCCGATTCCCCCCGCCACGCCGGCTTCTTAGGTCGAAGCGACAGGGAGAAGTCGGACGCGCGAGCTCGCCGATTCAGTTCATCTTCGAACGCAGGAATTCCAGCAAATAAAAAGTGAGGTAGGCCAGGGCACCCAGCACGAGCAGGGTGAGGACATTCACGGTCCAGGGCATCTCGAAGACCAGCGAGCGGAAGCAGGAGGTGCATTGGGTGGCATAGACGTTGTTCTCGGCGGAGCAATAGGGGCAGCGTTTGGACTTGGGCATTGCTACAGCAATTCCCCCGCCCTCATGATCGTGACGCCGTCGATGATCAGGTCGGGACTGCGCAGCACGGCGTCGTGGTGGCTCGGCACATTGACCGTGCCCCCCATGAACGCATTGTTCCCCATGGCGATGTGGACGGTGCCCAGGACTTTCTCGTCCTCCAGGACATTCCCGATGATTCGGGCCTTGTCGTTCGTCCCGACCCCCAGCTCGGCGATGCTGTAGGCGTCCCGCCCGTGCGGCTCCAGCAGGCACCTGAGCTGCTCCGCTTGGCTGCCGCGAATCTCCGTCACGTAGCCCCCCTTGACCCCCAAGGTAATGGGCTCGGTGAGCACTCCGCTGTCTCCCACCGACCCATCCACCACGATGACCCCCTCGGCCGTGCCCTCCACCGGGGCGAGGAAAGCTTCCCCGGCGGGAAGATTGCCGAACGCACCGCGCTCAGTGAGCAGTCCCGTGTCGGCAACGGCCTGCCGCCCCTCGATGGAGAGGGTGATGTCGGTTCCCGCCGGAGTGGTCACCCGCGCCAATTTCCCGCGCGTGAGAATCTCCGCGAGACGCTCGCCGCGCTTGGCGATGCCCTCGTAGTCGGCGGAGAGGCAGCGCGCCATGGTATCGGGGGTAATCCCCGGCAGCGTGGCTCCGCGCACCCCCGCTTCGGTCGCCTCCTTGCGGGCTTGGGTGTGGGTCAGGGAACAGCTGGTGGGGGCGACAAACAGGTCGAAGCGCTTCCAGAAGCCGGCGATCGGCTCGGGGGGCGGCTCGCCGCTGTTCCTCCGAGGCAGGATTTCGCAGAGAATCGTCTCGCAGCCGGCCTCCCGTCCCGCTTCGAAGAAGGCATAGCCGATCGGCCGGAGCGGCGCGTCGGTAATGACCAGGAACTTCTCCCCTCGCCTCGCCCCCAGGCACTGACTCACGGCGATTCGGGCCGCACTCAGGAGATCCGGCATGACTTGCCTCGCGGTCACTCTCTGGCTTTCTGGCGCAGGAGCTGCAGGACGTTGGGGTACTTTCGATAGAAGGCGACGACGGTGGCGAGAAGGGCCAGGTCCAGCACCAGGGAGAGCAGGCACAACGCCAGATAAGCATCCGAGTGTCCGGCCATTTTTCCCCGCAGGAATAGAACGGCCAGGTTCATCGCCACAATTCCCAGGGCAGCCTTCTCCAAGAGCGGCTTCATTCGGATAGCCAGGGCGAGGGCGAGGGCCATCAAGACGATGAAGAGACTTCCCGGAATCACCCGGAGGTGCTGGAAGGCGTCCCGAGCCTGGCGGATCAAGTGGACGTAGAGATCCGAGTAGAGCATGGTCATGATGGTGGCATAGAGCAGAAGCGTCAGTACCAGGCTGGATCGCACATAGATCAGGATGCTCCGGGAGTGCAGGAGGTCCGGATCGAAAGCCGCCGCGCGGGCGGCCGGGGGGGGTTCGCGGAAATTCGGGCGCATACCGGCGGGCGCATTATAGCTCCCCGACCAAGGCGGAGCTACCTGGTGCGGGCCTCGCATGCTGTCGCGAACCACACCGGGTTTGAATCTTTCGGCCGGATCGGACGAGAATAGCCCTCATGAGGCAGAAGGCCGCTGTCCTGGTTCTGGGATTCCTTCTTTGTGCCGCGGCACCGCTGTCATCACCAACCCCATCCTTTCAAGAATCCCTGGACACTTTGAAGAACGCTTTCGAAGCAGGGCGTTATTCGGAAGCAGAGACGGGCGCACGGGATTTGCTCGCCCGGGCAGAGAAGGCCTATGGCCCTGAATCCCCCCAGGTTTGTGACGTCCTCGATTTCCTCGTGGACGTTCGGGTGGACCAGGGCAAGGCGAGGGTCCCCGAGACCCGGGAGATGGCGGAACGGGCTGTCGGCATCGCGCGAAAAGTATACGGCGAGGAAACTTCCTCCTACGCCAGAAGCCTGTGTTCCCTGGGAAACGTTCTCAAGGACTTGAACGAGTTTGACCAATCCCGGACCTGTTACGAAAAAGCCCTGACGATTCGGGAAAGAGTCCTGTCCCCTGATGACCCCGACCTGGCGTCGGTTCTGTACGGCCTCGCGAATGTGGAAGGGAAGACGGGGCATTACGAGAAGGGCCGCGAGCTCGACGAGCGAGCCGTGGCGATCTGGGAGAAAAGCGGCGGTCCGGACTCCCCCAATGTGGCCCTGGGCCAGTTCGGGCTCGGCTACATGCTGCTCTACCTGGGCGACCTCGCGGGCGCCAAAACGGCCTGGGAGAGGGCCCTGCAAATCTGGGAGAAAACTTACTCACCGGAACACCCCAAGGCTGTTGCGGCGCTCAAAAATCTGTCGAATGTGCTCTACGTGCTCGGAGAAATGACCCGGGCGCGCCAGATGCGTGAAAGAGTGCTGGTGAGCTGGGAGAAGACCTTCGGCCCCGACCACACCTACGTCGCCTATGCCCTGAACAATCTCGGCACGTCCTTGCTGGATGCGGGCGATATCGCCGGGGCAAGATCGCTGTTCGAGAGGGCCCTCGCCAGTCACGAAAAAAACTATGGGCCCGACGACCTGGAAGTGGCGGTTCCCCTTATGAACCTGGCGCTGGTGGCATTCGAAATGGGGGATTATGCGGAGGCCAAGCGGTTGAAGGAGCGAATCCTGTCGGTGCGCGAGAAGGCCCTCGGACCCGATTACCCCGAGGTAGCGGCCGACTTGGCGGATCTCGCCGTCGCGTTGATGAACCTGGGCGACGATCCAGGGGCGGAGGCGCTCTTCGAGCGTGCCCTGGCAATCCAGGAAAAGGCCCTGGGTCCGGATCATCCCGAGGTAGGCCGGACCTATTACAACCTGGCCTTCGTCAGACAAGACGAGAAGGATTATCCGGCGGCCCGTGCGCTGTACGAGCGCGCGCTCAAGATCCAGCAGAAGTCCCTGGGGACCGGGAACCCGCAGGTCGCCAACACGCTGGTGGCGCAGGGGAACGTTTCTTACCAGATCGGGGACGACGTGGATGCACGTCGACGATACCAGCAAGCCCTGGCAATCCGGGAGAAAGTGTTCGGACCGGACCACGCCGAAGTAGCCATTGTCCTGAACCGCATGGCGATGCTCGACTGGGGCGCCGGCGACGGCACCGCGGCCCTGGATCAATCGTTGCGATCGGAGATGATCTTCCGGGAGCAATTCCAGCGAACGGCGCCCAGCCTTTCCGAACGGGAGGCTCTGCGCTTCGAGACCAGCAGCGTGATGGGACTTTCCGTGGCGCTTTCCGTTCTCGCTTCGGCGACCTCCGACCACCCGCTCCCCCCCAGAGCGATCCAGCGGACATGGGATGAGGTGATCCGATCGCGGGCCCTGGTTCTGGATGAGATGGCGACGCGAAACGTCTCGGTGAATGAAGAAGCGTCTCCGGAGCTGGCCGGTCTCTCGCAGGCGCTTATTGCCACCCGTGATCGCCTCGCCTCGCTGGTCGTCCGAGGCCCCGATCCCGAAGCTTCCGAGGGATACCGCGAAGAGGTGACCCGGGCCCGCCTGGAAAAGGAGCAGGCGGAGCGGCGGCTGGCGGAGAAAAGCCTCGCAGTTCGAGGGCGGATGGTGAAATCCGCTGTCGGCTTCGCGGAGGTCAAGGGAGCGTTGCCCCCAGGTTGGGCTTTGGTCGCTTACGTCAACTACGATCGGATCTTCCCGTACGGCCCAAAGGAGCGCGGCTCAGGATCCAGGCGGAAGCCTTCCACCTCCTACCTGGCGTTTACGCTGGGACCCTCGGAGCAGGAGCCCCGGGTCATCCCCATCGGCAGCGCGGAGGAAGTAGAGCCGCTCATCGAAGCCTGGAAAAGAGAGGTGGCCACAGCTCCCACCGGTTTGCGCACGGCCGGCTCCGGCGCGGAGGAGCGCTATCGTGACATCGCGCAGCGATTGCGGAAAATCCTCTGGGACCCCCTGCCGAAGGGCCTGAAAGAAGCGAAGAAAGTCTTCGTGGTTCCCGACGGTGCGGTGAATTCGGTCAGCCTGGCGACTCTTCCCGCGGGCCGGGCGGGATATCTGGTGGGATCGGGTCCGCTGATTCATTACCTCTCCTCCGAACGGGACCTGATCCGGATGGATGCTCCCGCCGTGGCATCCAAGGGAGTCCTGGCCCTGGGGGCACCTGATTTCGATGCGCTGCCGGCTCGAGGCGCCCCTGGCGGGTCCCAGCCTGCCGCCGAATCGGGAGCCAAGGGTTCACCGGAAAAAGGGTATCGAGGCCTCCGCGCCACGTGCGGCACTTTTCAATCGCTCCATTTTGATCCGCTCCCCGCCTCGCAACAGGAAGTGCAGGAGCTCGAATCGATCTGGTCCGCGCGCTCCGGGAAGAAGGAACCACCGGGAGAAATGGTCGAAAAGCTGATGGGAGCCGCTGCGACGGAAGCGGCGTTCAAGAAAAAGGCGCCGGGACACCGTGTGCTTCATCTCGCCACACACGGATTCTTCGTCCAGGCGCAATGTGAATCGGACCTGGCAAACGCGCGGATCAAGGCCCGCGAAGCGCCCACGCCCGCACGGGCTGAGCTTCCCATTCTGGGAGACAGCCCGTTGCTTCTCTCTGGACTGGCTCTGGCCGGGGCCAACCGCCGCAATGAGATCAGCCCGCTTTCGGGCGAAGAGGATGGCATCTTGACCGCCGAGGAGGTCGCTTCCCTGGATCTTTCGGGGACTCAGTGGGCCGTCCTTTCGGCGTGCGAGACGGGCGTGGGAGTCGTCCAAGTGGGGGAGGGAGTATTGGGAACCCGCCGGGCGTTCGAGGTGGCCGGGGTGGACACCTTGATCATGAGCCTCTGGAGGGTGGAGGACGACACCTCGCGGGAATGGATGCGCAGTCTCTATGAAGCTCGACGGGGCGGCATGGACACGGCGACGACAATTCGAACCGCAAGCATGGAGATGATCCGCTCCCGGAGCGCTGCCGGCAAGAGCACCCATCCGTTTTTCTGGGGGGCTTTTGTCGCCGCCGGCGATTGGAAGTAGGAAGTCAAAATCCCCGCCTAATACTGTACATCGCCCAAGCTTGAGGATACGTTAGTACCTTCCGTTGACAGTCCGCGAGAGGCTGGGTTAGAGTCTCGCGAACCTCGCGTTCTCTCACCACACCTACTGGGAGGGACACCACTCCATGGCGAAGCCAGAGGATTCTCAACCCGGGTCCGGTCGGCGTCACCAGCCGTTCGTTCCCGAGTCGATGGCAATGACCGAATTCACAACCCGTGCGCTGATCCTCGGGATCGCCATGACGCTCATCCTGGGAGCGGCCAACGCCTACCTGGGCTTGCGCGCCGGCGTCACCATCGCCGCGACTTATCCCGCGGCGGTGATCAGCATGGCGGTTTTGGGCAGGCTTCGCAAAGGGTCGATCCTGGAAGAGAACATCGCCCGCACCGCCGGATCCATCGGCGAGTCGGTGGCGGCGGGGGCGATTTTTACGCTGCCGGCGTTCGTTCTCGTGGGCGCCTGGCCCTCCTTCAGCGTGGGAGACGCCTACTGGAAATCCACCGCGCTGATGCTGGTCGGAGGAGTCCTCGGCGTGCTGTTCGTCTCGCTGGTGCGGCGGGTGATGGTGGAAGACCCGGATCTTCCTTTCCCGGAGTCGGTCGCCGCAGCGGAGATTCACAAGGCGGGACAGCGCGGCGGGGAGACTGCCAAATACCTCTTCTACAACATCGGATCCGGTGCGCTCATCTACTTCCTCGGTGCCATCCAGCTGTTCGCTCAGACGAAGGAGGTCTTCGTCAAGGTCGGAACGCTCGGAATGAGCACTCTGCGGCTCGGTCCGCTGAACTCCCAGAACGTCCTGCCGACCGGCGGCGTCACCTATTTCTCAGCCCCGGCCATCAGCCCGGCCTACGTGGGGGTCGGCTACATCATCGGCCCCGTCCTGGCGGCGCTGAACTTCTCGGGCGGCGTCCTGGCGTGGGGACTCCTGGTGCCGCTGCTGATCTATTTCCTCGGACCTCAGATCCAGGCGTTCCTGCCCCCCGGCGCGGAGGACCATGCCTGGGGAGGACAAGCCACCGCGGTTTGGAGGTACATCGTCCGGCCCATCGCCGTCGGCGGCATGCTGGTGGGTGCGGCTTACACGCTTTATAGAATGCGCAAGAATCTGGCCGGCGGCCTCGGGAAGGCCCTCAGCGAGCTGCGAGGCGGCACGCCGGCTCCTGCGACCGTGTCGCGGACCGAGCGCTACATGAGCTCCAAGACGGTCTTCTCACTCATCGGTATCATGTTCATCCTGATGGTGGCCCTCTACATCTATCTTTCCAGCCTGGTGCTGGGCGGTGTGGTCGCCGCGGTGGTCATGATCATCGCAGCTTTCTTCTTCGCCACCGTTTCCGGCTACCTGGTGGGAATGATCGGCTCCACCAACAACCCGATCTCCGGCCTGACCCTCTCCACCTTGATCATCGCCGCCCTGCTGATGACTTCCCTGGGAGTGGCCGGGCCGAGCGGCGTCATCGCCGTGCTGGGCGTGGCGGCCGTCGTCTGTGTCTCCTCGGCGGTGGCCGGGGAGCTCCTTCAAGATTTCAAGGTCGGCTACATCCTCGGCGGGACCCCGCGCACGATCCAGATCGTCGAGCTGATTGCGGTCGCCTGCGCCAGCCTGGTGATGTACTTCCCGGTCATGATCCTCTACAAGGGCAATATCGCGGGCGGCGGGATTGGCTTCGGCGACCCTCAGCTCTCCGCTCCACAGGCCGGATTGATGGCGTCTCTCGCCCAGGGAATCGTGGGCGGGCAGATGGCCTGGCCTCTGGTGGTGACCGGCATCCTGATGGGAATCGTGATGATCATGCTCCAGGTTCGCAGCCCGATGCTGGTGGCCGTGGGAATGTATCTGCCCCTGGACACCACCTTTGCGATATTCATCGGGGGGCTCATCCGCTGGCTTTGCGACAGCCGGGCCACGCGCAAGGGCTTTAACTCGGCGCAACGGATTCGAGTGGAAAATGTGGGCATCCTCATTGCCTCGGGTCTGATCGCCGGTGAGGCGTTGGTCGGTCTGGTGACCGCGGGGTACCAGTTCTTCATGAATGGACCGCTCCCGGGAGTCTTCGAGCATCCCTCCTATCTGGTGGGGCTGATCGTCCTCGGACTCATGGCATGGAGCATGATTGCCATACCCTTGCGCAACGCCGGGAGTCCCGATGAGCCGGCGCCGCCCGCTGCGATGATGTAGGGGGCGGTCTGAGCAATAAACTGGCGACCGCGACCACGGCGAAAGTGACCGAGCTTCGCCGCGAACTCGGTCTTCTGGACTTGGTCTTCCTGAATGTCGTGGCCATCACCGGGATAAGGTGGCTGGCCTCCGCCTCCCGCTATGGCGCCGCCTCGCTGACCCTGTGGATGCTGGCTTTCCTCGCCTTCTTTCTGCCGCAAGGACTGGCCGTCACCGAGCTCTCCACCCGCTACCCGGAAGAGGGCGGCATCTACGTCTGGACCAAGAAGGCCTTCGGGGAATTCCACGGCTTCGTCTGCGGCTGGTGCTACTGGGTCAACAACCTCTTCTACTTTCCCGGCCTCCTGGCGTTCACTGTCGGCAACGCCGTCTACATCGGCGGCACCAGCATCCAGCAGCTGGGTGAGAGCAAGATCTTCGTCACCAGCCTGTCGCTGCTGTTCTTCTGGTTCGTGATCCTGCTGAACGTACGCGGGCTGAGAGGTGCGAAGTGGCTGCAGAACCTCGGCGCCATCGGAACCTGGGTGCCGGCGCTGGTCCTGATCCTGATGGGGGCCTCCGCCTACTACATGTTCGGCTCGGCCAACCCGATTTCCTGGAAGGGCCTCAAGCCCGAGGGCTCCTTCGGCACGCTCAACTACTGGTCCCAGATGTGCTTCGCCTTCGCGGGGCTGGAGCTGGCCTCGATCATGGGCGGTGAGATCCGCGAGCCCCGGCGCACCATCCCCCGGGGAGTTCTCTACGGAGGAATCCTGATCGCCATCATCTATATGTCGGGGAGCCTCTCCATCTACATGGCGGTACCGGCCCGCGAGATCAGCATCGTCAGCGGCGTGATGCAGGCGATCGCGGAAGTCACCAGCCGGGTCGGGGTGGTCTGGGTTCTCTCGGCCATGGCGCTGCTGCTGACCGTGAGCGGCCTGGGCGGAACCAGCGCCTGGGTTGCGGGCTCGGCGCGGATTCCCTTCGTGGCGGGCCTGGATCGCTATCTGCCGCCGAGCTTCGGCAAGGTTCATCCGAAGTACGGCTCGCCCTACGTGGCCATCCTGGTCCAGGGAGTCATTTCCAGTCTGTTCATCGCCACCGGGTATTTCGGCGGCAGCGTGGAGGAGGCCTATCTCCTCCTGGTGAACGTGACGCTCATCGTCTTTTTCATCCCCTACCTGTATCTCTTCGCAGCGGCAATCGTCCTGAGGCTGAGGGAAGGCGTCCGGAGTGAGATTATCCCCATCCCCGGAGGCAATGCGGGGACAATCGTCGTCTGCTCCTTGGGATTCATCACCACTTTCGCGTCGATTGTCCTGGCTCTGGTGCCCCCGCAGGAGGCCACCAACCTCATCACCTTCGAATTGAAAGTGGTCGGTACCTGCCTCCTCTGCCTGGTCTCCGGCGCCTACATCTACCTGCGCGCCCGCCGCACGAAAGCCTGATCCGCACGAACCTGACCGACTCGATAGCGCACCCCACTCACAGACTAGAATTCATCCTGGGGGGGACGGCTCCGAATGAGCGTTCTGAGTGAAATGGCGGGATTGACTGCGCTTGAAACTTGAGTTCGTCTTGCTGCGGGGAGTGGGTGTAGGATGCTGTCCACCAAAAAAATGTCCCCCGTGCGGGCCCAATCAAGAGAAGGAGGAATCACGATGGCGAATAACGTGAAACCGGTTCCTGAGGGATACCATACCGTCACTCCGTCCTTGGTGCAGAATGATACGAAGCACGCCCTTGAGTTCTACAAGAAAGCCTTCGGCGCTGAGACGAGGATGACCATGCCAATGGCGGGAGGGCGGATCGGCCACGCCGAGATCAAAATCGGAGACTCGGTGATCTTCATGTCTGACGAATTCCCCGAGATGTCGCCCGAGACCAAATCCCCACAATCAGCTGGCTTCGTCACGGGCACGACCTTCCTGTACGTCCCGGACGTGGACGCTGTATTCAAGAGGGCCGTGGATGCTGGAGCGAGGGTCGTCATGCCCGTGACCGACATGTTTTGGGGTGACCGTTTCGGGAAGGTCGCGGATCCATTCGGCCACCACTGGGGCATCGCCACGCGCAAGGAAAATCTCACGCCGCAGGAGATCCAGAAGCGACAGGCGGAGTGGGAAAAGACGATGAAGAAATAGCGGTTCCAGACAGCTTCGCCGTCCGCCGGGACAAACCAGGTTGCCGGTTGCGGCGAGGAGGTAGCATGAGGGGATTCGAAAGTCAGGTTCCTTCGTGGCTCGTGGCAATTGCGGTGATGCTTGGCGGAGAGATTCTCGCGTCGCCCAATGGGAGGTGGGAGCCGGAGCTCGTCTCCTTTTCGAGCCCGGACGGTGGGCTCGTCTACGCCGACGTATATGGAAAGGGCGACCGCGGGGTCGTGCTAGCCCACGGCGGCCGTTTCAACAAGGAAAGCTGGGAGTCCCAGGCGCGGGAGCTGGCGGCAGCTGGGTTCCGGGTCCTCGCCCTCGATTTCCGGGGATATGGCAAGTCGAAGGGTCCGGGCGATTCCGACCCACTCAGCGCGCCGCTCCACCTCGATGTGCTCGCGGCGGTCCGCCACCTGCGGCAGGCGGGCGCAAAGACGGTGTCGGTCGTCGGTGGGAGCATGGGCGGCAGCGCAGCCGCCGATGCTTCGATCGATGCCGAACCTGGAGAGATCGATCGCCTCATCCTGCTGGGAGCTGCGCCAATCAAATCTCCGGAGCGTGTCAAGGGCAGAAAACTGTTCATCACGGCCCGCGACGACACGACGGCCAGCGGTACTCCGAGGCTGATCAAGATCCGCGAGCAGTTCGAGAAGTCCCCGGGACCGAAGGAGCTGGTGATCCTGGAGGGCTCGGCCCACGCGCAGTTCCTCTTCGAGACGGAGCAGGGCGATCGGCTGATGGGTGAGATCCTGCGATTCCTGTCGGAGCCGTAAG
This sequence comes from Acidobacteriota bacterium, assembly GCA_022616665.1. Classification (GTDB taxonomy): domain Bacteria; phylum Acidobacteriota; class Polarisedimenticolia; order Gp22-AA2; family AA152; genus AA152. The sequence continues at coordinate 25,219 of JAKEFJ010000262.1, forward strand.
CTGCCGAGGCGACACCTGACGTGCCTTCCCGCCTGCGGCAGGGGCTCATTATGCAAAAGCTGGGCTGAGACACACGATGAATGAGAAGGCAACAATCACATGCCCCGTCTGCGGCCAACAAACGACAGAGTCTATGCCCGAAAACGCGTGCGTTCACTTTTTCAAGTGCCCGCGATGCCTCACACTCCTGCGGCCGAAGCCGGGGGAGTGTTGCGTCTTCTGCTCCTATGCCAGTGTGCTTTGCCCACCTCGACGACATGAAGGTGGAGTTTCCGATATCCTCCCTACGCCCCGCGGGAGGTAGCAGGGCTGCCCGGGTTCTGGCGGCGTGAGGCGAAGGATTGACCGTCAGGAAGAGCTTGGAGTTCCCGAAAATGGATCCAGTCCGGCGGGTCGCACAAAACCTCGCTCAGGAAGTCCGGATCTGCCGGCTTGTCCTACGCGACCCACGGACACCTCGAAGCGCCTGTCTTTTTCTAGGCTGCGCCGTCATCTACGCGCTGTCTCCGATCGACCTCATCCCGGATTTCATCCCGGTGATTGGACACCTCGACGACGCAGTTATCGTCCCGTAACTCATCGTCCTAGGGCTTGCGCTTGTGCCGTCGGAAGTGGTTCGAGAGGTCCGGCAAAAGGTCAAGGGCTCCGTTCACCAAGGGCGATCTGTTGGATAATTACTCAACTACCGCATCCGAGTTCATCGCAGCGCCCACATTCCGGTTGCACCGAGAGCTGCGGCGAGGGGAAGAGTCGTCACCCAGGCGGCAAAAATTGCCCCAACCATCTTCCAGCGCAGGTCGTTACCGGCTACACCGATGCCGATGATGCTTCCGGTGGACACGTGTGTTGTGGACACAGGCAATCCTAATCGGGACGCGGCGGTGATGAGAATGGCCGCGCTTAGGTTGGCTGCCAGGCCCTGTCCCTGGTTCATCGAGGTGACTTTCGAGGCAAGGGTATCCGCCACACGCCTGCCAGCGAGCACGCTACCAAGCAACATGGCGGCACTGATTGCCAGGGTGCCAAGCCATGGCGATAAGGCGGAAGCGCCGACGATCAGCCCAAGGATCTTTGGTGTGTCGTTCAGGCCGCGGGCGAATCCCACCAGGCTGGCGCTGGCGACGTGGGTCGACGTGGCGATCGTCTGAGCCGAGACGCCGAGGACTCGTCCGAGGTATCGCCTTTCGCATTGCGGGACTGTGGCGACGCTGACCGTCAAGCCGGTCGCGGCGACGCAGGCACTCGCGCTCCCCATCGGGACCCACTCCTCTCCGATGCAGACGCAGCTCTCCGCCTCGACACGAAGTCTTTGCCTGCCCAGGCGCCCGGCCCTGTAACCTGCCCAAGCAAGCGGCGTGGCGATTAGGGGACTGACGAGGAGCGGCAAGACAAAGACCGCACCGAGAGCTGCCAGGTTGAGGGCCTTCCCTGCGGTGACGAAGCCGGCGCCGACCAGCCCGCCGACCAGCGCATGTGTCGTTGAGACGGGGAGGCCAAGCCGGGTTGCCGCGAGCACTGTCAACGCCGAGGCGATCCCCGCGGCAGCTAGAAACGACGGCGTCAGAATGGCGTCCGGCACGAGCCCCTTGGCGGAAAAGGCCTCGGCGAGGCCCGAGGCAAGGGCCACCGAGGAGAGAGAGCCGGCCGCGGTCGATCCGGCCGCCAGCGCCAGTGCAGCCCGGTACGAAAGGACTCCTGAGCCGTACAGCGTGGCCACGCCCTTGAAGTTGTCATTGGCGCCGTTGACGAAAGCCAGCAGCAGCGTCGCCCCCAGAAGAAGTCCGATCATCAGCAGCAATTCCCTGGAGGACAGCAGGTGGCATCACCCTCAGTGGTTTCAGTGTAGGCTTCCCCCTTCGATTCACGCGGATGGCGCGAGGTGCTCCGGGAGCAATCGAAGGGCCTGCGCTCCTCGTCGGGAACGCCGACGCGGGGAGGGACGGGGATGACATCGGCGGCGTACGGAGGCGAGGTGAGGATGCAATAGGTCTTGTCGCATACCGCCGTTCGCTCGCCACGCCGCAGGACGTGGTGATCGTCGTCCTCGACCTGCTTCCACGGCCCCCTGTAGATGACGGCCTGGTTCCCTTCGAAGCAAGGACCTTCTTTTCCCCTGCGAGCCGTGATGGTGACGGCCCTGAATTCAATGCCACGCACCACCCGGAATGGCTCTTCGGCCCACTGCTCAACGGCGATGCCGTAGAAACCCACCGATTCGAGTCCTCCCAGAAGCTCCCGTTCCTGGAACGCGCCTGAGACACAGCCACTCCAAAGGTCGGGGTCCTTCTTGAGGTCCCCGGGCACCTCCTCGTCGCTGACGACATCGCTGATCGCGATCCTTCCTCCGGGTTTCAGGACACGGAAGATTTCCGCGAGCAGGCGCGGCTTTTCCGTTTCCCGAACGAGGTTGAGCACGCAGTTGGAAACCACGAGGTCCACCGAGGCATCGGGCACGAGCGGGCGTTCGAGCCGCAGGCGCCGGGCGGTTTCCTCAAGAGCCGCCAGATCGGAGGCGGTTCGTACCGGGTTGTCACGAAGCCATGCGTCCATAAGATCCAGGTCGAGTCGCAGGTCATGAATTCTGCCGCGGTGGAACGACACATTCCCGTGGCCGATGCGCCGGGCTACCTCGAGCACCGCCCCTCGGGCGAGTGCCAGCATCTCCTCATTCATGTCCACGCCGATGACACGGCCGTGAGGCCCGGCGATTTGCGAAGCGATGAAACAGATCTTGCCCCCGCCGCTTCCTAGATCGAGAACCGTGTCACCCTTCTGGACGTAGCGTGAGGGGTCACCGCAGCCATAGTCGCGCTCCAGCACCTCCCTGGGTATGACCGCGAGATAGCGCGGCTCGTATTCCACAGGAGAGCAAAGGTCCTCCTCACGCCGCCTCGCCCCACTCGTGTAGCGCTCGCGAACGACGCTCTCGACATCGAGATCTTCGGGTTGAAAGTTCGCGGTCATGAAACTCCTCCTTCATGAGGGGCGAGAGTCGATACCCTGTAAGTCGCCTTCCCCGCGACATCAACGACAGGTGGTGCCTTGGGGCAGACAAGAAATGAAGTCGCTTCCTTAGCGAAAATTGTGTTTCAGAGTAATCGATATTGGCCGACAGCCAGCGATCCGGCCTTTCGGTAGAGACGTCCTTCGACTCGAATCCTATGGCCGAGAAGCGCAGAGGGGTGATGGAGTTCAGGGAATCTCTCTCCTTCGAGAATGGTCCAGATGCGGCCGTCATCGGTCACGATCGCTGCGTGATGGCCTGTCAACGCACACATGGCGTGGTAGCCGTATTCCATCTGGAGCTGACA
>JAKEFJ010000263.1 GCA_022616665.1 Acidobacteriota bacterium
AAGCAGGCGGGCCGGCTCCCGCCGCCGCGCCAGGTAGGCGAGCAGGTCGAGCGTGGAGTGGTCGCTCCAGTGAAGATCCTCGATCACCAGCAGCAGGGGCGTACCGGCGGTGAGCGTTTCAATTGCCTCCACCATCTCCCGCAACATGCGATCCCGCGTAGTCCCGAGCACGCGTTGCCGCAAGGCCGCAAACTCCGTGTCGTTCATCAGCCAGGGCATCTGGACAAGCCATGTGGGAGCGCACCTGGCCAGGAAGGCGACCAGCTCCGGTCCCGCCGCCTCCCGGCACATGCGGCCCAGCGCGGCCAGGACGGGCATATAGGCTTCCCCTTCGCCCCGATGTTCGAGGCACTGTCCGAAGCCAACGTACAGCGGCGTCCTCCCGTGAATCTCCTGAAGGAAAGTGTCCACCAACAGGGTCTTGCCGAGACCGGCCTCGCCGGTGACGAACAACACCTGACGCGTGCCGCCGAGCGCTTGTTCAAAGGTTCGGTGAAGGCGCCGCAACTCGCCCCCGCGATGCACTGCAGTGGCCACGGGCTGACGATTTGGCCTTCGCGGTTCAGACAGCGGGACCCCTTGGCGGGGCCTTACCTCGATTACTTCTCCGGTAAAACGATACCCCTGGCCCGGGATGGTCTCGACGTATCTTTTCCCCGTCGCCTGGTCGCCGAGGGCTTTGCGGATGACGGAGATATTGTGGGCCAGGTTGTTTTCTTCGACGATGCTGTCCGGCCAGACGGCCTTCATCAGGTCGTCCTTGCTGATGAGACGCCCTTGATGCTCCACCAATATGCAGAGCGTGTCGAAGACTTTGGCTCGCAGGGGAACGGGCCGGCCCTCGCGCAGCAGCCAGCGCTCGTCCGGGTCTAGCCGGAACGGCCCGAATTCGTAAACCACACCTGCACGCCCCGCCATCGTTATTCAAGAGCTTAAAGAAAAGCTCAGAAAAATTCCAGAACGCTCAAAGTACTTCCGGGGACCCTCTCCTCGAATAATGGGCGTCAGGAGAAAAATAAACCATGCCTCAATGGCTACCCGATCAATCGTTTTACCCGTCGCCCAAGATGGCGATGCAAGCGCCACCGGAAACTCTGGCTTATGTCGCCATGCTGAACCCCTGCCACGACGGCAAGCCGGACGCTCTCGGGGTTGTTGACGTAGACCCGAAGTCTAAGAAATACGGCCAGATCGTTATCCAGGTGAACATGCCGAACGCGGGCGACGAGCTACACCATTTCGGCTGGAACGCCTGCAGTTCCTGCCTGTGCCCCTATTCGCCGCACCCTCATATGGAGCGGCGCTACCTGGTGGTTCCCGGACTGCGCTCTTCCCGCATCCATGTGCTCGACACCAAGCCCGATCCCCGCAACCCGAAGATTGTGAAAGTTATCGAGCCAGAGACGGTGGCTAACCGGACAGGATATAGCCGGCCGCACACCTCACATTGCGGGCCGGACGGTATCTACATGAACGGCCTCGGCTCCCTGGACGGCGAAGGCCCGGGTGGAATCTTCATGATGGACCCTGAGACCTTCGAAATTAAAGGCAAGTGGGAGATCGACCGGGGCCCGCAGTACCTCACGTACGATTTCTGGTGGCACCTCGCTCATGACACCATGATCACCAGCGAATGGGGAACTCCGAACATGGTGGAGAACGGACTGAACCCGGAGATTTTGCTTGCCGGAGGGTACGGTCACAGACTGCACGTTTGGGATTTGAACCGCCGCAGGCACCGGCAAACGCTCGAGCTTGGACCGGAATACCAGATGGTGCTCGAGCTGCGGCCCGCTCATGACCCAACCGAAACTTACGGCTTCGCAGGCGTCGTCACCTGCCTGAAGGACCTCTCAGCGTCGGTCTGGCTGTGGCACCGGGACGGCAACAGCGGGGAGTGGGGCATCCGCAAGGTAATCGACATTCCGGCCGAGCCCGCCGATCCGGAGAACTTGCCGCCGCTGCTGAAGGGCTTCAAGGCCGTCCCGCCTCTGGTTACCGATCTCAACCTCTCCCTCGACGACCGCTTCCTGTACGTTTCCTGCTGGGGAACCGGCGAGATGCGCCAGTACGATGTGTCCGACCCCTTCAACCCGAGGCTGGCCGGATCGGTCAAGGTCGGCGGGATCGTGCGCCGCGCGGCGCATCCGAGCATGGAGGCAAAGCCGCTCAACGGCGGGCCGCAGATGGTCGAGATCAGCCGCGACGGACGCCGGGTGTACTTTACGAACTCGCTTTACGGCGCATGGGACGAGCAGTTTTATCCGGACGGCATTCGCGGATGGATGGCAAAGATCGACGTCGACCTTGAAGGAGGAATGAGCCTGGATCGGGACTTTTTTCTGGAAGCCGACGGGTTGCGGCCGCATCAGGTCCGGCTGGAAGGCGGCGACGCCTCATCCGATTCTTACTGCTACTCATAAGGAGACCCGCATGAACGAGGGATTATTCTGGTCCTGGATGGCGATTCTTCTTCTCGGGGCCTTTCACGGCATCAATCCGGGAATGGGCTGGCTCTTTGCGGTGGCGCTCGGGATGCAAGAGCGGAGCCCGCGCGCGGTATGGCGGGCGATGCTTCCCCTGGCCCTTGGCCATGCGCTCGCGATCGGCGCTGCGATCATGGTCGCGGTCTTTGTGGGCGCGGTGATCCCGATAGAGTTGCTGCGCTGGCCGGTGGGACTGATCCTGCTCGGCCTGGGCGGCTACGGGCTGTTCCGCCATCGCCACCCTCGATGGGGAGGCATGCGGGTTGGCATGCGCGGGCTGACGGTCTGGTCGTTTCTCATGGCTTCAGCACACGGGGCAGGACTGATGGTCCTGCCCATCTTCCTGGGCATGACGGCCAGCGCCCAGGGAGCCACCTGCCACGCGGGCACGGCAGCAACATTCGAAGGGCCGATGGCCTTCGCCGCGACCGTGATACATGGGGCGGGCTACCTGGCAGTCACCGCACTGGCAGCCTGGATTGTCTATGAGAAACTGGGTCTCGGCCTGCTACGGAAGGCCTGGCTGAATCTGGATCTCGTATGGGCCATGGCCCTGTTCGCGACCGGCGGTTTGACGTTGGTGCTGTAGGGGCTTTATGCCGGCCGCATCCACCCGGCGCGGCCGGCCTCCTCACATGAACTTGATCTTCTCGCCCCTGGAAGAAACCTCGATGAGTTGCTGCAGGCGCTTGAGCCGGGTTTCCTCCTTTTTCGCACTGGCCACCCATCCGATCGTCAACCGCCGGTACGCCGGCGGGAAACGGTCGAAATTCTCCCATGCGCGCGACTCCCGTCTGAAGCGATCCTCAAGCTCTTTCGGGAGCTGCGTGGGCAGCGGTAAAGCTTTCACCACCTTGCCGGGTTGAAATGCCTTGAGGCCATCCTCCATCATTTTTCCCTGTTCGATCAGCTTTTCTGCTCTCTTGATATTCAAGGCCGACCAGCGGCTGGCGGGCAAGCGGGGAGTAAATCTCTGCGCATAGGTCGCTTCGTCGATCCTCTTGATCTTGCCGTCTATCCATCCAAAGCAAAGCGCCTCCTCAACGGCATCCTGGTACTCGATCCGCGCCTTGCCCGAGCCTTTCTTGTAGTAGAGAAGCCAGACTTCCGCGCAATTCCTGGAGTTTCTCTCAAGCCAGGAACGCCATTCTGCCCTGTTTTTGAGATATACGGTCTTCACGTCTCTGATCGGAGTACCAGCCGCAAGCCCGGAAAATCTGTCTGATAACGGCTCGGATCCAAAGTCAGAAGACGGTCAGCTTCAAATAC
>JAKEFJ010000264.1 GCA_022616665.1 Acidobacteriota bacterium
AAATCGCGGCTCCGCTCCGGCTCGGTGGGACGCGCCGTCTCCTGCAGGTTTTGCAGGGTCAATCCGATGGAATGCAGCGGGTTTCTCACGTCGTGAGCCACCCCTGCCGCCATTCTTCCCAAGGCGGAGAGCTTCTCCCGGCGGCGCACGTCAGCCTCCCGCTGCCTGCTGGCTCTCAGGCGATCCGCCATCTCGTTGAAGGCTCGACCGAGCCGGCCCACTTCATCTCCGCCCTCCGCCTCCACCCGCACGTCCAAATCCCCCTCAGCCAGGCGGCGGATGCCCGCGTCCAGGCGCCTTACCGGCCGGGTGAAGCGGGCCGCGAGACCGGCCGAGAGAATTGTACCCAGCACCAGGATGCCCAGGAACAGATAGAGAGTTCGCTCTCGGAACCCGGCGAACAGATCGCGAAACTCGCGGGTCGGAATCGGCAGGACGATCTCCTGCCGCGCGCTCATCAACGCGCTCCCAGTCGCTGGCGTTGCAGGCGATCCAGCCGCGGGCGCAGCCTCGGCCCCGGCGGCTGTCACAGGATAGGATCGGCCGGCAACCCAGGTGAAACTCCCGGGAGCTCCCCCATCGAACTTCGTGTACTCCTGGACCTGCCAGGTGGGGATTCGCAGTACCGTGTCTCCCGCGGCATCCGATTCGGCCCGGACTTCCTCCACGCGGACCACCACCATCTTGTTGGGGCTGGACGCCGGCGCCCCCTCCACCGCACCGGGAGCGTCATGGGGATCCAGGCGAATGATGGCGACGTGGTCAGCGGGATTGGGTAGTGCTTCGGCTGGCAGGTCGTGCGTGATGAGCTTGTACTTGAATCCCAGCTTGGCCTTTCCATCTCCGGTGTCCGGCGCCGACGCGGCGACAATCTTGATTCCCGAGGGGAGAGTGTGCCGCTCGAAAGTTTGAAGCGTGGCCTTTCCCACCATCGAAACCGTCCGCGTCACCTCATCCATCACATCGGCTTGATAGGAATTCATCACCAGGGCGAAAGCGGCGAGCGACAGAAGGAGCACCAAGCTCATCAGTCCTACCAGCCTGAAAGTCATGGATTAACCCTTTCTTCTCTGCAGCTCACCCTGGCGCCAGGAATCGCGGCCCCGGCCCGGACCCTCCCGATTACGGGTGGCACAATCTTGCAACACGCGTGCCGACCCGCCGGAGAGTCGTCTGAACCTCTGCTGAGGGCGCGCTTGGAGCCTTGTATGTTACCCTCCCCACCACCAAGGAGCCACCCCCTTCCAGGAGGAAAGACCGATGGTTCAGGCGGAATGGGTCGACCTGGGCGCCGTCGAGGAGCTGCGAGATCCTCCCGTGCGGGCCGTGAAAGTCGGCCGACTGCAGCTTGCGGTGAGCTATCTCGACGGGCGATTTGGCGTGATCTCCAATGTCTGCAACCATGTTGGCGGACCGCTGGGAGAGGGCCGGATGGACGGCGAGTATGTCGTCTGCCCCTGGCACGCCTACAAGTTCCATTTTGCCACCGGCCTCGGGGAACCGGGTTTTGAGGAGGACAAGGTCCCGGGTTACGAGACTCGAATCGAGGGAGGGCGACTGCTCGTGAACCTCGCTTCGGCGACGAAGCGGAACAAGCTGGCGCACGAGCCCCATCCGCTATCCCGCAAGATCCGCCGGGAGGAGGGGCCCCTCCGGCTCGTGGGAGTCTCCACCACGGTGCAGAATCGTGATAACCCCCGCTATTCCACTTCCGAGGCTCTCCTCGATACCGCCCTGGCCCACGCGGTACAGCTCGGATGTGAGACCCGCCTGATCCGGCTGAACGACCTCTCCTTCCGGGCTTGCGAGGGGTATTACTCCAAGTCGGCCCGCGCCTGCACCTGGCCCTGCTCCATCACGCAAATGGATGCCTCCGACCAGCTCGACCAGGTTTATGAGGCGTTCGTCCACTGGGCCGACATCATCCTGGTGGCGACTCCCATCCGGTGGGGGGGAGCCAGCAGCCTCTATTACAAGATGGTGGAGCGGATGAACTGCGTGCAGAACCAGGTCACCATCGCCAATCGGGTCCTGCTCAAGAACAAGGTGGCAGCATTCATCATCATCGGCGGCCAGGACAACATCCAGGGAGTGGCGGGACAGATGCTCGGTTTTTTCGCCGAGGTGGGGTGCGTCTTCCCACAGTTCCCTTACATCGCCCACTCGAGAGGCTGGGCGGCCGAGGATATGGAGCGCAACGTGGCCTACGTCAAGGAAAGCACGGAGCTGCATCAGGGGGCGCGGGCCTTGGTGGATCGGGCGGCGGAGATGGCCAAAACCCTGCTGCACACCCACGTCAGCTCTGCCAAGGTGGAGCGGGCCGGGCGGAAGGCCTTCGGCGGCCCCCATGATGCGCTCGCCGAGGAGTCCTGAGCGCGGTCGATGGAGGGTTCGTCAGGTCCTCCGATCGCAACGGTTCTGAATCGGGGACGGCTCCTCGTCTTGCTGCTTGACAGGCTGCGGGCGTTGGGCCTAGTTTGGTGGACATGCCGATACCCACGGAACCCATCGGGAGCATTCCCAGGTCGAAGGAACTGATTCAGGGAATGCAGGATTTTGCCGCGGGACGTATCGCCCAGGCCGCGATGGACGAGCTCTACGACCGTGCGCTCGAGGATACCATCCGGCAATTCGAGGTCACCGGCTCACCCGTCATCACCGATGGCGAGCAGACCAAGCCCAGCTTCGCCACCTACCCGATCCAGGGTCTTGAAAACCTGGCCCCTAACGGGGTGATCATCCAGTTCGCTGATGGTCACATCCGACAGCTTCCCCGCCTCACAACCGGTCCGTTCCGCTACCGGACCTATGCCGACGCCTACCTGACGCACGCCAAGAAACACGCCCGGGTTCCCCTGAAGCAGGCAGTCATCTCCGCCTCCGCCTTGAGTCTGCTCTATCCCCAGGAGGGGATTCCCGGCTATTCCCACGAGGCGTTCCTGAGGGATCTCGTGGCTGAGGCGGAAACCGACATCCGTCGATGCCTCAGCAAGGGCGCCCACGCCGTCCAGATCGATTTCACCGAGGGGCGCCTCGCCGTGAAACTCGACCCGAGCAAAAACCTCCTGCACCACTTCATCGCCCTGAACAACCGGGTGCTGGATCGCTTTACCGAAGAAGAGCGCCGGAGAATCGGCGTGCACACCTGCCCGGGCGGCGATCAGGACTCCACCCATAGCGCCGATGTGGATTATGCGGAGCTGCTCCCGAGCCTCTTCGATCTGAAGGTGGGCAATTTCTATCTGCAGCTCGCCAGCGAGAAGGATCGGCGCCGTGTCCTGGGAATCATTCGCAAGCATGCCCTCCCCGACCACAGGATCTTCGTCGGCGTGACGGATCCCATCAGCCCCCGCGTGGAGACGCCGGAAGAGGTGCGCGACCGCGTTCTGGAAGCTGCCGAGTACATTGCGGTGAGCCGGCTCGGCACCACCGACGATTGCGGCTTCTCTCCCTTCGGGGACGACCTCTCCACCACCCCGGAGACCGCCTTCGCGAAAATCCGCGCGAGGGTGAAAGGCACCGAGCTCGCGGCCCGCTCTCTGGGCCTCTGAGGCCGGCCTTTCGGGATTTCCCTCCTCCCATCACGAGCAGATCAACTGAGAACTTTGCGATCATTCGCTTCGACGAGCAGTACTACTGGATATGCCTAGGGAAGTTCCGGGGCGCAGCTTTTTCGCTCTCCCCGCCTGGTCTGCGTGTCTTTTCGCCGAGCTGCCGGCCTCCCTCTCGATCCTCAAAAGCCACACCTCTGATTTCAAGACCTTTACGGGCGCTGTGCGCCGGGAGGGCACTGGCGTTTCTCTTGCAGTGCGCGAATACCGATTCGACCCTCGATCGCCGCGCCGCCTTGCGAGAAGGACATGGACACTCTCACCATCAAGCCCGTTCATCCCAAGGACGTCATTCGCTGGATCGCCCGAATCTGGAGTCTCGCCAGCCTGGGAATGCTTCTCTTCTTTCTCGCCGGGGAAGAGTTCCATCCAGAACGGCTGACCGCTCCTGAGTGGGCGAGCCTGGTATTTTTTCCCACGGGGGTCACCTTCGGCCTGGTGATAGCCTGGCGATGGGAGGCTCTGGGTGGGGCCGTTACGGTGACCTGCCTCGCGGCCTTCTATGCCGTGAACGGCTTTCTGGGACACGTCTTGTCCCTGGGGTGGGCGTTCGTCGTACTGGTTGTCCCGGGGTTCTTGTTCTTTCTCTCCGCCACACTGAGGCGACGAGAGTTAGAATAAGAGCGTGCTTCTGCAGGTGCCCGCTCTGTCGGGTTTTTTGGAGGTCGGTCGGATCCTCGAGCCGGGGGGGAACATCATGGGTGTGAAGCTGAAGCGAGTCTATGATCCGCCGGCGCCAAATGACGGCGTCAGGATCCTGGTCGATCGCTTGTGGCCCCGGGGAATGACCAAGGAAGTGGCGGCGGTGGATGAGTGGCTGCGGGATGCATCCCCCTCCCCGACGTTGCGGAAGTGGTTTGCCCACGATCCGCGGCGGTGGCGGGGGTTCCTTCAGCGGTACTTCCGCGAGCTGGACGGAAAGCCGGAGGTGGTGGCCCGACTTCGGAAGCTGATGGCCGGCAAGCGGGTGACACTGGTTTACGGAGCCCGGGATCCCGAGATGAACCAAGCGGTAGCGCTGAAGCATTACCTGGAGCACCGGGCTTAGTCCTAGGATGGACAGTGAGCCTCCGCCAGAGGATAATCCCGTGAGCCTGCAGTGGATTTCCCTGCCGGCGTGCCATTAGCCCA
>JAKEFJ010000039.1 GCA_022616665.1 Acidobacteriota bacterium
GCTAATATCTCGACTTACGCGCCTTGCGTCCCACTTCTCCCATCATTATATTAACGGCGAATCCAGGGGGCCCTGCCATGGAACCCTTCCAGCCATTCTTTGAGTTGAACCGAATCCAGAACGAAATCAACCGCCTGTTCGAGCAGCTTTCGGACGTGGAGCCCGGGCGCGCCACGACCGGAGGCTGGACGCCCAACGTGGACATCCACGAGGCGGGCAACGACCTGGTGGTGAAGTTCGAGCTGCCGGGCGTGGATCCCGGGAGCGTGAAGCTCTCCGTGAACGGGAGCAGTCTCATCCTCCAGGGAGACAAGCCCCGCGCCGAGCCCCAGCCGGGCTCGAAGTTCCACTGCCTGGAGCGAGCCTTCGGCAAATTTCGCCGGGTGGTGCGCCTGGGTGTGCCCATCAATACCCACAAAGCAGTCACCGAGTACCGCGAAGGCCTCCTCAAGGTCGTATTTCCCAAGGTCCCCAACCGCCGGGGCGAGGAAGTGGTGATTCCCATCCAGGAGAACGAATGAGCAGCTACCGGGCTGACCTCCCCGACGATCAGCTGAAGATCCCCAAGCAGCTCCCCGTGCTTCCTCTCAGGGATCTGGTGGTCTACCCGTTCATCATCGTTCCCCTATCGGTGAGCCGGGAGCGCTCGCTGAAGGCCGTGGACCTGGCGCTGGCCGAGAACCGGATGATTCTCCTGCTCACCCAGAAGGACAGCGCCATCGAGGAGCCCACGGAGACCGATCTGTATCCCATTGGCACCGTGGCCGTCATCATGCGGATGTTGAAGCTCCCCGACGGGCGAATCCGCGTCCTGGTCCAGGGTGTGAGCCGCGCCAAGGTGGAGGAGTTCGAGACCGGCCTGCAGTATCTGCGCGCCCGGATCACGCGAATCGTGGAGCCTTCGGCCAGCTCCTCTTTGGAGCAGGAGGCGCTCCTTCGAACCGTGAAGAAATCGCTGGAGAAGTGCTCGTCGCTGGGCAAGTCCATCTCCTCGGAAGTGATGGTCATCGCCTCCAACCTGGAGGATCCTGGGCGCCTCGCGGATCTGACCGCGTCCAACCTGGAACTCAAGGCGGAGGACGCCCAGATGGTGCTGCGCATCGTGGAGCCGGTGCAGCGCCTCAGGAAGGTCAACGAGCTGCTCAACAAGGAAATCGAGCTCCTCACGATGCAGCAGGAAATCAACACCCACGCGCGTGAGGAGATCGACAAGTCTCAGCGGGAGTTCTTCCTCCGGCAGCAGCTCAAGGCGATCCAGAGCGAGCTGGGGGAGGGGAACGAGCTGGGGGAGGAAATCGAGCATTACCGGGAGAAAGCCGAGAAGGTCGGGATGCCCAAGCCGGTGTTGGAGGAAGTGGAGCGCCAGATCAAGAAGCTGGAGCGGATGCACCCCGACTCGGCGGAGACCGCCACGGTCCGCAACTACCTGGACTGGATGGTGACCCTTCCGTGGGCCACCCAGACCAAGGACAACCTGGATCTGATCAAGGCACAGGGAATTCTGGACGATGACCACTACGGGCTGGAGCCCATCAAAGAGCGGATTCTCGAGTACCTCTCGGTGCGTAAGCTGAAAAAGAAAATGAAGGGGCCCATCCTCTGCTTCGTCGGCCCCCCCGGGGTGGGAAAAACCTCGCTGGGCAGGAGCATCGCGCGGGCCCTGGGGCGTAAGTTCGTGCGCATCTCCCTGGGTGGCGTCAGGGACGAGGCCGAGATTCGCGGACACCGCCGCACCTACGTCGGGGCCATGCCGGGGAAGATCATCCAGAGCCTTTTCCAGGCGGGCTCCTCCAATCCGGTTCTGATGATGGACGAGGTGGACAAGCTGGGGGCCGACTATCGGGGCGATCCCTCCTCGGCGCTCCTGGAAGTTCTGGATCCGGAGCAAAACACCACGTTCAGGGACCACTATCTCAATGTTCCTTACGACCTCTCCAACGTGATGTTCATCACCACGGCGAACCTGCTGGATCCCATCCATCCCGCCTTCCGGGACCGCATGGAGGTGATCCAGCTCTCCGGGTATACCGAGGAGGAGAAGCTCCACATCGCCCGCCGCCACCTGATACCCAAGCAGATCGAGGAGCACGGACTCATGCCCGACCAAACCGTGTTCAGCGATCAGGCGCTGCGCGCGATCGTCAACGGCTACACCCGGGAGGCGGGACTGCGAAACCTCGAGCGGGAAATCGCCAAGGTCTGCCGGAAGGTGGCGAGGTCGGTGGCCGAAGGAAAGACGACTCCGACCCGCGTCACGGCCTCGGCACTGGATCATTTCCTGGGCATCCCGAAAGTCGTTCCCGAAGTGGCGCTGAAGTCGAACCAGGTGGGTGTCGCGACCGGCCTGGCCTGGACGGCCACGGGGGGGGACATCCTTTTCGTGGAAGCCACCACCATGCCGGGCAAGGGGAAGCTCATCTTGACGGGTCAGCTGGGAGACGTCATGCGCGAATCGGCCCAGGCCGCCCTTTCCTATGCCCGATCACGGGCCAGGGATTTCGGAATCCCCGACGATTACTTCGCCAATCACGACATCCACGTGCACGTGCCCGAGGGAGCCATCCCCAAGGACGGCCCCTCTGCCGGCATCACCATGGCCACCGCCATGCTTTCGGCCTTCGTCGAGCAGCCGGTGCAGCGCGCTATCGCCATGACCGGAGAAATCACCCTGCGGGGCAACGTCCTTCCCATCGGAGGCGTGAAGGAAAAGGTGCTGGCGGCGAAGCGGGCCAAGATCGCCTCCGTAATCCTTCCCGAGGGGAACCGCAAGCACCTGGACGAGATCCCCAAGGAGGTCCGGAAAGGGCTGGCGCTGCACTTCGTCTCCGACGTGAAGGAAGTTTTCGCGCTCGCACTGGACCCGACCGCCGCGAAAGACTCCCGCCGGGAGCGGGCCCGGAGCGGCGATCCCGGCCGGTACGCGGCCCTCTGACCGGAACTTCTTCGCGCTCCCCTGATCCGCCGACCCACTCACCGCCGGAGGCCTGACCCTTGGCTCGAGGGCGAACCAGGAGCGAGGAAGATCTGATCCGCCGGATCCAGCGGATCTTCCCGACCCGCGACCGCCGCGTCCTGGTGCCCATCGGGGACGATGCCGCGATCCTCAAGCTATCCCCCACTTCCCTGCTCGTCATCACCACCGACCAGATGGTGGAGGGGGTGCACTTCGAACGCGAGACTCATCCACCAGGTCTCCTCGGAGAAAAAGCCCTCTCGGTCAATCTGAGCGATTTTGCGGCCATGGGTTGCTCGCCAAGCTGGGCTCTGCTGAGTCTGTTTCTTCCACCGGAGCTTTCCTCCGAGTACCTCGAGGCCATCCTGCGGGGCATGGCGCGCCGAGCCCGCCGAGCGCAATTGGCTCTCATCGGCGGCAACATCACGGCATCGAAAGCGTTGGCCCTGGATGTTACATTGCTGGGAACGATGGCCCCGAGCGCGCGGCCGCTGCTTCGCAGCGGCGCTCGACCGGGGGATACGATCTACGTGTCGGGGAGTCTTGGGGGAGCGGCGCTGGGGCTGAGCCTCCTGCGCGCC
>JAKEFJ010000265.1 GCA_022616665.1 Acidobacteriota bacterium
CACCACCCCTAGTCACGGTGCCTTGGGGCCCGATTCCCGCTCACATTTGCGGACAAGAGACACCTGCAGGAGCCCTCCTGCCGCTAGCGGTACCCGGCCCCGGGGGACCTAACACGTGTGACATCTCCCCCAACGGAGGCATCGTGTTTTGTCCGGGACCGGTTCCTCCTCCAAACGGGCCTCCTGCTGCCGTCGAAGTCGCTTGCGGCGACGCGGTGATTCCTCCGCCCCCGTCCATCACATTCTATCTGGCGGGGTACAACGCAGTGGCCGCGCCGGGCGGTGGTTGCGGTGTCATTGCACCTCCATTGCCGCCAGCCTCGGCGGTCTTCACTCCTGGATTCCCTGCTGCCGACTGCTACCGAGTCGACGACGACGCGGCAGTGGGGGCGATTGGAACCGGACTCTGCACCGTCGGGGCGGTCGGGGCTCCCTGTAGCAATCCCGGAGCCGTCGGCTGCGGTATAGGAGGAGTCTGTGACGCCGTGATTGGCCAGTACCGTCCATTCATCCCATTCCCGGTAGGCTGCCCGTAGAGCCGGGAAAAGCCATAAATCTCAAGCGGGGCCTTCGGGCCCCGCTTTTTTTGGGGGGCACAGACTCGGAACGCGATGCAGATCCCGCGGGAAAATTGGTGGCAGAGAGCCGAACCAGATGCGCTGAGCCGCTTATGAAAGGCTGCGGCGCAGGCGGCGAAGCATGTCCCGGACGTGGGTGGCCTTCCAGTAGATGCGCCCGCACGCAGGACAAGTCATGAAGCGGGTTTGTGTCTCGAAGACGTAAGCGGGCACCCGGCCCCGGAGCGAAGACTTCTCCACCGGAACGGTCGCTTCATTGCACTCCAGGCAGCGCCGGCAGAGCTGGGGCGCCAACAGGGCATCCCGATTCCACCGCACCATCTGGCGGAGCTGTTCTTCGAGGAGATGGCTGTGAATCAGCAGCGCCCCCCGGGCGGCTTTGCGCTGCACCAGACGCGTGTCCCGGGTCAGGAGGACACGGCCCTCCCGCACGGCCAGGTCTACGAGCTCCGAGTCTTCGACGTGGTGAAAATAGACCACGTCGTGCCCCAGGATCCTCAGCCACCGGGCCAGCCGGCCCAGCATGCAGTCGGCCGCGAACCGGAGAGGCTCACTTTTGACACCCCCGGGGGCGTGTGCTAGCTTGGGTTTCCCATGCACTTTCGATCCCACCGACGATCCCCTAGGCGTGAACCGGGATGGCCCCGCCTCTCGATGGCACTCCCGTTGATCGGCTTTCTCCTGCTCGCTTACGGCAACGTCCGGGGCGATTTGCGCGGCCGGATCCGCGGCACCATCCGCGATCTGAAAGGGAAGCCCGCTCCGGGACTTCTGGTTCGCCTGACCTCTCCAAATCTGGGTGTGGTGCACGTCACCGACACCGACGGGAAGGGAATCTACGGTTTCGATGATCTGCCGGCGGGGACGTACGACTTGGAGGTCACCGGCTCCGGTTATCAGCACCAGGTTAAGAAGGGAATCGTGGTGCAACCACCGTTTCGGAACATCGTGGATTTCTCCCTTCCCCCGGGACCGATCTCTTCCAATGAGCCCAGCACGCCGGTGGTCTATCAGCCAATCGCGGCCGAGTCGGTCTTGCGGGAAGTGCTGGGGACCATTACCGACAAGGATCGCCGTCCCATTCCCGACGCCCTGATCAGCCTGGTGAATCCGACCACTGGCGTGTCTTTCAGGACCCGATCCTCCCGCGAAGGAAAATCCAAGATTGAGGGAGTCCCGGTGGGGGCCTATCGCTTGGTGATTTCCTCCCCGGGATACGTCACCATGGAATTGCGTCGGGTCGAAGTGACCCAGGAATCCGGACTGGTCCTCAACCTCTCCCTGGTGGAGTACCCCCTCCACTTCGACGGCCGCCCCGAAGATTTCGTTCCCGCGGAGCAGCCGGTTCCTCCCCGGTATCGCCCTCCCGGAAGCTAGACTTCAACCTGTGGCTTAAGGCGAAGGCGCCAGCGAGCGCCGGACGGCGTAATAGCCCTTCCGGGTGCGGATTTCCACGTCCTTGGACCGCTGCGCCGAAAGGCGAATCTTGCGCCATTTTCCATTCCAGTCCTCGTTGGTAGGGGAGTAGGTAAGGTAGTACTGGCTTCTCAGCTCCTCTGCGATCTGCTGGTACACGCCTTCCAGCTCTTCTGCCTTGCCCGGGAAGAAGGAGCGTCCACCGGTCTCCTCCGCCAGCTCCTTGAGCACCGAGTGCGAGCTCACGTCCAAAATCGAAATACCCAGACCGATGGAATAGATCAGCACTTCGTTGGTCTTCGCCGCCTCCAGCACGCGCTGATACGAGAACTTGCTGTTGGTGTCCTCGCCGTCGGAGAGGATGACGATGGCCTTCCTGCCCTTGAAGTCCTTGAGTTTTCGGAACGCGGCGTAGAGGGCGTCGTAAAGGGCCGTTCCCCCTTCGGCGACGGTGCTATCGATGGCCTCCTTCAGCAGCTTCACGTCGCGGGTGAAGTCCTGCAACAGAAAGACCTTCTCGTCGAAGTCGATGACCAGCGCCTGATCCTCCGCCGCCAGGGACTCCACAAACTTGTCCGCGGCCAGATGGACCTTGTCCATCCGGCCCTGCATGCTCCCGCTGCTGTCCAGGAGAAGGCAGAGCACCACGGGCCGCTGCTCCAAATAAAAATCCAGGATTTCCTGGGGTTTGTCATCTTCCTCGAGTCGAAAGTCCGCCTTCTTGAGATCCAGGACGAAATGACGATCCGAATCCTGGGCCGTGGCAAAGAGGACCACCCGATTCACGCTCACCTGGTAGTTGAGGATCACTTTGCGGGTGATGGAGGTTGCGGTGACGGTGACTCCCTCCCGGTGGTAGGCCTTCGCCTTCAGGACGTATGAGCGGGGCTCCGATCCGAAGTCATAGAAACAGGAGTAAGGTGGCTCCTTGTCGATGAAAACCAGCTTGTCGTCCACGTAGAACTCCACCTTTTCCACCAGCGTTGGCTCCGCGGCCTTGACCTCCGCGATGATCTCCGTGCGGCCGAAAACGAAGTCACCGCTGACCGGGGAGGTGATGGCTATCTCGAAGCCCTTTCGCTTCGAGACCTCCTGGGCCCCAAGCGGGTGCAGGAAGAGCGCCAGGGCAGCGCCCGCCGCAAGCCATCCAATCGACACTCGTCTCAAGGGGTGACTCCCTGCTTGTCCAGCAGCTGCAGAAGTCGACGGACCTTTCCGGTTTTTTCATCTCCCGATGCCAGATCCAGATAACTCTGGTAGGAGGCGCGTGCCTCCTTCTCTCGTCCCAGCCGAAAGAGACTATTGCCGAGATAGAGATGCGGGAGTGGGTCCTTCGGGTGATTCTCCAGATACTTGCGGTAGGTGACGGCCGCGGCATCGTCCTGTCCCAGCGATGCCTGAGCCACGCCCAGATTCAACAGCGCCGTCGCCGAGCCGGAAGCGGCGAGCTCCTTCAGGAGTGTGGCCGCCTCGGCGCTTTGTTGCGCCTTGAGAAGGTAGTAGGCGAGTTGAAGCCTCGTGGACGGGTCGGGGGACAGCTCCGCCGCCCGGCGCGCCGGCTCCACGGCCTTTTCCAGGGCGCCCGCATCGGAGAGCAGAGCTGCGAGCTCCAGAAAAGGCTCGGGCTTGTCCGGGGCGGCGGCGATGGCGGAAGTGAGCGACGCGATGCGAGTCGCGGTGGTCTGGTACGACTCCTGCGCCTTCTCCAAGGTGCGGCGGCCTGCCGGATCGCGAAGCTCGGAAGCGAGGGCGTCCGCCAGCGTCTTCAGGGCTCCGTTCAGATCCTGACGAGCCATCAGGAGACGAGCCCTTAGCAGCCAGCCTTCGGCCTCCGCAGGATCCCGTGCCAGGGCCGCCTCGATTTCAGATTCGGCCCGGTCCAGGTCCCCGGCCTCCAGGAAAATTTGCCCCAGCGACAGATAGGGCAGTGGGTCCTGCGGCGCGATCTCCTTCCCGTGGCTGATGGCCGCAATCGCCTGATTGACCATTCCTTCCCGGCTGTAGGCGATTCCGAGCCGGCTGTAACCGAGAGCGAAATCGGGCTTGACCTGAATGGCCTTCAAGAAGAGCGCGATGGCATCGTCCAGGCGCCCTCGCCGGAGGTAAAGCTCTCCCAGGTTGGCGTAGGCATCGGGGTAGGCCACATTGATCTGCAGAGCCTTCTGGTACTCCTGGATGGCCCGATCGTCGTCTCCCTGGGCCTCATACACTCGCCCCAATCCGTCATGGGCCGGGGCGTAGCTGTCCTGGGCGGAGAGGGCCCGCAGGTATTCCGCGCGGGCTTCCGATGCATCCCCCAGCTTGAGATAGACATCCCCAAGAGCGATGTGAGCCTGGATGTGTCCCGGCTCCAGCTCGAGAGCGATCTTGAGCGGCTCGAGGGCCTCGACATATTGCCGGTCCGCCGAGAGGGACAGTCCCAGATAGAAATAGGCGAGAAACGAGTTCAGCGAGAGGTTCGTGACCTGGCGGAGCAGCTCCACGGCTCTCCGGTAGCTGCCCTCTTTATAGAGCTTCATGGCCTCCGACTGGAGCTTGAAGGCGATGTTGCGGGCCTCCAGCGCCTTGACCGCAAAGAGCGGCGGCGGCGTCAGGAGAGCCACCAGGAGAACAAGCGCGACCTTCCGATAGAGAGGTGATTTCCGCATGGAAAGAATGGATCCTCAGGGGAATTATCCTGGATCAACTTCCCGAATTCAAAGAGCGCTCTGTGCCGCTCACGCGGCGGATCCCGTGCTGGGCGCAGGAGGCCGCGAGCGGTGTGGCAGGTCGGGGGGGGAATGGAGAACCGGCTTCAGCCTCGGCTTCCAGGTCCCGGCCGGATGAGGAGCGCCTTCATTTCGCGGACGGCTCGATCCATTCCCACCAGAGCCGCGCGCGCCACGATGGAGTGGCCGATGTTGAGCTCCTCGATCTCGGAGATGG
>JAKEFJ010000040.1 GCA_022616665.1 Acidobacteriota bacterium
CGAGGATCGTCCAGACAAACGATGCCGGTTCCGTAGAAGGGCACCTTGTTCAGGAAGTCCACGAAGGCGTCCTGGAGCCTTTCCAGGCTCCCGTAATGATCCAGATGCTCCGCATCGATGTTGGTCACCACCGCAATCGTGGGAGAGAGGTGCAGGAACGAGCCATCGCTCTCGTCGGCTTCCGCCACCAACAAGTCTCCCTTGCCCAGCTTGGCATTGCTCCCCAGGATTCCCAGCCTTCCCCCGATGACGATGGTGGGATCCAGTCCCGAGCCTGAAAGGATCTGGGCCACCATGGAAGTGGTGGAGGTTTTCCCATGGGAGCCGGCAATGGCGACGCCGTACTTCATGCGCATCAGCTCGGCGAGCATCTCGGCCCGGGGGATGACCGGAATTTGTCGACGGCGGGCTTCCATCACCTCCACGTTGTCGGCCCTCACGGCGCTGGAGATCACCACCACATCGGCGCCTTCCACGTTCTGCGGCGAATGCCCCAGCACCACCCGTCCTCCCAAATCAGCCAGACGCCGCGTGGCAGGACCCGACGCCAGATCCGAGCCGGTCACGCCGTATCCCAGGTTCAAGAGCACCTCAGCGATCCCGCTCATTCCGATTCCACCGATCCCCACGAAATGGACCTGCCGGACCTTCTTCATGCCATCAGCTCTTCCACCAACTCCACCACCCGCACGGTGGCGTCAGGTCGGGCCAGCCGGGCTGCGGCCCGCTCCATGGCGGTCAGGCGATCCGGATTCTTCAGCAGGTCTTCGATCTCCTTGGCCAGCCGCTGCCCGGACAGGTCCTTCTCGAGTATCACGCGGGCGGCTCCCGATTGTTCCAGCTTCTCGGCATTGAGGCGCTGGTGGTCCGCGGCGGCGTGAGGAAAGGGGACGAGCAGGGCCGCCTTCTGGCAGGCCGTGAGCTCCGCCACCGTGGTGGCGCCGGAGCGGGCGATGACCAAGTCCGCTTTGGCGTATTCTTCCGCCATGTTGTCCAGGTAGGCGACCACTCGGGCATCCAGGCGCTCGACCTGGTAGGCGGCCTCCACCCGCTCGCGATCCTTCTCACCCGTCATGTGCACGAACCGCAGCGCCAGCCGCTGGGAAGCTAGCAGCGGCAAGGCTTCCACGACCCGCTGATTCAGCGCCTTCGCCCCCTGGCTTCCGCCGAAAATGAGGACGCAAAAGGGAGTTCCCCGCGACTTGGGCTTCACCGAGGCAAACTCCATCCGGATGGGATTGCCGGTCACTTCGCCCCGATCCCCCAGAAACTCCTTCGTCTCTTCGAAGGAAACGGCGATACGGTCCACCCAGCGTGCCAGGATCCGGTTGGCCAGCCCCGGAGAATAGTTCTGCTCCTGAATCATCGTCGGAACCCGCAGGAGTATCGCCGCGCCCATCACCGGGCCCGAGGAGAATCCCCCGACCCCAACCACCGCCTGGGGCTTGAGCTCCCAGAGAGTCCGCAACGACTGAAACAAGCCCACTCCTGTCCAGAACAAGGCCCCCGCCTTGGCGAATACGCTGCGCCCCAGAAATCCCCGGGAGCTCACCCGCATGAGCCGGAATCCATGTTGCTCCACTACCCGCTTCTCGAACAGGGAGCCGGTCCCGATGAAAACTACCTCCAAGCCGGGGTGACGCTTCTCCAGAGCCTGCGCCACCGCCAATGCCGGGTAAATGTGCCCGCCCGTTCCTCCGCCGGCAAAGACCACACGTCCGCCCCGGCCCGCTTCCACCACCTCAGTTCGAATGCTGGGAGATGTTCAAGAGCACTCCCACCGAGAGAAGCCCCACCATCAGAGAGGAACCGCCATACGAGATGAAGGGGAGCGGCAGCCCCTTGGTGGGGAGCAGCCCCAGCACCATCCCCATGTTCAGGGCCCCCTGGACAATCAGGAACAGGGTCAACCCCATGCCCAGCAGGTACCCGAATCGGTCCGGGGCGCGCAGTGCCGCCCTCAATCCGCGCCAGAGCAGGAGGGCGAAGACGAGTAGCACCAGCGAGGTTCCGATGAATCCAAGTTCTTCACCAATCACCGAAAAGATGAAATCGGTGTGAGGTTCTGGAAGGAAGAACAGCTTCTGACGGCCTTCGCCCAGGTTGATTCCCTGGATCCCGCCGCTGCCAAAGGCGAGGAGCGACTGCCGGATCTGGAAGCCGGCTCCCAGAGGATCCTCCGAGGGGTGCAGAAACGTCATCAGGCGCTGAACCCGGTAGCTCGCCTGGAAAATCATCACAAGAAGCGCGACGAAGCCCAGGGCGCAGCCCGACAGGATGTACTGGTTCTTCAATCCTGCCAGGTAAAGCAGCAGGCCGGCGATGAGGGAGATGGACACAGCCGTCCCGAGATCCGGCTGCATATAAATCAGGAACGCGAGGGCCCCCACCACGATGCCGGCAGGCAGGAGTGTCCGCCTCCAGTCATTGATTTCCTGCGCCCTGCTGTCCAGGAAGGAGGCGAGGAAAAGGACCACCACGGGTTTGGCCAGCTCCGAAGGCTGAAAGGAGAAGAAGCCCAGGGAGATCCAGCGCCGCACCGGTCCCGAGGGAGTCAGCAGGGCCAGCATGAGAAGCCCCGCCACGCCCACCAATGCCCCCAGGACGATCCAGCGGTTCCGCAGCCTCCGGTAATCGAAGTGCATGGCCCAGAGCATCAGGGCGAAGCCCGCCACCAAAGCGGCCACCTGCTTCCCCAGATAGTGATAGGGCGAGCCGAAGCGGTTCATGGAGAGGACCGCAGAGGCCGAGTAGATCATGACCACCCCGAACAGCGACAGAATCACCGGGATGGAGAAGAGAATCCGGTCGAAGGCGAGCTTGCGGGACATCAGCGTCCCCCCGGGGAGTTACCGGGCTTGCGAGTCAACTCCAACACCCGATGCTTGAAGTCTTCGCCCCGCTCCTCAAAATTGCGGTAGGCGTCGAAGGAGGCGCACGCCGGCGCCAGCAGGACCACCTGTCCCGGGGAGGCCAGGGAGCTGGCGGCCGACACCGCTTCCTGCATCGTCTCGACCATGCGGGTGGGGACCGGCTCTCCCAGCTGCGCGGCAATGGCCTCCCGGGCTTTTCCCATGAGCACCAGGCCGGCCGCTCGCTGCCTGACCAGCGGGAGCAGCGAGGCGAAGTCGCCTCCTTTGTCCTTGCCTCCCAGGATCAGGATTACCCCGCGCGCGAAACTTTCCAGGGAACGGGCCGTGGCCGCCACGTTGGTGGCCTTGGAATCGTTGTAGTAGCGCACCGAATCGATTTCCTCCACCAGCTCAATCCGGTGGGGGAGTCCACGAAAGCTGCGAATGGCCCTGGCCATCCGGTCGGGTCGGACACCGCAGAGATCCGCCACCGCCACCGAAGCCAGCACGTTTTCCAGGTTATGCACGCCCACCAGGGGAATGGAGTCCAGCGGGAGGACCGCATGGGTCTTGCCATCCCCTCGGGTCGCCACCTGATTTTCCACCACGCAGGCTCCGTCGGAAACGCGCTCCTGCCGGCTGAAGAGTGAGAGGCGCGACGCCAGAGAGGTGGCGAAGGCAAAGGTCTCCGCATTGTCGCGATTCAGAACCGCCACATCGGCAGGGCGCTGGTTCTCGAAGATCCGCCCTTTGGCGGCGCGATAGGCGGCGTGATCCGGATAGCGGTCCTGATGATCCGGCGCAACGTTCAGCAGAACCGCCACCGCCGGCCGAAATGTCTCGATACCTTCGAGCTGAAACGAGGAGAGCTCCACCACATAGGTCCTGGATTCAGAGTCGCCGGCGACCATCTCGATGAGGGGGGTCCCCAGATTCCCGCAGGTCGTGGCATCCAAGCCTCCTTCCTGCAGCAGGAGACCGGTGAGAGTCGTCGTGGTGCTCTTGCCGTTGGTTCCGGTGATGCCGATGATCTTTCCCTTCAGAAAGCGTGAGGCGAATTCGATTTCTCCCCAGACCGGGACCCCCGAACTCCGGGCCGCCTGGATGGCCGGAAGCGTCAGAGGCACGCCCGGGCTGACCAGGACCCGGTCTGCGGTCCGAAACTGCGCTTCGTCGTGTCCACCCAGCGCCAGCCGGGCGCCGCGGCCCTGCAGCGCTCCCACCGTCGGGTCGAGGCCTTCCGTGCGGTTGTCGGTGAGGACCACCTCGCCTCCCCGATCCAGAAGAAACCGGGCGAGGGCCGCTCCCGAGCGCCCCGCGCCCACCACGACGAACTTCAGACCGGACACCCGCTCCATGGTGCTCTGAGAAATCCCGGCGGCGGCCGGGGGGAAGCTAGCGCAGCTTCAAGGTCGAAAGGCTGACCATGGCGAAGATGATGGCGATGATCCAGAACCGGATGATCACCTTGGGCTCGGGCCAGCCTGCCAGCTCGAAATGGTGATGCAAGGGGGCCATGCGGAAGATCCGGCGGCCCCGGGTCTTGAAGGAAGCGACCTGCAAAATCACCGAAACCGCTTCCAGCACGAACAACCCACCCACGAACACCAGGAGAAACTCCTGCTTGATGAGAACAGCGACGGTCCCGATGGCCCCACCCAGGGCCATGGACCCCACGTCTCCCATGAAGACCTCGGCAGGATTGCAGTTGAACCACAGAAACCCCAGCGAAGCCCCCACCAGGGCGCCGCAGAATACCGTGAGCTCTCCACTGCCCTTGACGTTCAGGACTCCGAGGTAGGTGGACGCCACGGCGTTTCCGGCGATGTAGGTCAGGATGGCGAAGGTCCCCGAGGCGATGAGAACCGAGCCGATGGCCAGGCCATCCAGGCCATCGGTGAGGTTGACCGCGTTGGCCGCTCCGATGATCACCAGCATGATGAAGGGGGCGTAAAACCATCCCAAATCCGGCGTCCACCGCTTGAAGAAGGGGAAGCTGAACTGGGTGGTGAATTGATCGGTGTGCGCCAGGTGGATCAGGTAGACGCCGATGGCGCCGGCCACCAGGATTTGGGCAGCCATTTTTCCGCGAACAGTCAGCCCGAGGGACCTCATTTTTCGCAGCTTGAGGTAGTCATCGAGGAAACCGATGACACCGAAGGCGAGAGTGGACGCCACGGCGATCCACACATAGCGGTTGGTGAGGTCAGCCCACAGAAGGGTGGGGAGCACCGCCGCCAGAATGATCAGCAGCCCCCCCATGGTCGGTGTGCCTTTTTTGGTGTGGTGGGTCTGAGGTCCCTCGGGTCTGATGTTTTGCCCTATCTGAAGATCCCTCAGCTTTCGGATCAACCACGATCCCAGGCCAAAGGAGATCAGTAGTGCCGTTAAGGTTGCCAGCGCCGTCCGGAACGTGATGTACCGGAAGACGTTGAAGACTGAGATGTATTCGTGAAGCGGGTAGAGGAGCCGGAAAAGCATCTAGGCCTCCGCCTTGCCGCGGGAAGCGCGAATGGCATCCACGATCCGTTCCATCACCATGCCGCGGGAGCCCTTGACGAGAATCAGGTCGCCGTCCGCGAGCCCGGGCACCAGGTAGTCCGCTGCCGCCGAGGAGTCTGGGAAATGCTGCACTGCCTGCATGCCCGCCGCCCTGGCGCTTTCGGCTGCCAGCTTCGACAAGGGTCCCACCGCCACGAACAGCGCCGCCCCTGCGCCGGCTACCTGCTCGCCCAGGAGCCTGTGCGCCTGCACTCCGGCGGGGCCCAGCTCCAGCATGTCTCCCGAGACCACGACCTTGCGCCGGGCCGGAATGGCGGCGAGGGTCTCGAGGGTCCGCTCCATCGCCTTGGGGTTGCTGTTGTAGGTTTCATCCAGCACCCGAAGTTCTCCGGAAAACCTCAGCATGGCTCCTCGCATGGGCAGCGGCCGCACCCTGGAGAGACCGCTCTGGATGGAATTCCCCCGGACCCCGCAGGCCCAGCTCCCCGCTGCCGCCGCGAGGGCGTTCGCCACATGGTGTCGCCCGGGGAAATGGATCTCGACGGGCAGCCTCCCCCCGTCGAACGTTATCTCGAAGGCGGTGCCTCCAGATTGGGTCGGCCGCAAGTCCACGGCGCGCACCGACACCCCTTCGCCGAAGCCGAATCCGATCTTCTTTCCGGGAAAGGGGAGCGCCACGCGGGTGGACTGGGAGTCATCGGCGTTGTAAACCGCCACCGCGTCCTGGCGCATGCCCCGGAACAGCTCGCCTTTGGCATCGGCGATGGCGGAGACGGAAGGGAAGTGCTCCAGGTGGACCGGATGGACATTGATGAGCACTCCCACATCGGGATCCGCGATGGCCGCCAGTTTGGTCAGCTCGCCCGGGTAGCTCATGCCCATTTCCAGAACCGCCGCGCGGTGAGTGCTCTCGAGACCCAGCAGGCAAAGAGGCAGCCCGTACGTGTTGTTGAGATTGCCGCTGCTCTTGAGCGTGGGCATGGCATCTTCCATGATGGCGGCGGCCATTTCCTTGGTGGTGGTCTTTCCCGAAGAGCCCGTGATCCCCAGCACCTTCACCTCTTGCTGATGCCGCACCCAGCACGCCAGATCTTGAAGCGCCCGGGTCGTGTCGGCCACCCTGAGCACCGCCGCCTCCCCGGGGAAATCTCCGGAGCGTCCCCGGGAGATCACCACGACCTTCGCCCCTTTCCGGATGGCCTCGGGCACGAAGCGATGGGCGTCGTGATTCGCCCCCACCAGGGCGAAGAAGACATCACCGGGCTTCAGCGTCCGGGTGTCGATGGAGAAGGAATCCGCCATCGCACCTGGATCGCCTCGGAGAAGGACCCCTTCGGTCCCCCTCGCGGCCTGCGCCAGGCTAATGCGAGCCACGGCCCGAATTGGCTGGAAGCCTGGTGCGCAGGATTTCGCGAGCCACCTCCCGGTCATCAAACGGGACGGTCCGGTCCCGCAGAATCTGGTACGTCTCGTGACCCTTGCCGGCGATGACCACGGCGTCTCCTGCGCCGGCCTCGGTCAGGGCCAGCCGGATCGCCTCGCGGCGGTCAGGCTCCACCCGATACCGGGAGGATTCGGTGGTCACCTCCCGGATGCCACGTTCCACGTCTGCAAGAATCTCCAAAGGATCCTCTGTCCGCGGATTGTCGGAGGTGAGCACCGCCAGGTCGGCGAGCCTCGCCGCCGCGGCGCCCATGAGCGGGCGCTTGGTCCGGTCCCGATCCCCTCCGCAGCCGAACACCGCTATCAGACGTCGGGGGCGCAGCTCCTGCACGGTCCTCAAGGTGTTCACCAGGGCGTCGTCGGTGTGGGCGTAGTCCACGTAGACCGAAAAGCTCTGGCCCAGATCCACGCTTTCCAGCCGCCCGGGGATTCCCGCCAATTCCGCCACACCTGCTTCCACGGCCGAGGCGGAGCACTCCAGGCTCATGGCAGCCGCGGTCGCGGCAGCGATGTTGGAGGCATTGGGCCGTCCGAACAGCCGGGTTCGCAGGTTCAGGGGCCGGCCCCAGGCGTTGAGAGTCAGAAGCGCCCCGTGCCGATCCGGCTCGAAGCTCTGGATTCTCACATCCGACTCGGGGGAAAACCCGTAGGAAACAGGGCGTCCCCGAGTGATGGACAGGAGATGCGCGCTGGCCGGATCGTCCCGATTCACCACCGCCGGGCGCCCCGCGGGGAGTTCCCGGAACAAGATCGATTTCGCCTCGAGGTAGCGCTCCATGTTTTGGTGGAAATCCAGGTGATCGCGGGTGAGGTTGGTGAAGATCGCGGCCGCGAACTCTAGCCCCGCCACCCGATCTTGCGCCAGAGAATGTGAGGAGACCTCCATCACCGCCCGCTTGCACCCGTCCGATACCGCCCGGTCCAGCATGCGGTAGAGATCCACCGATTCGGGGGTGGTGCGCTCGGCTCGCAGCTCCTCCCGCCCGATTCGATATCCCAGGGTCCCCAGGGCGCAGACCCTCCCACCCTCCGCCTGGAAGATCGACTCCAGAAGGTGGACCACCGTGGTCTTTCCGTTGGTTCCCGTGACTCCGGTGACGGGGAGGCGAAGATCGGGGCGAGAGTAGTAGTTGCGCGCCGCCAGGGCCAGGGCGCGGCGATCATTCGCCACCTTGACCCAGGTGGCCGGGATGGGAACTCGCGGCGCGGTCGCGGAAAGAATGGCGCGGGCGCCACGCTTCAGGGCATCCGGGACATAGTGGTTGCCGTCTTCCTTCGCACCCCGCAGCGCCGCGAACAGGTACCCCTCTTCCACCCGCCTGGAGTCGTAGGCAATTCCGAGCACGGCCGGATCCGGAGGGCCCAAAATCGCCTCTACGTCCACTTGCTCCAGGACTCTGGAAAGGTTCACTTTCGATCCTCGGACAGGACCAGCTCGCAAATACTTCCGGAAGTCACTTCCGCGCCAGGCGGAGGATCCTGGCTCCCCACCACGCTGCCGCGGCCGCTCAGGTGGGGAACGAGGCCCATCTGAACCAGCATGACGTTGGCTTCCCTCAGGCTTCGGCCGGAAAGGTCCGGCATCTCGGCGATTTCGTTTTCCTCCTGCTCCGGGCGCCGCCTGGCCTCACGCGGGGCCAGGGGTACGAATCGGGCCGGCTGCGCCGCGGCGTGCGACAGCGCTGAGAACCGGCTCCGGGGAAGGATGGGCATCGACTCGAAGCTCTTGAGTGCCGCCTGAATCTCGATGTTCCGGTTCAGCACCACGCCGCCTTCTTCCGGCATCACGCCCATGTACTGCAGGGCAGGCAGGGCAATGCGGGAAAAGGCGGGCGCGGCGATCTCGCCGCCGTGAAATCCACCGTGCGGCTCGTCCACCACGACAATGATGGACAGCGCCGGGTCCCGAGAGGGGACGAAGCCCGCAAAGGAGGCCACGTACTTTCCGCGTGAGTAGCGGCCGGTCTCATCAATCTTTTGAGCTGTCCCGGTCTTCCCCGCCACGCGATATCCGGGCAGGATGGCTGCCTTTCCGGTCCCCTCCGTGACCACCCTCTCCAGGATGGCGGTCAGCGCCGAGGCAGTGTCGGGGGATAGGACGCGGCGCCCTGGATCGGCGGAGCGGGCAGGGCGGGCCTGCGAGCCATCTTCGCCGATCAATCCGGCCACAATCCAGGGCCTGCGGAGGATGCCGCCGTTGGCCACCGCTGCCATGGCGCTCACCGATTGCAGCGCCGTGACCCCCACCTCCTGGCCGATGGCCAGAGAAGCGTGAGACAGGCCGGACCATTGTTGCGGAGGGCGCAGGATTCCCTTCGTCTCACCGGGCAGGTCGATGCCCGTTGACTGCCCGAAGCCGAAATCGGTGATATGCCGATAAAAGACCGAGCCCGACATCATGGTGGCCAGCTTGATGGAGCCCACGTTGCTGGACTTCTCAACAATCTCGGCCACCGAGAGATAGTCGAAGGGGAGGCGATCCTCCTTGATGGTGTACTTGCCGATTCGGATGGAGCCATGCTCGCAGTAGATGACGGTGGAAGGGGAGACCTTCTTCTCCTCCAGCGCCGCTCCTGCGGTGACGATCTTGAAGGTGGAGCCGGGCTCGTAGAGTGCGCCGATGGACCGATTTTGGCGTGCTTCCGCGGGATAGTCGGAGTAAGCATTAGGATCGAAGGTGGGACGATTGGCCATGGCCAGGATCTCCCCGGTGTCGGGGCGCATGACAATGACGCTTCCGCCCTTGGCTCGGTGCTCGAGAACCGTGCGCTCCAGCTCCCGCTCCGCCAGATGCTGGATGACTTCATCCAGAGAGAGGACCACCGAGTTCCCCGACGTGGGAGGCCGCTCGCTCTGCCCCAGCGCGCGCCGCCCTCGCCCGTCGCGCAGGGCGATGAGAAATCCCGCCTTGCCCCGCGCCGCGGCGTCCTGCGAGTATTCGATCCCGTCCAGTCCCTGGTTGTCCACCCCGGCATACCCCAGGACGTGGGCCGCAAGAGTCCCCTTGGGATAGAACCGCTTGCTCTCCCGGACGAAATAGACGCCCTTGAGATTCAGCTTTTCCACCCTGCGGCGCTGGGCAGGCGTGATTTTCCGCTGCACCCACGCGAAGCGGCGGCCGCTCTTCAGCTTGGAACGCAGCTCTTCGAACTGCACTCCCAGAGCCGGCGCGAGCTTGCGGGCGGCCAGGGTGGGATTGGCGATTTCGGAGGGGTCGGCGTAGACCGAATCCACGTCCACCGAGAGGGCCAGCTCCCGGCCGTTGCGGTCATAGATGGGCCCCCTCTTGGGATCCAGGGTGATGACCGTTTCTTGCTGGGAGCGCGCGGCGGAGCGCAGGGAGGATGCCTGGAGGATCTGGACCTGGATCAGGCGGAGCTGGATCGCGGCCAGCGCGCAGCCCAGGCCGATGACCAGGTTGGTCACCCGACCCGGAATGCTGCCACGCTTCCACATGACGGAACTCCCTTATTGCTCCGCGGCGATGAGTCCGCCGGACGGGG
This sequence comes from Acidobacteriota bacterium, assembly GCA_022616665.1. Classification (GTDB taxonomy): domain Bacteria; phylum Acidobacteriota; class Polarisedimenticolia; order Gp22-AA2; family AA152; genus AA152. Next base: position 10,301 of record JAKEFJ010000040.1, read on the forward strand.
CGTGGTTACGGGCCACGCTGCGTGAGGCGGAGGAATCTCCGGTCAGCCGGAGCTTCACGGTGTTTTCGGAATCCGGGGGGATCAACCCCAGCCGGGTCCGGCTCAGCGTTTCGATGCGCTTCAGGTTGAGCAGCGTGGCGCGTTCGAGCTTCATCTGGCGGTTCCACTCCACCAGGCGATTCTTCTCGGCGCGCAGCTGCTCGATCTGGTATCCGGTGCGGATGTACTCCACCTGCTGCCATACATAGAAGAGGATGGGCAGGAGAAGACTGGCGCAAATCCATACCACTCGCTTGAGGTCCCTGGCGCGGGCCTGGTCGCGCTCTTTCACCAGGCGCTGGTTGAGGACAACTTTCCTCTGAATCTCGGAGCTCACTCGCCCTCCTCGAAGCGGCGGATGACGCGCAGCCGCGCGCTGCGGGATCGGGGATTGGCCAGGATTTCCTCGGAGGACGGGCGGACTGCCTTGCGGGTGATCCGCTCCACGATCCCCTTTCGACCGCAGACGCAGCGGGGAAGCGCCGGAGGGCAGACACAGTGCGGCGTGAGCTTCGCGAGGGTGTGCTTCACCGCGCGGTCTTCCAGGGAGTGAAATGAGATGAAGGCCGCCCGGCCGCGAGGGCCCAGCATGCGGCAAGCCTGCTCCACGAATTCCTCCAGCCCCTCCAGCTCCCGGTTGACCGCAATGCGCAGCGCCTGGAAGGTGCGGGTGGCGGGGTGAATGCGGAAGCGCCGGGCGGCGGGAATGGCAGCCTCCACGACCCGCGCCAGGTGCAGCGTGGTGACGATGGCCTTCTTCTGCTGCTCCCGGGCCACGGCTTTGGCGATGCGCCGCGCCGCGTGCTCCTCGCCGTACTCTTTCAATGCGCGCGCGAGCTCCGCCTCGTCCCAGGCGGCCAGGAGCTGCGCCGCGGTGAGACCCCTGGATCGATCCAGGCGCATGTCCAGCGGACCCTCCGACGAGAAGGAGAAGCCGCGCTCCGGGGAATCCATCTGGAAAGAGGAGAATCCGAAGTCGGCCAGCAGCGCATGCACGGGGCCGAAGCCTCCCTCGGTGAGAATCCTCGGGAGATCCCGGTAGTCGGCGTGGAGGGGAATAAAGCAGTCGCCGAATTCCCACAGGCTCTCGGTAGCCAGGGCAAGCGACTCGGAGTCCCGGTCCAGCCCCACGACCCGACCGGAGGGGCCCACCGCTTCCAGCAGGGCGCGTGTGTGTCCCCCCATCCCAACGGTGCAGTCGATGACCGTCCCCCCGCGAGGCGGCGCCAGAAGCTCGAGCGTCTCGCGCAGGAGTACCGCCTGGTGGCGGGGTGTCGAGTCCCGGCGGGATGGGTTCACGATGGCGGCCTCGGCTAGCATCCTATGTTCTCTCAGATCCCGAAACTGGCCAGAATTCTCTGGTCTTCTTCGCTGATGGGCTCGGCCCCCATCTTGACCTCGAACTTGTCCCTGTTCCAGACATCGAGATAGCGCTGGTTCCCCAGGACCGCCACCTCGCCTGTCACTTCGGCGGCTTTCCGGAGGAGAGGCTGGATCACCACGCGCCCTTGCGCATCGAGGCTTCCCACGCTCCCGTAGTAGTTCACCCGGTTCAGGAAGCGCATGATCGTGGGGTTCATGGAGGACACGGCGGCTACTTTTTTTTCGATTTCGAGCCAGACGGGCATCGGATAGATCCGGACGTACTCTCCGGAGAGGCTGGTGATGAACACGTCCTTGCCGAATTGCTGCTCGATGTAGTTTCTGAACGTGGTGGGGATCTTCAGGCGCCCCTTCTCGTCGATCCTGGCTGGGGAATTGCCCCTGAGCATGCCCTGGCCTCGAAGGAAAAAGCGGGTCGTGGACCCCCGGGAAGCACCCTAGGTCCCGGAGTCTTTAGCGCGAGATGTGTTGTTTCTATTCTCAGAAAGCTGTTGGAAGACAAAGCGACTTAGGTCGCTTGTTCCACTTCAGTCCACTTTGCTCCACGGGCGCGCATCATATTGAAGGACGCGGGAGGGTGTCAAGGAAAAAGTTGCGAGTTTGGGCCTGGAAGTGCAGCTTCTGGAAGGAGAAAGGCTCTCAGGCAGAAAAGGGTGAAAACCCGAAACTGTTGGGCCTGTCCGGACCCGCCACCCCCATATCCTGTGACCCGGATGTGCTAGACTGCCCTTCGCCCGCTGGCATTCGATGGTCGCAACTTACCCCCTGCGAAAAAATCCTGGAGCCGTTTTGAGCCCCAACTCCCATCGGCCCCTCACCGAAGACGTTGTTCACCGCAAGCTGTCCAACGGACTCACGCTGCTGATCAAGGAGTTGCATGCCGCGCCCGTGGTGGCCATCGACACCTGGGTGAAGGTCGGGTATTTCAATGAAGAGGATGACCAGGTAGGGATCTCTCACGTCATCGAGCACATGTTCTTCAAGGGTACGAAGCTCCGACCGCGACCGGACCAAATCGCAGCCGAGGTGAAAGCGCTGGGCGGCGAATTGAACGCGGGCACCTACTACGATTTCACCCACTATTATTTCACTCTGCCCGTCCAGTCTTTCTCGCGCGGCTTGGAAATTCAAGCCGATGCCCTCCTGGATCCCCTGGTCGACCCCGGGGAGCTGGCGCGGGAATTGGAAGCTATCATCCAGGAATCCCGGCGCAAACTGGATAATCCGCCGGCATTCGCCGCGGAGAAGCTCTACGAGCTGGCGTTCCGGAGACATCGCATCCGCCGATGGCGGATCGGGCAGGAAGAATCGCTGCGAGCCTTCTCCCGGGAAAAGCTCCTGGAGTATTACCGGAGACACTACACTCCGAAAAACATCATCCTGTCGGTGGCCGGAGACCTATCGGCGGAGCGTGTGGTGGAGGAGGCGGAACGGCTCCTGGGGGGACTGCCCCCCGGAAACGGCGTCGGGAGCGGATCGCCGGCGGAGCCGCCCCAAGAGGATTTTCGATTCGCTCTGCTGCGCGGTGACATCAAGCGGGCTCACCTGTTGATCGCTTTTCGCTCGGCGCCGCTATTTCATCCTGACGACCTTCCGGCGCGGGTGCTGGCGACGGTGCTGGGGAGAGGGCGGAGCAGCCGTCTCGTTCAGGAAGTGAAGGAGAAGCGAGGATGTGTGGAGTCCGTCGCCGCGGGCACCGAGGTCTTCGCGGACCTGGGCACGCTGCGCATCTCCGCCGAGTTGGATCCGAATCGGCTGGCCGCCGCCGCCGAGTCCATTGCGGGAGTCCTGCAGGGGATTCGATCCTCGGGCGCGGCGCCGGATGAAATCGGACGGGCCAGGAGCGCAGTGGAGAGTCAGTACTATTTCTCCCAGGCCGACGTCCTCGGCGTGGCCATGAACCTGGCCTACTACGAAGCCTTGGGGGACTTCCGGCTCGCCGATGAATTCGTGCGAAGGCTTCAGGCGGTGACTCCGGAGGCTGTTTCCGAGGTGGCAGGAAGGATTCTGCGGACCGAAGCGGCCTCGCTCCTCGCCTACGTTCCGGACGAGGGAGAGCCCGTACCATTCGATGCGGGAGCGGCCCGGGCGCTCATCACCGGTTCAGGGCGGGGGCTGGTTCCAGAGCTTCCGCTGTTGCCCGAGGAGTCGCGCCGGGCCCCGCAAAAGGGATCAACCGCGACGGCAGACGCAGCGCCCCGGCGGCTGCCGCTTCCCGGCGGCGCCACGCTCCTAGTGGAGGAGGTACCGCGGCTGCCGGTGACCAGCGTCGCCATTCTCTTCAGCGGCGGCCGCCTGCACGAGACGGAAGGGAATGCGGGAATCTCACGGCTTGCACTGGCGAGCATGGCGAAGGGCACCCACACCCGGAATGCCCTGCGCCTGGCGTCCGAGATGGAGTCCTTCGGCTGCTCGCTGGATCGGGTCCTGGACGATGATTATCTGGGTCTCTCCATCGGAATCCTTTCCCGCTATTTGCCAGGCGGGCTGGATCTGATCCTGGATGTGATTCGCAATCCCACCTTTCCCCTGGAGGAGGTGGAGCGGGAGCGCCGTGTGCAGCTCTCCGCCATGGAGAGTCTCAAGGACCAGGCCATGGGCTACGCGGTCACGCTCTTCCGGGAAGTGGCCTTCGCCGGGCATGCGTATGGGCTTCCCCCCTTCGGCTCTCCGGAGTCGGTACAGAGACTGGGACCCGAAGCTCTGGCGAGCTGGCACGCGTCTCTCTTCCGGCCGGACAGGATGGTCGTGTCGGTGGTGGGAGACCTGCGCGCGGAGGCGGTGCTGGAGCTGCTCACCGAACGGATGGCCCATTGGCCGGTGATGGGCGACGCCCCGGTGGCTTCTGCCGCGGCGGAGCCTGTGAGTCGAATCGTGGTTCGCTCCGAGACACGCAGGAAGGCGCAGACGTTTCAAGTGGTGGGCTTCCCCGGGGTGGATGTCTCATCCGAGGACAACTACCCGCTCGACCTGCTGCAGAGCACCGTCTCCGGGTTGGGGGGAACCTTTTTCGAAGCCATTCGGGGCAAGCGCGGCCTGGCTTACGTGGTGGGCGCCTCCAACATGGCCAAGCGGCTCGGCGGTTATTTCGTGGTCTACCTTGGCACCTCGCCGGACAAGGAGGAGGAGGCGCGAGAGATTCTCCTGCACGAGGTGGCGAAGATCCGGTCCTCCGGAATTCCCGAGGAGGAAATCCTGCGCGCCCGCTCCTACATCCTGGGGACCTACCCCATCGCGCTGCAGACTCACCCGGCGCGGGCCCTGACCTACGCGGCGGCGGAGATACAGGAACGGGGAATGGAGGAAGTCCTGGCCTATCCTTCTCGGATCGGCGCCGTCGCGCCCGGGCAGGTCGTGGAAGCGGCGCGCCGCTTTCTGACTCCGGAGCGCTACGCGCTGGGCGTGTTGCGGGGATCTTGATGGAAACGCCCGACACGCGGGAGATTCTAAGGAAGTTCCACACGTTCGCTGTCGTAGGACTCTCGCCAAAGCCCCACCGGGATTCCCACAAAGTGGCCCGGTTTCTTCAGGAGCACGGCTACCGGATCATTCCGGTGCGTCCCGGCGCCGACAGCATCCTGGGCGAGAGATGCTACGCGACACTGGGAGAGATCCCGCAGAAAGTGGATGTGGTGAACCTGTTCCGACGCAGCGAGGCGGTTGCGCCGTTCGTGGATCAGGCCATCGCCATTCAGGCGAAGGTGGTCTGGATGCAGCTGGGAGTCATCCACGAGGAAGCTGCGGAAAGGGCGCGCCGCGCGGGGCTCCTGGTGGTCATGGATCACTGCCCGCTCATCGAATACCGCAAACACTTCGGCTCCTCCCCCCGCCCGGTCTGAACGATTCCCCGGAAGTGCGCTGGAATTCGAAAGAGGAGCAAGCGCGCAAACGCGCATAAAAGGAACGGCCGGCAATTTGCCGGCCGTTCGTGTTCCTGACAAGTCATGAAGGTCTGAGGAATCTACTGCCCTGAGGGAGGTGGCGGAGCATCCTGCTTCGGCGGCTCCGGTTTGGGCGTTTCCTCTTTCTTTTCGGGCTCCGGCGCAGTCGGCGCAGGCGCCACTGCCGACGGAGGCGGCGTGTAGGAGGAAAGCGGCGGGTGAACGCTCTCATCGCCGCCCGTCTTCTTGACCTCCACGCGTCGGTTCTGGGCCTGGCCCTCCGGAGTGTTGTTGTCCGCCACGGGATTTTCGGACCCGTAACCCTTGACCTCCATCCGTGCCGGATCGATTCCCTTGGACGCGAAGTAGGCCTTCACCGCCTTGGCGCGATCCAGCGACAGGGCCTTGTTGAGGGCGGCGGTGCCGCGGTTGTCGGTGTAGCCGCCAATCTCCACTTTCACGTCGGACCAGTAGGTCAGGCTCTGCACCGCCTCGTCCAGCGTCTTCGCGGCGTCGGTCTCCAGGACGGCGCTCCCCGACTTGAAGTTGACCTTCTCCAGAATGACCAGCGACAGGCGATCCAGCCTCGGCGTGGGGCAGCCTTGCTTGTCGAGCGACCACCACTTGGGCGTGTCGGGGCACTCGTCGAGGCCGTCGTAGACGCCATCCCCGTCGGAATCCAGCGGGCATCCCTTGGCATCCACCTTGGCGCCTACCGGTGTCTTATCGCACTGATCCAATCCGTCGGGCACCGCGTCCTTATCCGCATCCAGCGGGCATCCCTTCGCATCCACCTTGGCTCCGAAGGGGGTGTCGGCGCAATCATCGAGCCCATCGAACACGCCGTCCCCGTCGGTATCGATCGGGCATCCATCGGCATCGACCTTGGCGCCCTTGGGTGTGTCAGCGCACTTGTCCTTGCCGTCGGGCACGCCGTCGCCATCGGCGTCGGTGGGACATCCCTTGGCATCCACGGGCCACTTCTCGGGAGTGTCGGGACAGGCGTCCAGCCCGTCGAAGACTCCATCCTTGTCCTGATCGTGCGGACAGCCGTAACGATCCACGATGGCGCCGTGCGGCGTGTCGGCGCAACGGTCGTGCACGTCGGTAATCCCATCGCCATCCTTGTCGGAAGGCTTCGCGCCACCGAACACCCCCACCATCCCCACGGTCAGCACCTTATTCCAGTAGATGTCCTGAACGGCGTACTCGATGGAGCCCTCCATTCGGGCGGCCAGGTAGTCGTTGAAATAGAATCGGGCTCCGCCTCCGAAGCCCACGGTGGTGGCGGAGATGTCGTTCGCGGGCACGGAAGACTGCTGAACCTCAATATCGTGGTGGCCCACCTCCAGGAAGACCAGCGGCTTCCACCGGCGCATTTTGTTCACGACGTTTCCGATGACCCTGAGGTTGAACGAGGTCAGCTTCGCCGTGTAATCGGGATTGAACACGAAGCTGGCGGGCGGGTCGTCGGGGAACAGCGTGGATGTCGGCTGCTGGATGTTGCTCTCGTCGGAAGTGGCGTAGGTGGCTTCGAATTCCAGTGCGGGGCGCAGGTTGTATCCCACGCTGAGGCCGTACATGAAGGCGTTTTCCATCTTCAGCTCGTTGGCGTAGAAATTCACGCCGCCGAAGTAGCCGACCTCCCATGACTTGTCTCGGGCCTGGGCGAACACCGATGGGGCCATGGCCAGCAGCAAGAGTGAAATCGCGGCCCCGGACAACGCCTTCCGAATCATCACACACTCCTCTCCATGTCCCGCTCAGGGCGCAAAAAAAAGCGCCCTGGCGCCGCGCTTTCAATCCATGGTCAGTAACGACGAGTGAGCTGCTTCGTGGAGCGCGAAATCTAGCATAGCGGATCCGGCTACGTCAACGAGTTCCGGACTTTAGGGCTTTTCGGATCTGCATTTCCACCGCATCGGCCTTCCGGGGGAGGCAGGAGCTCAGGATTTCCGCTCCGGAGCTCGTGACCAGGACGTCGTCCTCGATTCGGACCCCGATTTGCTTGTCGGGAATGTAGATCCCGGGCTCCACGGTGAAGATCATCCCTGGTTGCAGCAGCGCCGAGGAGTCCCCCGCGTCGTGCACATCCAGGCCCAGATAGTGGCTGGTGCCATGGATGAAGAACTGGCCATAGCCCGCGTCGGCGATCACCTTTCGGGCGGTGCGATCCAGCTCCGAGAACGGAACCCCCGGCTTGATGATCCCCAGCACCGCCTCCTGCGCCTTCAATACCAGGTTGTAGACCTTGCGTTGCTCGTCACTGAAGCGGCCTCCCACGGGAAAGGTCCGGGTCACGTCTGCGGAATAGTGACGGAACTCGGCCCCCACATCCATCAGAAGTAGGTCTCCCAGCACCATCGTTCTCTCGCTGGCGTCGTAGTGAAGGATGCAGGAGTTCGGCCCCGAGCCCACGATGGAGGGGTACCCCGGACGCCTGGAGCCTTCCAGGGTGAAGCGGCGCTCCACTTCCGCCTGCACCTGATACTCGGCGGCTCCGGGCCGCACGGATGAGAGAGCATCCTGGAGCGCCTGGCAGGTGATTTCCACGGCGCGGCGGATCTGCTGGATTTCAGCAGGCGACTTCAACATCCTCAGGCGTCCCAGCGCTTCCCACGAGTCCTTCACTTGAAGCCGGGGATAGCGGGAGCGCAGGTCGTTCAGGAATGCCAGATCCCCGCTGAGGGGCTCGCCCGGGACGCCCGGATCCGCGCTGAAGAACAGGACGTCTGCTTCGGACAGAAACCGGCTGAGCTGTCCAGGGAGATCGCTGCTGCGCTCCACCGGCCCCTTGGGCCATCGTCGCGGAGGAAAGTCGCCTTCAGGGACTTGATCGAATCCCGTGAACTGCATCGCGGCCAGACGCTCGATGTCGGGTTTGAGGGTTTCCTTGTCAAGCGCCCCCGGGCCCGGCTTCGGCCCGGTCCACTTTTCCTGGCGGTAGTCACGCTCGGGAAGGTAAATGTACTCCGCGTAGCGGGCGGGAGCCGCTGACGCTGCGCCCTCAGCCGCCCGGGAGGGGCGGCCGAAGATCAGGATCAGCGCCGATTCGGGGATCTCCGTCCCGGTCAGGTAATACAGGTTGCTCTCCTGCCGGAAGGTCGCATTCTCCTGCTCCGGGAGGGAGCGCAGCAGGAGCACACCCAAAGCTCCAGGAGCCAACTCTTCTCCCAACCCCGCCGCCAGTGCCCTGCGGCGCCCGGAGTACTCCGCCTTCGGCACCGGAGGGGGAGAAGTGCCGCCTCGAGCTTCCGAGGCGAGCAGGCAGGCGAGGATCACCAGGTGAAGGTACGCAGCCGTCCTGGGAGCCATGGCTTTCTCCGTGGTGCCGAGCTTCGCGAGTGGAAGGCGTACCTTAGCACACCCCTCGGGATGCCACAATGCAACCGGCGCCGCTCAGAGCGCACCTATCTTCGTGTCAGAAAAGGGTTTCTCCGCGCAAAGCTTTTGACGCTCAACTCTTGCCTCTGCTATGATCCCCGGCGAGAATCGATCATGGCCACACATTCCTCCTCTTCCGGTCCGCCGACTTTCCGCCGCAGCTTTCTGATTTCCGCAGCGGTGTTCGTCGTCCTGGTTCTGGCGACCCTGGCGGTGGTCGCCCACCTCATCTTTAAAGATCTCAGCCAGCAGGTCATTACCCGCAATCTCCTGAACAGCCTCTCGGAAGTGAAGAAGCAGCTGTCCGAGGAGGACTCAACCAAGCACGAGGGACCCCTGGAAAAGAGCCCGGAGCTCTCGCACGAAGTTCCTCTCGCGCCGCCCGAAACCCTGCCTGAAGCCGAACAGCCGCAGGTTCGCCGATTCGTGATGCGCGGAATTCGTGAGTTCTTCACCATCCGCGACAAGGCCGGAAACGTCGTGGGGCGCGGCGTGCGCACCCGTGTGATCGGGCGACTCGAGCCCATCCACGACGATAAGGTGATGTCCAGCGGACCGGTGGAGGAAGAGTGGGATCTGGGAAACGAGAAGAAAAAGGTCCTGACGATCCACGAGGCGGTGGATCCCACCGGGAAAACCATCGCCGAGGTAGGCATTCCCCTGGATCAGGTGGAGGAGTATCTGCGACCTTTGCGCCGGAGCCTGATCGCCCGAACCCTGGTGGGAGCAGGGGTCACGCTCCTGTTGCTGGGCGGCGCATTCGCCTACGTCCTCAGGCTGGTCCAGAGAACCCGCCGGTTGGAAACGGAGGCGCAGATGTCGGAGCGGCGGGCCCATGTGGCCACCCTGGCCCGGGAAATGGCCCACGAAATCCGCAATCCCCTCAACGCCATGTCCATCAACCTGGAGATGCTGGAGGAAGAGCTCGGAGGAAAGACCCCTGGAAACCCCGACGAAGTGAAGAATTTCCTGCGCAGTATCAAGGGCGAAATCCGGCGGCTCAAAGACCTCACCGAGAACTTCCTCTCCTATGCGCGCCCTCCCCAGCTGAACATGGACGCGAGGGACTTGAACCGTTTTCTCGAGGAAATCTGCGTTTTCGTCCAGCCGGAAGCGGAGGCGCGCCGGATTCAACTGGTGCGCGATCTGGATCCGATGCTCCCTTCGGTAGATTTCGATTCTGCGCAGCTCAGGCAGGCGGTGATCAACATCCTGAGCAACGCACAACAGGTGGTGCCCGAAGGCGGTACCATCCGCGTGCGAAGCCGCATGGAGCCGAAGGGGGAGGTGCGGATTTCCATTCAAGACACCGGCCCGGGCATGAATCAGGAGGTCCGGGAGAACCTCTTCCAGCCCTTCTACTCCCATCGTGAGGGAGGAACCGGGCTGGGTCTTCCCATCGCCCGGCGCGCCGTGGAAGCTCACGGGGGGCGAATCGAAGTGGACAGCGAGCTGGGCCTCGGATCTACCTTTCACATCATCCTCCCGCGCAACCCCCCTCCTTCGGTCGAGCGGCAGGGGTCGGCCCTGGGATTTCCGGCGGCCGAGGGGGCCGATGTCCTCCGCTCCGCCCGTTAGTCCGCAGATCCGCCGACGCGCCGAGGAGCTGCGACGACTGCTCTGGCACCACCGCCGCCGCTACTACGTCGAGAATGATCCGGAGATAAGCGACGCGGAGTACGACGCCCTGGAGCGAGAGCTCCTGGATCTGGAAGCGGCCCACCCCGAGCTCATCACGTCCGATTCGCCCACCCGCCGGGTGGGCACCGTGCCGCTGGATTCCCTGGTCACCCTGCGCCACACCTCGCCCATGCTCAGTCTGGACAACACCTACTCCCTGGAGGAAATCCTGGATTGGGAGGAGCGACTCCGCCGGGTCCTGGGAGAGCGGGCCACACTTTCGCCCGGTTACAGCTGTGAGCTCAAGATCGACGGGGTGAGTCTTTCGTTGATTTACGAAGACGGGATCCTGGTCCGCGCCGTGAGCCGGGGGGACGGGTATCAAGGAGAGGAGGTGACCTCCAGCGCCCGGACGATCCGCAGCGTGCTCTCGCGTCTTCCCCGCGGCGTGAAGTACGCCGAGGTGCGGGGTGAGGTCTTCTTCCCCCTGAAGGAATTCGAAGCGCTGAACCGGCAGCGGGAAGATGCCGGTGAGCCTGCCTTTGCCAACCCGCGCAATGCCGCCGCCGGAACCCTGCGCCTGTTGGATCCAAGACTCACGGCGCAAAGGCCCCTGGATCTCTTCGTCTGGCAGCTGGTGGAGCTGCGCGGCGCCGAGATTCCCGGCACGCACTGGGAATCACTGATGCTGGCCAAGGAGCTGGGCTTCAAGGTCAATCCCCTGGCCCGGCGGGTGAACGGGCTGAAGCAAGTGGAAGACTATTGCCTGGAGATGCAGCAGCGCCGGGATTCGCTTCCTTACGAGGTGGATGGATGCGTCATCAAGCTGGACGACCTGGGGCTTCAGCGCCGGGCAGGACAGACCGCACGGGCTCCTCGCTGGGCTGTGGCCTACAAATTCCCGGCGAGGCAGGCCACCACCACGGTGAGAGACATCAAGGTCCAGGTGGGGCGCACCGGGGCCCTGACACCGGTGGCCATCCTGGAGCCGATTCCCCTGGCCGGAACCACCATCTCCCGGTGCACCCTTCACAACGAAGAAGAGCTGCGCCGCAAGGATGTGCGGATCGGAGACCGGGTCCTTGTCGAGAGGGGCGGTGACGTCATCCCGAAAATCGTCAAGGTCATCCTGGAAGCCAGGCCCCCGGACGCGAAGCCGTTTGTCTGGCCCGAAGCGTGCCCGGTTTGCGGCTCCGAGCTTTTCAAGGAAGAAGAAGAGGTCATCTCGCGCTGCACGAATCTTTCCTGCCCCGCACGTCTGAGGGAATCCCTGCTACACTTCGCTTCCCGTCGCGCCATGGACATCGAGGGGCTGGGAGAGGCACTGGTGGACCAGCTCCTGGCGAAGAGGATGGTCCAGGACGTCGCTTCCCTCTATCACCTGCGGCAGGCGGAGCTGGCGGCGCTGGACCGGATGGCGGAAAAGTCCGCCTCGAATTTCCTGGAGCAGATCGAGCGCTCCAAGGGAGCGGACCTCTCGCGGGTGCTGTTCGCCCTCGGAATCCGCTTCGTGGGTGAGAAGACGGCGGAGCTGCTCGCGGATGCTTTCGGGGACATCGACGCGCTCATGGAAACCACGGAGGACGAGTTGCAGCGGGTGAGCGAAGTGGGACCGCGGGTGGCTTCCGCCATCCGGCAGTTCTTCGGTCAAGAGCGCAACCGGGTCGCGGTGCGGCGGCTCCAGGAGGCAGGCGTGATGATGAAGCACGAAGCGCGCGCGGCACACCCGGAAGGGACACCCCTGGCAGGCAAGACTTTTGTTCTGACCGGAACGCTTCCCACCTTGAGCCGGGACGAAGCAACACGGCTCATCACCCGTCACGGAGGGAAAGTGTCATCCTCCGTCTCACGGAAGACTTCGTTCCTTCTGGCGGGCGAGTCGGCGGGATCCAAGCAGGAAAAGGCGAACGCCCTGCGGGTTCCCGTGCTGGATGAGGCCGCCTTTCTGAAAATGATTCAAGGGGAGGAGAAGTGACGAGCCCGCCCACCCGGTTCATTTCCCTGGGGATCGTGATACTGCTGTCCGCGATGCTGGTGGTGGGGCTCAAGTCCTACCTCAGCGCCATTCTCGCGGCCCTGGTCTTTGCTCCGATCTTCCGTCCTGTCTACCTCCGGATCATCTCCCGAGTCAAGAGTCCGACCATCGCGGCCTGGGTGACGCTGCTGATCATCCTGATGGTGGCGGTTGGGCCCCTGGTGACTGTCGGCGTCCTGGCAACTCAGGAAGTCCAAACGCTGGCCCAGCAGTACCAGCAGCTCAGCCCCGACAAGATCAACCTGACGATCTTCGGAAGGAACATCCCGGATCTCGTCCGCGAGGGGGCTGCGAAATTCCTGGACTGGCTCCAGTCGAGCCTGGGAGCCATCGCTTCCGGCACGCTGCGGGTCGTGGTGGGGGTTTTTGTCATGTTCTACCTCACCTATTACCTGTTGCGCGAGCAGGACCGCCTGGAGCAGGTCATCAAGGAGCTGCTCCCGTTTGACGCCAAGAACTCGCAAAAGCTGATGGATGATTTCTACCGGATCTCCCGCGGGTTCGTCCTGGGACAGGGGCTCACGGCATTGCTCCAGGGCGCCCTGGGGGCCATCGGTTTCCTCATCTTTGGATTTCCCGGGGCCTTCCTGTGGGGGCTGGTCATGGCCGCCCTCTCTCTCATTCCGGTGCTCGGCGCTTTCCTCATCTGGGTTCCCGCAGGCATTCTCCAGATTGCCTCGGGGGCGACCATTTCCGGGGTGGGAATCCTGATCTGGGGAGCGGTGGTGGTGAGCTGCGCCGACAACCTGGTGCGGCCCCTCATCATGAAGAATATGGCGGGCGTGCACCCGGTCATCACGCTGCTGGGCGTCTTCGCGGGGCTCTCCCTTTTCGGGTTCATCGGCATCGTGGTGGGCCCGCTCCTCTTTGCCATGGTCTTGGAAACCGCCCGCATGTTCTACCGGGAACAGGCCGAAAGCTCATGAACGCCACCGGTCGCATCCTGCTCGTCGAAGACCACGCCCCCTCCCGCGAGATCATGAAAAAGGCCCTGGAGAAAGTGGGGCACACCGTCGTGGACGTGGGGTCGGGACGGGAGGCGGTGGAGCAGCTGAGCGGCGGTCTGGAGGCGGATGTGGTGGTGACCGATCTGATGATGCCTGGAATGGACGGAATGGAGCTGCTCAAGGCGGTGAAAGCGATGGATTCCACCTTGGGGGTCATCCTCGTGACCGGTCACGGCACCGTGGAATCGGCCGTGGAGGCCATGAAGGGGGGCGCTGACGATTACGTCCAGAAGCCGGTGAACACCGTGGAGCTTCGGCGCCGCGTGGAGGTGGCCATCCAGCGGCGAAGCCTGATGCGGGAGGTCGCGGAGCTACGGGTCCGGCTGGACGAGAAGTACCGCTTCGGAAACATCCTGGGAAAGTCCAAGGCCATGCAGCAGCTTTTCGAGCAGCTCCAGCTGGTGGCCCCCACCCGCAGCAGTGTTCTCATCACCGGTGAGAGCGGCACTGGCAAGGAGCTCATCGCCAACGCCATTCACCAGAATTCTCCCCGGCACAATGAGAGGTTCCTGCCGGTGAACTGCGCCGCGATTCCCGCCGACATCCTGGAAAGCGAGATGTTTGGCCACGAGAAAGGCTCCTTCACCGGAGCCATCGGCCGGAAAATCGGAAAGTTCGAGCTGGCCGACCGGGGCACTTTGTTCCTGGACGAAGTGGGGGAAATCCCCCCGGACATCCAGGTCAAGCTGCTGCGCGTCCTGGAGGAGCTGACATTCATGAGGGTGGGAGGCGGGGAGACGATCCGCGTGGATGTGCGCATCCTGGCCGCCACCAATGCCTCGCTGGAGCAGCGGGTCTCCGAGGGAAAATTCCGCTCCGATCTCTACTATCGTCTGAAGGTGGTGACCCTGCACATTCCGCCGGTGAGGGAACGCCGGGAGGACATCCCTTTGCTCGTGGATCACTTCCTCGCCCACTTCAAGAAGGAAAACGCCCGCGACAATCTGACCCTCTCGCCGGCCGCCATGCGCTGCCTGATTGCCGCCCGATGGGAGGGAAACGTCAGGGAGCTGAGAAATCTGATGGAGTCGCTGGTGGTCATGGCGACCCGCCCGGTGATTGATGTATGGGATCTCCCGGAGGAGTATCGGCAACTTCCCCCCGAGGCGGCGGAAGAGGTCCTGGTGACGACCGGTCCGGTACGCACGATGGAACAGATTGAGCGGGAAGCCATCCTTCGAACGCTCCAGGAAACGGGAGGCAACCGGACGAAGGCGGCAGAGGTTCTGGGAATCGGGCTAAGGACCCTCCAGCGCAAGCTCAAGGACTACGGCGAGCCCGGCGAATGAGGGATGCTCTTCAAGTCAAAATGACGCTCCTGGCGCCTCCCGTGCCAGGCGGCGTCTGAACAATTTCCAGGGAAGAATGGACTTAGCGCCTCCCAACGCGGGCCGAGTCCGATGGCACGCTCATTGCTCCAGCACGGGTCTGGAAAACAACCATGACCCGTTATCGAATCCTCATCGTCGACGATGACACCGGAGCCCGGGAGTGCTACGGAAAGCTCTTCAGGAGGAACGGCTACGATCCCTGCCTGGCGCCAAGCGGCGCCTGGGTGGAAGGGAATCGAGAGCTTCTGAGGGACGTCGAGTTGATTCTATTGGATTACCGTATGCCGGGGATGACGGGGTTGGAGCTCTTGAGCAGGCTTCGGCAGGACGGATTCAAGGGCCTGGCGTTCCTGATCAGCGCGCACGTTTCGGAAGAAATGTTTGCCGAGGCCCGGCGGTTAGGGATAGGTCGAATCTTTCACAAACCGGTGGAAAGCGCCGCACTGCTTCAGTCAGTGGCGGAGGCTGTCACCCACTTCCAAAGGGAGGCGGAACGAGCGAATTTTGACTCAACCGCCTTGATCTAAAGCCATGACGGAACCTATACTTGCACAGATTCCCTTCTCGGGACGCACTTCCCTGGGAGCCCGTTCTTCCATGAAGAAGCACGCGCAGCTAGTCACCCTGACCCTCATCGCGGCGGCATCGATCCTCTTCGGGATGGTGCTCGCCTCCGGTGTGAAGCTCACTCCGGCGTCTCTGGCGGATGCGGTCATGCAGCCCGCCTCCCTCAGGCAGTCCCCGGAGCCGGCCACGGCTTCCAGCAGTTCTTCCAGCCGAATCGGCTACCCGTCCTTTGCGGACATCGTCGAAAGGGTGAACCCGGCGGTGGTGAGCATCATCTCCACCGAGCTGGTGGATCCCAATAAATCCCAACAGAACTTCCACGGCCCCTTCGAGTTCTTCTTCGGCCCGGGAGGACAGGGAGGCCGCAAGCCGGGCAACCAGGAGCCGCGCAGGGAAGATTCCGGCGGGTCGGGATTCATCATCAGTGAAGACGGCTACATCCTGACCAACAATCACGTCATCGAGGGCGCCGACAAGATCCGAGTCAACCTGGAAGGCGACGACAACGACTACAAGGCAGAGGTCGTGGGCGCCGACCCCGGGACCGATTTGGCCCTCATCAAAATTACCAGCGAAAGAAAGCTTCCCATGATACCGATGGGCGACTCCGACGGCCTGCGGGTGGGGGAGTGGGTGATCGCGGTGGGCAATCCCTATTATTACGAGCACACCGTGACCGTGGGCGTGGTCTCCGCGAAGGGGCGCAAGCTGGGAGAGCTTTCCAAGGATCCGTCGCTGGACGAGTTCATCCAGACCGACGCCGCCATCAACTTCGGAAACAGCGGAGGCCCGCTCCTGAACGTGAGCGGCGAAGTGATCGGCGTGAACAGCGCCATCTCCAGCGTCGGCCAGGGGATTGGCTTCGCGGTTCCCATCAACACCGCCAAGGCGATCCTCTCCCAGCTCAAAGCCACCGGCCATGTTCAACGGGGCTACCTGGGCATTCGGCTGCGCAACGTCAACACCGATCTCAAGGACGCCTTCGGGCTGAAGGACACGAAAGGAGCCCTGGTCGAGGACGTCGAGAAGGGCCTTCCCGGTGATCGGGCGGGGCTTCGCCCCGGTGATGTCATCGTGGGCGTGGACGGCAAGAACGTAAATAGCATGGACGAGCTGGTGAAAATCATCTCCTCCCGTGAGCCTGGCAGCCGCGTGAAGCTGAACGTCCTGAGAGAAGGGCGTCCCGCGGTTCTCACCGCCAGGCTGGAGGACCGCGGCCAGTACCTCAACGCGAAGCGCGGCCCGCAGGAAGAGGATGAAGAGGAAAACTCGGAGCAAGGCGGCGAGCGTCGCCTCGGAATCACCGTCGACAATCTGAACCAGGACGCCCGGCGCCAGCTGGATCTGGATGAGGGCATTACCGGCGTCGTTGTCACCGATGTCTCACAGGCCAGCGACGCATTCGAGCAGGGATTCACCCGCGGCCAGATCGTCACCTCCGTGAATCGGGTTCCCGTGAGCAGTCTGGCGGAGTACCGGCGCGAGATGGCCAAAGTCAGGCCCGGCGCCAAGGTGCTCTTCCGGATTTACGATCCCCGAGGCGGCGGGAACTGGCGGTTCGTCGTCGTGAAAAACGAAGAATAGAGAACCCCACAGCGAGCGCAGCCAACCCCGGGACGGGAGAGGCGGGATGAACCCCCTCCCGTCCCTTTCTTTTATTTGCGCTACAATCCTCCCGCCATGAAGCCCAAGATTCTGATCATCGATGACGAAGAGGACATCCGGAAGTCGCTCCGGATGATTCTGGAGTATGAGGGTCACCAGTGCGTCCTCGCCGCCACCCCCCAGGAGGGGCTGGAGCTGGCACGCCGCGAGGAGCCCGACGTAATCCTGCTCGACATCAAGATGCCGTCCACGGATGGCCTGGAGGTGCTGCAGCGGCTCAAGGAGCGGGGAGACCGCTCGGAGGTGGTGATGATCTCCGGGCACGGAACCATCGCCACCGCCGTGGAAGCCACCCGCAAGGGAGCGTTTGATTTCCTTGAGAAGCCGCTGGAGGAGGCGCGGGTTCTCACGTCGGTTCGCAACGCCCTCAAGCAGAAGCGGCTGCAGGAGGAGAACCGGGATTTCCGGGAGGAGAAAGAGAGCCGCTTCAGGATGATCGGAGCCTCCTCCGCGCTGGAGGAGATTTCCAGGGCGGTGGCCAAAGCGGCCCCGACCCAGGCCACCGTCCTGATTCGGGGTGAAAGCGGGACGGGCAAGGAGATGGTGGCCTGGCGGCTCCACGAGCAATCCGTCCGCAAGGATCGCACCTTCATCAAGGTCAACTGCGCCGCCATCCCCGAGGAGCTCATCGAGAGCGAGCTGTTCGGCCACGAGAAGGGGGCCTTCACCGGCGCCGTCTCGCGCCAGACGGGTAAATTCATCCAGGCGGACGGCGGGACGATCTTCCTGGACGAGATCGGGGACATGAGCCCCCGCACCCAGGCCAAGGTGCTGCGGGTTCTGCAGGACGGCGAAGTGGAGCCGGTGGGCCTGCCGAAGACTCTGCACGTGGATGTCCGGGTGCTGGCAGCCACCAACAAGGACCTGGAATCGGAGATCCGCGCCGGCAGATTCCGCGAGGATCTCTATTTCCGCATCAACACCCTGATCATTCAAGTGCCTCCCCTGCGAGAGCGCCGATCGGACATCCCCCTCCTCATCGAGCACTTCGCCAAACGATTCTCCCAGGAGAACAATCGCCGCCCCATGGCCTTTGCCACTGAGGCGATCAAAGAGCTGACGGCGCTACCCTGGCGGGGCAACGTCCGAGAGCTGAAGAGCGCGGTGGAGCGCCTCCTCATCATGGCCGAGGGAGACTTGATCGGCATCAAGGATCTGGCGTCACTCCGAGGGGCGAGCACGGCGCCGCCGGCCCCCTCCCTCTCCCAGTACCGGACCTTGCAGGAATTCAAGGATGCCACCGAGCGCCAGTTCCTCGCGGAAAAACTCAAAGAGTACGACTGGAACATCTCCGCCACCGCCAAGGCCATCGACACGCCTCGCAGCAACCTCTACAAGAAGCTCGAGCAGTACGGACTGAGCAAGCACTCCGGCCCCGGGGAGAATGTCGCCCCGGATGCGACAGGCGACTAGTGTCGCGTCTCCGAAATCATGTTACATTCGGCCGCCGATCCATCCCGGCTCGCGGCGTTACGCCTCGCTTACGTACCGCTTTGGGAACGCTGCACTTCGGCGTGCCTTGCGATCCGGGCGCCTCGACGGCCTCGATGTTAACCTGATTTCAGAGACGCAACACTTGGAGGCCCGTCTCGATGTCCCGCGCAGCCGCCGTCATCGTGGGAGGGGCGCGCACCCCGTTCGTCAAGGCCTGGGGAGCTTTCAGAAAGCTCTCCGCCCGCGAGCTGGGTCGCATGGCTGCCGCAGAAGCGCTGGCCCGCTCCACCGTGGATCCCGCCGAGCTCGATGAAGTGATCTTCGGCAATATCGCCCAGCCCGCCGACGCGACCAACATCGCCCGGGTCATCGCCTTGAGAGCCAACATTCCTCGCCGGGTCCCGGCATATACGGTGAACCGGAACTGCGCTTCCGGCATCCAGGCGGTAGTGGACGCCGCGTTGCACATCGAGTCCGGCATGGCGGATTTGGTGCTGGCGGGGGGTGTTGAATCGATGTCCCAGATCCCATTTCTCTATCTTCCCGGGACCCAGGACCTCTTCATGAAAGCGATGCGGGCCAGGAGCTTTTCACAGCGACTCGGCACCTGCATGAAATTCCGGCCCCGGCACTTCAAGCCGGTGGTGGCTCTGGAAGTGGGCCTGACCGACCCGGTGGCCGGGCTCAACATGGGACAGACGGCGGAGGTGCTGGCCAAGCGCTACGGAATCACTCGGGAAGAGCAGGACCTCTATTCCCTGGAGAGCCACCGGCGGGTGGCGAAAGCCACCGCCTCCGGGCGCCTGCGGGAGGAGATCGCGCCGGTCTTCCTTCCTCCCATCTACGAGCAGGCGATCTCCGACGACATCGGCTTCCGCGCCGAGCAGAGCCTGGAGGCGCTGGCCAGGCTGAAACCGGTTTTCGATCGCCGCTTCGGCACGGTGACCGCGGGCAACAGCAGCCAGATCACCGACGGGGCCGCGGCGCTGGTTCTGGCTTCCGAGGAGCGGGCGCTTGCATCGGGGTACCCCATCCTGGGGCGAATCCGCTCCTGGGCCTTTGCCGGATGTGACCCGGCGGCCATGGGCATGGGACCGGCCTACGCCACGCCCCTGGCGCTGAAGCGCGCCGGCGTGGAGTTTCGCGACGTGAAGCTGGTGGAGATCAACGAAGCTTTCGCCGCGCAGGTCATCGCTTGCGAGCGGGCCTTCGCCTCGAGGGAATTCGCCTCCAGGGAGCTGGGATGGTCTCACGCCATTGGCGAGATGGATCGGGCGGTGACCAACGTGAACGGTGGCGCCATCGCGCTGGGCCATCCCGTGGGATGCACCGGAGCACGGCTGATCCTGACCTTGTGCCTGGAGATGATTCGACGCGGAAAGGAGCTGGGCCTGGCGACGCTCTGCGTCGGCGGCGGCCAAGGTGCGGCGATACTCATCGAGAAGACCGCATGAGCCAGGGGAGGGCGGGGCTCGATCTGAGCGTGGACCC
>JAKEFJ010000041.1 GCA_022616665.1 Acidobacteriota bacterium
CAGCTTGACCATTTCCTCGAGCGAGGCCTCGAATAGGGTCGAGTCGAGGTAGCGTGGGGGCTCCCCGGGCACTTGAATCACGCTCCCGGCCGCGAGAAGGGGCGCAAGCGCGGTGTGCAAGGCATCAAACTGCCAGCCGCTGCGACCTCGCAGGGCGGGAAGATCCGCCCCTCCCCGCCCGACGCCTCGGATGAACTCTCGCAGGCGCACGGTCGAGTCCGGACTCTCCAGGCTCGCAAGCCTTCTCTCCAGGGCGGCCGCGTCCGGAGCCCGCAGCTTGCGGGGCAGATGGTCCAGGATTACGCCTCCACCCAGCGTCGCGGCGGGTGACGGCCTTCTCAGGATGAACCCATCCCCAGGCAACGCGGCGACCATGCGGGAGAGCCTGATCTGCGCGAAACCTTTTTCCCCCGGCTCCAGCCGCTTGATGCCTGACAGCCGGAGGCGACCCATCACTTCGGTCGCCAGGTGGTGGAAACGAACCGAGTCGAGATCGTCCAGACCCCCCTCTCCCTCGATCGTCTCCAACTTCACATCCAGAAGCCTCGTGGGGACAAAAACGCCGGGCGGCGCCAGGATGTCCCCCCTCAGGATAGCGGCAGGCTCGAGGCCGTGAAGATTGACGGCGGTGCGCTGGCCCGAGGTCGCCTCCTTACATGCTTCCCCGAAAACCTCCAGCCCGCGGATCCGGGCACGAAGCCCCGAAGGGAGTATTTCTATCTCGTCGCCGACCGCCACGGACCCGGATATCAAGGTCCCCGTCACGACCGTGCCAAAACCACGAATTGAGAAGGAACGGTCCACGGGAAGCCGGAAGACTCTTCCAGGGGGACGCTCGGCGATCTCCGAGGACATCCTGACCAGGGCAGCCTTGAGCTCCTCCAAGCCGGCGCCGGTTTTGGAGGAGACGGGCACGACGGGGGCGCTCTGAAGGAAGGAATCCGCCAACAGGTCGCGCAGCTCCAGCCGCACCAGCTCCAGCACCTCCCGATCCACGAGATCCGACTTGGTGAGAACGACGATCCCCCGGGGGATGCCCAGCAGCCTGCAAATCTGAAAGTGCTCCCGAGTCTGCGGCTTGATCGACTCGTCCGCGGCCACGACCAGCAGCACCAGATCGATTCCACCCACCCCCGCCAGCATGTTGCGAACGAAACGCTCGTGGCCGGGCACGTCCACGAACCCCACTTGGGTGCCGTCGGGAAGTGCCAGGCAGGCGAATCCCAGATCGATGGTGATGCCGCGCTCTTTCTCTTCCTTGAGGCGATCGGGATCGGTTCCGGTGAGGCTCCGGACCAGGAGGGACTTTCCGTGATCGATGTGGCCGGCAGTTCCGACCACGAGACGGCGGGGGGCAGCCACGGCCCGATTACTCCCGGAGCCGCTTCACCTTGGTCAGCTCCTCTTCATAGTACTTTCGAAAGAGGAGGTCCCACTCCGGGCTCCCCTCGGGGATGCCGCGCTTTTGGGATTCGATCTTGCGGCGGACGGACTCTTCCATGGCATCCTCCCGCTCAAGCTCCGCCTTCAGAGCCGCCACAATCCTCTGGCGGACCTCGTTCTCCTCTCCGTGGTAATCCACCCGGTCGTCATCCAGCAATGCGTCCAGCATGAGATGGGAGAGGTGAACGACTTTCTCGTGACTCAGGCGCATGGAATCCCTAGAGAATGATATTTCGCTCGCGGGCCAGCTTGGCCTTGATTTTCCGGAACATCTCCTGGTAGTTGATGTCCCCTCGGGCAAGCTCATCGCTGTATTTTTCCATGATTTCTCGGACTTCCTGGTTCAGCTGGTCCTCCACGGCCAGGTCCTCCGCGAAGACTTCTACCAGCCGGTCGATGACACCCCCTGGCTCCTCGGTGGAGATGGTCCCTTCCCGGATCAGGGTGTGGACCATGTTTTGGGTGATGGCGTCGATTTGATCCCTGGTCAATCTCACGTCAATCCTTACCCCGGCGCGGCCTGGCTCTTCCTGGATTGGCCCGAGAGAATAACACATGCACCCCGATGCCTCCAGCTCAGCCCGGGACCCACGGCAATGGCTCGCCTGAAATAAAGAACGGGGGCCCAGGGGCCCCCGTTCCGGCTTACGCTCCCGTCATTTCCGCCTCAGTGGGAAAGTCTCATCCTGACGGGCTCGAGGCGCGCCAGCGCCGCATCGGCGCTCCGGCGCTGCGTGGGCTTGGCCAGGGCGCTATTGCGCGTGATCAGCTTTTTGAGCCGCTTCTTGGCCTGTGCCTCAATCTGCCGAACCCGCTCCCGGCTGATGCCCATCCGCTCGCCGATCTCCTTGAGGGTGAACGTGCGGCCCCCTTCCAGGCCGAAGCGGTTCACCAGGACGGTCTGCTCCTGTTCGTTGAGGTCCTTCAAAGCCAGCCGAATGAGGCTCTGGCTCTCTTCCCGGAGAAGCTCCTCTTCAGGGTTGGTGGATCCCTCATCCACCAGGTAATCGGAAATCGGAGTGTCCTTGTCCCGCCCGATCTTGTCATCCAGGGAAAGCTCGCGCAGCTTGATCTGGAGAATCTCGTCGATCTTGGCGATGGTGCTCTGAAGCTCGCGGGAAATCTCCTCCCTGTCCGGCCGCCTCCCGAGCGCCCGCACCAGAGCCCTCTCGGTCGCGCGAACATTCTTTACTTTCTTGAGCTGGTAGTTGGGGATGCGAACCAGGTTGGAATGCTGGGAGAGAGCCCGGAGAATCGATTTCCGGATCCACCAGATGGCGTAGGTGATGAACTTGGTGCCGCGGTTGTGGTCGAAGTGGTGCGCGGCCTCAATCAGGCCGATGTTCCCCTCGTTGAGGAGATCTTCGAAGGGAAGCCCCAGGTTCCTGTATTCCGAGGCGATTTTGACGACAAAGGAGAGGTTTGATTCGACCAGCTCATTCAGCGCGCCGGCCTGGCCCTTTTCACTCCGGCTGGCGGCGAGGTCGTGCTCCTCCTCCCGGGTGAGAATGGGAAACTCACCGATATCCGATAAGTACTTGGAAACTGAGCTGCTTCGCTCCTGCGGCCTGTATTCCATCCACCTACCCTCTCAAAGGTCGCCCGCCCGGGGGGACGGGAGTGGAACCGGCTGGATCAGGCTGACGGCCCGTAAAAGTTTCACCTTGACAAAGGCCCTTGATGGGCTTACTCTTACGTCAAATTTCTGATGCTTCGTCCAGCGTCTGACGCTTCAGCACCACCCGACGAAAGATAAGGCCAGGGATTCTGACATGAGACAGCGGGAGTTCTCCATGGCAACAGGTGGCGATCCCCGAATTTCATGGCCGGAGTCCCATGTGTCCGTGTCACTTTTTTTGGCGACCCGAGCATCAGAATTTTGGCGTTTGAGACGAGCTGTCTTGTGAGCTGACGGGGCGATTATAAGTTCCGCCCCAATTCGTGTCAAGGGAAATTTGCGATATCAGCATTCGACGGAAGCCTCTCCAGCCGAGGGTTTTAACGGATTCGTGGCTCGAAAGGGAAAACAGCCGTGAACTCCATCAAATCCAGGTACCGGCAACCCCTTCTCGTCGGCGATCGCATACGAACACTGCGCAAAGATCGGAACCTCACCCAGTCCGAGTTGGCCGCCAGCATCGGCATCCAGCAATCGGATCTTTGCCGGATGGAGAATGGCGAGTACAAGGTCAGCCTCGAAACTCTCTTTAAAATTCTGACCATT
The DNA here is from genome assembly GCA_022616665.1 of Acidobacteriota bacterium. Lineage (GTDB taxonomy): Bacteria > Acidobacteriota > Polarisedimenticolia > Gp22-AA2 > AA152 > AA152. Next base: position 3,668 of record JAKEFJ010000041.1, read on the forward strand.
TTCCAGATCAACATTGCGGAGTTTTTCCACGAGGAAGCCCCCCCCAGCATCTCCGAGAAGGACGTGGATTTCCTGCGAGAATTCCAAAAGCTCGACATCGAGTCGCAGCGCGAAGTCTGGGACTTCATTCGGTTCAAGCGGAACGACTATGACGAGGCATCTCGCGACCTGGAATTTTCCTCAGGGTCTCACCACGAACGGGATCACAAGAAAGAGTAGGTCGGCCATGGACAAGACATGGAAAGAAAGCTACGACCAGCTCACGAAAGAAGCCTACGAGGAGATTCGCCGCGGGAATTTCAAGACCGCCATGGACCTGTTCGCCCTGGCGCGGAAGCTCGCCGATTCGGCGGGAGACTCCAAGGAGATTGACCGCAGCGTCTGCAACCAGAGCACCGTTCATCTCTGTCTGGGGGATTTCCGTGCCGCGGAGCATGGCCTCCGGGAAATCCTGCTGAGATGCACGGACCCGCAAATCCTGTTCATGGCCTCCGCCAACTTGGCCTCCAGCCTCTCCAAGCAGGGACGCATCCATCGCGCCTTCTTCTATTGCAAGAAGGCGCTGGCCGAGAGCGCTTTCCTGGAGCCGCACTGGAAGGCGATTGCCCGCAATCGCCTGGCGAATCTCTACCTCATGCAGAGTTATTTCCAGGAGGCCATTGCCGAGTACCGTGTGGCGCTGCAAATTGCCCGGGAGGCAGGTCTGGCGGAGCGGTGGCCGACCGAGCATTACCTGGACAACCTCGGTTACTGCCTTATATTGGCTGGGGACTATCGCGAGGGCATCTTGCACATCCATGAGGCATTGGGACTGGCAAGACCGAGACGAAACCAGCGCTGCATCACCGAGTGCTTCCAGGACCTGAGCTTCGCCTACATGCAGTTGCGTTCCCTGCGTAAGGCGGAGCTTTATGGGCGCAGGGCGCTCGGCATGGCACTGCGCAAGCAATACACCGATGTCGTGAAGACCTGCTACTACCTGCTGGGCGAAATTCACTTCCTGCAAGGCAACGAGAAGGAGTCGGATTTCTATTTTGGGAAACTGCAGGAGTTCTACCCGGGTCTGGACTTCCTGAAGGATTTCCTGAAGACCTTTGATGTGAGCAAGATTCTCAACTTCAAGAACCCGAGCTAGGTGCGACGATGAGAAAGTATGCTCGATGGATGCTGATTTCGGCCGCCGCCCTTCTCCTCGTCTCTCGAACCTGGGCAGTCGTTCAGGCCGTCGACCCCGACGGAACGCTGTACTCCGTGGAGGTGGTGCAGGCGCCGGGTGCCCATTCTCCCGGTGCGACGGCACTGAAGTATTCCCGACTCTTTCCGAATGGCATCCAGGTGGGCGGGATGATCACCCCCACCCTGGACTCCGCGGCGGATCGGGATCCGACCCTGGTGCAGACCGCGGGAGCCTCCGGTCCGATTTTGATCTGGACTCGGACCCACGGATCCTTCGATCAGATCGCCTATTCCCGTTTCGACGGCCTTGGCTGGACGCAGCCCGGCTACCTCACCGACACGCCTCGCAACCACCAGCGCCCGCAGGCAGGCGTGGATGCCTCGGGAACCGGCTATCTGATGTGGGTCGAAACGGGGGACAACACAAGCGTGATGCTGGCCACCTTCGACCCGCTCACGGGAAACCTGATTTCCAGTCCACGGGACTTCTTTCTGGAACTGGTTCGGCACTCGCCACCCGTATGGCTGTCGCAGGATCTTCTTTTCTCTGGTGCCCATGGCCGACCTCAGGCTGATGGGCCCTATATCCTGCCGGATGGGGGTATCGAAGTTCCCGTCATCCCTCCAGCTCAGAATCCGAAAATAGGAGAGCCGGTGGGTGGTACCATCACGCTCTCACCGAGCTGCACGAAGGTGGTGGCGGCCATCTCGCGCAACCGGGCGCTCTGGATCGGGGTGCTTCAGAATGGCGTGGTGTTGAACTATTATCGGTCGGTGGTTCCTGAGGGCGCGCCGGACAATTATGTTTCCCTGCTCCTCAAGAGCCTGTTGAACCAGAACTGCCAGTAGGCCAGGAGCAGTCCCCAGGATTCTCGCGATGCCCCTTCCACTCAGTGGAAGGGGTATTTTTTTCTCTCCTCTTCCCCGTCCATGACCTCGAACCTGCGCCGGCGTGCCTTCCAGCGCATCTCGCTCACCCACTCTTTCAGCCTCCAGGCGCGTTTGAGGTAGATGTATCCGAAGAGCATCCCTCCCAGATGGGCGAAATGGCCGATGCCGTCCGATACCCAGTTGGCGGAGGCCAGCAGCTCGATTCCTCCCATGAGGAGCACGAAGTGCTTCGCCTTCATCGGAAAGATGAACCAGAAGAGGATCTCCCGGTTCGGGAACGTCATTCCGTAGGCGAGCATCACACCGAAGATGGCGCCGGAAGCGCCAATAGTGAGGCTTTGGGGCGAGAAAAAGCAGGTGACGATTCCGGCCCCGACTCCAGTGAGGAAATAGTAATTGAGGAAGCGGCGCGTCCCCCATGTCCTTTCCATCTCCGCGCCGAACATCCAGAGCATGAACATGTTGATCAGGATGTGCCCGAGGTCACCGTGAATGAAAAGGTAGGTGACCAGCTGCCACAAAAAAAGGCTGCGGTATACCAAGCTGGGAACGAGCCCGAAGAGACGCAGGAATACCGCCTCCAGGTCGAGGCTTGCGAGCAGGACTTTCAGGAGGAAGACCGAGGCATTGGCGATGACGAGGTACTTGACCGCCGGCGTGATGGCGCCGCCAATTCCCAGGGAATAGCCGCCCCCACCGTCACGGTACGCGCGGTTCATGATGGCGGGAAAATATCACACTCCATCTGGAGCCGCCAGCGGGAGGAGCGCGCGGAAATCGAGGACTCTCAGTCAATGAGTTCGGTGTTCCAGTAGGCCACGTCCAGGAAGTTCTTCCAGGACTCGTAGCGGGATTGGCTGAAGGTGAGCTTGACGAAGGGATGCCACCGGGGCTTCACGGGAAGCTTGATGAGGTGCATCCTGGCTTCGTGCGGAAGCAATCCGCCCTTACGGCTGTTGCAACGCACGCAGCAGCAGACCACGTTGTCCCAGCTGGATTTTCCGCCCCGCGACAAAGGCACCACGTGATCGAGGTTGAGATCGCTGGTGGGAAACCTTCCACCGCAGTACTGACACCGGTTTCGATCCCGGAAGAAGATGTTCTTGCGGGTGAATCGCACATCGTGCCGCGGCAGCCGATCAAAGTGGAGCAGCAACACCACCCGCGGTACTCGTATCCTGAAGCCGGGCGTCGCTATGAACTCGTCGTCCCCCTGCGGCGGAATGTCCTTCCAATCCTCCCAGCCGTAGGTGGTGTAGTCGGGGGCCACGGCGCGAACCTCGCCCTTGTAGAGCAGGCAAAAGGCCCGTCGGACGGAAGTAATCTGAATGGCCTGGAATAAACGGTTGAGGACGAGTACGCCGGTGTCTGTCATGGAGAGAACCAGTATGCCTTTTCCACAATCACCGAGTTACGATAATGCGCTGCCAGTGGGTTGTCAAGGTTTCAAGGCACTGGAAGGGGGATCGAAATCGCTGATTGCTTGCGCCTTTTCCCGGTGCCGTTCCAGGGCCAGGTCGATGAGCCGGTCCAGAAGGGCGGGGTACGGAACTCCGCTGGCTTCCCACAACTTCGGATACATGCTGATCGGTGTAAAACCCGGGAGCGTGTTCACCTCGTTGAGATAGATAGCGCCGGTGCCGCGATCCAGGAAGAAGTCCACCCGTGCCATTCCCGATCCATCCAGCGCCTTGAACGCGCTCACCGCGAGGCGGCGCACTTCCTCAGCGGTCACGGGAGGGAGCGGTGCCGGAATCAGGAGCTCAGAGCCCTCGGCCAGGTACTTTGCCTCGTAATCGTAGAATTCATTGCAGGGAATGATCTCGCCCGCCACCGAGGCCTGAGGACTGTCGTTTCCCAGCACGCTGCATTCAATCTCGCGGGCGTCTACCCCGGCTTCCACCACCGCCTTCCGGTCATAGCGGAAGGCCAGATTCAGCCCAGCCTCGAGATCTCTCCGGGTCTTCGCTTTCGTGATGCCAACACTGGAGCCGGTGTTGGCGGGCTTGATGAAGCACGGGAAGCCCAGAGCCGGCGGAAGCGATTCGAGGATTTCGTGACGAGAGCCTTCCCATTCCTTGCGCAACAGGGTCCGACTTCGGACCACCGGCAGCCCGGCATCACGAAACACCCGTTTCATCAGGTCTTTGTCCATTCCCACGGACGAGGCCAGAACTCCGGCACCCACGTAGGCAAGGCCGGCCAGCTCCAGGAGCCCCTGCAACGTTCCATCTTCGCCGTGGCCCCCGTGGACGATTGGGAAAATCACATCCAGGGGGACGGTCGTCCCAGCGGGCCCGGGAATCACCAGGCCTCCAACGGATGGATCCGGCGGAAGGAAACAGGTCTGTGCCCCGGCCGACTCCAATCCCTCCCGGAGCAAGGCCGCCCCATCCTGCGAAGTGACCCATCGACCCCGACGCGTGATGCCGATGGGAACCACCTCGTAACGATCTCCACTGAGGTGCTGGAAGATGGAGCGGGCGGAAATCAGGGAAACTTCGTGCTCCACCGACCGCCCGCCGAAAATCACCCCGATTCGAAGCCGCTTGCCCATCAGGCCTCCCCTTCCTTTTGGATCAGCCGATTCAGCACCGCCGCATCCTTGCGGCTGGCACGGTAGCGAATTTGCAGCTTTCCGTCCACGAGCCGGCTTCCCAGGACGCGGGAAAGCGCATGAATTCGGGCGATGACCGGCCCTGCCGAGGGGGAGATGGCGGCCAGCCCCACCACCGTCTCGTCGGCCGCGACAGCCTCGAGGCGGCGCTTCAGCTCCTCAAGGCCCTCGCCGCGCGCCGCCGATACGAAGACCGCCTCCGGATCCGTCCGCGATGCCTGCTCCTTCTCCTGCGACGATCCGATTCGATCGACCTTGTTGAAGACTTTGAGGATTGGCTTTTCGTCCAGCTTCATCTCCTTCAGCACCAGCCGGGTGGTCTTCATCTGATCCTCGAAGCCTGGATGGCTCACATCCACCACGTGAAGCAGGATGTCAGCCTCGCGGGCTTCCTCCAGGGTGCTGCGAAATGACGCCACCAGCTGGGGAGGCAGCTTGCGAATGAACCCCACCGTGTCGATGAAGAGGAAACGATCCCACCCCTCCTGCCCCTGTCGCACCAGGGGATCCAGGGTGGCGAAAAGGCGATCTTCCACGAAAGCCCCAGCTCCCGTCAGGCGATTGAGGAGCGTCGATTTGCCTGCATTGGTGTATCCCACCAAGGCCACTTGGGTCTTTTCCTTCCGTCGCTTCCGTCTTTGGGAGCGCTCCCGCTCGATCTGACCCAACTGGGACACCAAGCGCGCGATCCGCTGCTGGACCAGTCTGCGGTCGGTTTCCAGCTGTGTCTCCCCCACTCCCCGAACTCCGATGCCGCCAGCCTGCCTCTCCAGGTGAGTCCAGCGACGGGTCAGCCGTGGGAGAAGGTAGCGCAGCTGCGCCAGCTCCACCTGGACCTTCGCCTCGCGGCTGCGCGCCCGGACCGCGAAGATGTCCAGGATGAGCCCGGCCCGATCGAGGACGGGAATTCCCACCGACTGCTCCAGATTACGGGCCTGAGCCGGCGAAAGGTCCTCGTCGAAGATCAACAACCCCGCTTGAAGAGCTTCCGACGACCGTCCGATTTCCTCAACCTTGCCCTTGCCCAAAACCGTGGCTGGATCCGGACGAGGCCGGTCTTGCACGAAGGTTCCCACCACGACTCCGCCCGCGGTCTCGGTCAGGCGCCGCAGCTCTTCCAGGTGCTCTTCCACCTCGGAGAAAACCTGCCGGGGCAAACGGATTCCCGCCAGGATGACCCGCTGACGGGAGAGCCTTGGCCTGGGGTCCTTTCGCGGAGTCGGAGGAGTCATCGGGTCCGCGGTGGAGCCAAAGCGAAGTTCGGGTGGACGAATGGAATCGGCGGCCGATGGGCGCGGTTCACGGCATGAGCCTTCCCATGCGAATGAGAAAATACTCTCCTATCAGAATCATCCCGATACCAAATACCTTCTTGATCGTCACCATCCAGGTCCCTGCCTTCGGCAGGGACGCCAGGACACCCGCGAAGGTGCCCAGAATCAAGAGCAGGAAACCCAGCCCAAAGGCGAAGGTGAAGAGGAGGGACGCTCCGTATGCCACGCTGCCGCTCGAGCCCACGTAGATCAACAGCGTTCCCAGAACCGGCGCCGTGCAGGGCGCCGCGACCAGCCCCGACGCCATCCCCATGACCAGCGCACCCAGTAAGTTGCGCCCCCCCTTGGCGCCCCGTGTGAGAACTCCCGGGATGGGGATGACCACCGCATCCAGCATGGCGAGGCCGAACAGGATAATCACATTCCCGACGGCGAAGTAAATCCAGGGGTTGGTGGAGATCTGGCCGAAGAAGCGCTTCGTCAAGGCCGCAAACGCCCCCAGGGCGGAATAGACAATGGCGATACCCAGCACGTAGACCAAGGTCCGCAACGCCGCGCGCTTTTTGGATCCGGCCTGGGACCCCCCGATGTAGGTGACCGTCACTGGAATCATGGGATAGACGCAGGGGGTGAAGGAGGTTAGAACTCCGGCGGCGAAGACGATCACGTAGGCGAGCGGCGAGAACGATTGGAGGCGCGGCTCCAGGAGCAGGCGTAGGTCGTTGCTCCAGTTGTTGAGAAGCTCTTGTAGCGACGCCATCGAAGGGGGGGCTTAGAGGAGCCGCTGGAGGCGGGAAACGAGAGCGCTCTTCTGGGCCGGCCCCACCACCTTTTCCTGCACTTTGCCACCCTTGAAGAAAATGACGGTTGGTACCGACAGGACGCCAAGGCGCACGGCGGTTTCCTGGGCGATTCCCACATCCACACTGCCCACCTTGGCCCGACCCTCGAACTCGGTGGCGATCTCCTCCATGATGGGAACCATTTTCTGGCAGGGACCGCACCACTCGGCGGAAAAATCCAACAGCACTGGGATTTGCGAGTGAAGGACCTCCTCTTCGAAATTGCCGTCCTTGACGTCCAGGATTTTGGTTCCCATGACTCTACCCCATCGCCGGGTCAACCGGGGAAGGCCCCCGATCCAGGGTGTGGCGCCTGCCGGCCGCGGAAGGGAGGCTCAAAAGCTGGGTCATTATAGCACGCGGTCTCCGGCCACCCCGGGCGCAGCCGGCTCACGGGGTCCCGCCGGTCCGCGAGTCAGCCCTCTCCAAGCGTGCCCTGGCCTCCTCAGGCGATCTGGAAGAGTCCGGCGACTCGCCCGACCGATTTCCCCCGGACATTGTGAACCTGCGGGAGACCCTGGGAGCCCAGCAGCCGTGCCGCCTTGACCCTTCCCAGCAGTCCCAGCTGCACGAGCAACTCGACCGTAGCGGTGGCCCGGGCCCGATCCCCGTTGCCATCTGCGATCTTCAAGGCGATGCCTATCCCCTTGCCCTGGTCCCGGTAGGCCAGGCCGTAGAAGCCTTCCGCCCCGATCTTGGCGATGAAGGACTTCCCCACTGAACGCATCAGGACATTGTCCAATCGGCCGGTGCCGCCCACCATTTCCGGGTAGCTCCGCATCGCCGACACAGCCTGGTCGGCAGCGTTCTGATCCTCTCTGGAGCCGAAGCGGTGATCCATCAGCCGCGCGTACCCCTGGGCCGCCTGGCGCAACGAGAGCGCGAAAGTAGGCGCCGAGCACCCATCCACCCCTCCCAGAATCGCCGCTTCCGAGACATTGCAGTACTGGGAGAGAACTCTCAATACCGCCTTTTGCACAGGGTGGCTCGGTGCGAGATAGCTTCCCAGGGGTGCCTTCCAGAACTTGGCCAGTGCGAGCATGCCCGCATGTTTTCCGGAGCAGTTGTTATGAAGCACGGAGGGTGATTTCCCGCTCTTAGCCAAAGCGGAGGCCGCCGGACGATAGAAGGGAGCATGGGCGCCACACTGCAGATCG
>JAKEFJ010000266.1 GCA_022616665.1 Acidobacteriota bacterium
CGGCATCCAGATGCCCGTTGCCCGCCACTTCCGTGATCACCAGAGGGCTCCACGCGTAAATCAGAATTCTCCCCGCGCTCAGCCCACCGCCACGAAGCATGGCGCGCAAGAGGAACATCTGAGCCAGGTCGAAAAGGAGCATAAGGGCCTTGATCCCCGCGACCGTGCCGCCCACCAGCGCCACCGCGGCGAACAAAGCCTGGGCAACGGGCGGATAGAGCGTGGGGATATCCGGGTGGTTCACCAGCGGATGGATGTCGTCATGGAGCGGCGCGAGGATCGGATCCGCCGGCGCGTAGCGATAAGGATTCAGGTGACCGGCGACCTGAACGTGGCCGTCCCAGAGGTACCGGTACAGATCGCCGGAGTAAAACGGCGCCTGAAAAAGCAGGGTTATCCGAAACAAAATCCCCAGGCCCAGCAGCGCAAGCGCTTGGCTTCTCAGGAGCGACCGGTGGCAGGCTTCGTGGATCGCCGTCAAGTAGAGCACGAACAGAACCGACTGGATGCCGATCCTGACGGGGAGCGAGGTAGCCGGGTGACCGATCAGGAGGTACCCGATCTCCGTGAGGAGGCCCAGGACGATAAGTCTGCGTCGAGACCTCCTCTCTTCTTCCGGCATGGCGGGAGAATATCAGGCGATCCGAAGGCGCCGCAATCGGCCGGAGCGGGAGAATGACGCTGGCTGAGGACGTGCTGCTAGCAGCCTATTTCGCCTGCATGACCCTGCTGGGCATTTACGGGCTGCATCGCCTCAGCCTCATCGTCCTCTATCTGCGACGCCGTGAAGCAAAGACCACCCCATTTCCCGGCGCGGGCTCCCTCCCTGCGCTTACGGTTCAGATTCCGCTCTATAACGAGATCTACGTCGCCGGTCGGGTCATCGACGCCGCCTGCGCGCTGGACTACCCCAAAGACCGTCTGGAGATTCAGATCCTGGATGACTCCACGGACGAGACCGGGGAGCTTTGCCGCCGCAAGGTCGAGGAGTATTCCGCCCTGGGATTCCGCATTCGGCATCTTCAGCGCCAGTCGCGGACCGGCTTCAAGGCAGGGGCGCTGGAAGAGGGGCTGATGGTCGCGTCGGGCGAGTTCGTGGCGATCTTCGACGCCGATTTTCTTCCCCCGCCTGATTTCGCCCGGAAAATCCTGCCCTACTTCGCGGATCCCGGCGTGGGTATGGTGCAGGCGCGCTGGGGTCACCTCAATCGGGGCTATTCCGCCCTCACCCGGGTTCAGTCGATTTTCCTGGACGGCCACTTCGTCATCGAGCAGGCGGCTCGGTCCGGGTCAGGCCGCTTTTTCAACTTCAACGGCACCGCTGGAGTATGGCGCAAGAGGTGCATCGAGGCGTCCGGGGGATGGCAGCACGACACCCTGACGGAGGATCTCGATCTTTCGTACCGCGCGCAGATGGGAGGGTGGCGCTTTGTATTTCTTCCTGATGTCGTGGCACCCGCGGAGCTGCCGGTGGAGATGAACGCATTCAAGTCGCAGCAACACCGGTGGGCGAAGGGTTCGATCCAGACCGGCCTCAAGCTTTTGCCCTCCATCCTGAGCAGTCCCCTGTCTGTGCGGATCAAGACCGAGGCCGTGTTCCACCTGACGAGCAACGTGGCTTACCTGCTCATGGTGGCAGCATCGCTCCTCTACTTCCCCGTGATGCGCATCCGCGAGCGGATGGAATGGCACCAGCTCATGACGCTGGATCTTCCCATTCTCCTGTTTGGGAGCGGCTCGGTTCTGGCCTTCTACCTGCTTTCGCAGAAGGAGCTGCGCTCGCGATGGGGAGCCACCTTGTGGGATCTACCATGCCTGATGTCGGTGGGAATGGGACTTTGCGTGAACAATTCGCTGGCGGTGCTGGAGGCGCTTTGGGGCCGGAGGACCGACTTCGTCAGGACGCCCAAACTGAGCGTGCGGGGGAACAAAGCCCCTTCGACTCGAGCCGGGTACCGCGGACGGCTTTCCCCCCTGGTCCTCCTGGAGTTCGTCGCCGCCCTCTACTTCGTCTTCGTGCTCGCCTACGCGATGCGGAAGGAAATCTATGTTTCTCTTCCCTTCGTCCTGCTATTTCTTTCGGGTTACCTCTATTCCTCCGTCCGATCGCTTGGCGAGGCCCTGCTTCCTCGCCGCTAACCTGACCCGAGAGGCCGCGCCAATCTGCTAATAGCCGCCGCCACCGTTGTTATCACCGCCACTATTGCTCACTACCGCCACGATGGCGGCGGCACCTACGACGATTCCAACGATAATCCAAGTCTTCTTGGCAGTGCTGAGTCCCGACCAGCCCCCGCCGCTTGTCTGCAAGGAGATGTTCCCAGAGGCGGCATGAGGCAGAGTCGTGGCGAGGCCGCCTCCCGGCTCGTCCTTTACCATCAATCGCAGGTCCAACGGAGTCGAGGTCAAGTGGAGCTGGCGGACCTCCGGCATCCGAGGTGGAGAGATCGCCGGCGGCTCCGCCATGGAAGGTGCCGCAAAGGCCAGGGGCAGTAAGGCCCCGACACATATTCCGGAGACGGTTTGCTGAAATCTGCTCATGGAAGACCTCCCGGTGCCAGCCGGTTGGCTGCTCTTTTCCGGCATTTTCTTTCGCATGCAAATCCTCACGGAGTCACTCTCCTGCCGGTTCCGGGAAGACTGCGGATAGCTCTTCCTTGAACTGCGGATCCACACGGATCCCGGCGTGCTCCGCCGCACGAAGGTGCTCCCAGCAGGCCGGGTAATCGCGTCGGTAGTAGAAAACCACGGCCAGATTGTTGTGCGCTTCCCCGAAGCGCGGGCGCAGCGCCAGCGCACTCTGGAACTCCTTCCCGGCTTCCTCGAAGCGCTCCAGCTTCATGAGCGCCGTCCCTACCAGGAAGTGGACTTCGGGTGTGAAGGGGGTCTCCGTGGGGGGCTGGGCGTTGGTCCTTTCCTGTTGAAGCTTCTCCAGGCGCACCATCGCCTGCTGGATTTTGCCCTGGTCGGAAGGCCGCTGGCTGCGGCTCAGATCGCTGATCCGCTCGTTGAGAAGGTCGATGCTCTCCTGGAGCTGACGCTGCCTCTCCACTTCCTGGAGCCGCTTGATCCCTTGCAGCTCGGAGAGGGCCACGCTCGCCTTTTGGTAGCGCTCCAGGCCCTCGCGGAATTCCCCCCGCCGCATGGAAAGATTCCCCAGCTCGATGTACCCCTCGGCGAGCTGCGGAAAGGTCTTGACCGCTTCCAGCAACTCCCCCTCTCCTTCGCTGAGCTTGTTATCGGCCAGGAGCTTCATGGCCTTCGTGTAATGAGATCGGGCGATCATGAATTTGTGGGGATCGTAGGAGATCTGCTGCGCGGGCGCCCAGATGGGAAGGACCCATGCCATGCCTGTCAGGATGAGGATCTGAAACCGCTTGCTGAAATGAGCACGGAGGCTCATCGTTCCACTCCGCGGCGGGAAATACCTGGGCTTATTGTAGCATTTCATGCACCCGCCATGGCCAGTAGAATTTCAGCGTGTCATGGGCTTGACATGATGATACTCCTGATCTAAATTCAAATTACTAGCCGAGTCCTTCTCCCATCCGAAGTTGAGTCGGAAAGGTAGGAAGGCTCTCGTTGACTCAGAAAAACCCGTTGTTCGGATGGCCAAGTTCCGCGGTATGCCCCGTCGTGGGGCGTTGTGCCTTCCCCCGCCCCCATCCCCGCACAGGTATCCCTTCAGAGGAGGCTCTATGCTAAGACGCAGCCTGTTCTTCGTGTGCCTCCTGGCCACGCTGGCCGGCCTCACCACGCCGGCGCTCGGCCAGGA
>JAKEFJ010000042.1 GCA_022616665.1 Acidobacteriota bacterium
GCCACCCGCGCCGCTGTTTCCCGGGCCGAGGCGCGCTCCAGAATGTCCCGGGCGTCGTGGGTGTTGTGCTTGAGTGCCCCGGGGAGATCGGCATGTCCCGGGCGGGGCCTCGTCACCCTCCTGGCTGCGCCGGGATCCGAGGGCGCTCGCTCCAGCGCCATGGCCGCCCGCCAGTTCACCCAGTCGCGGTTTTCGATGAGCAGCGCGATGGGGCTTCCGAGGGTTTTTCCGAACCGTACACCCGACAGCAACCTTGCCCGGTCCGATTCGATCTTCATTCTGCCCCCCCTTCCGTAGCCTCCCATGCGGCGCGCCAGCTGCGCGTCGATGACCTCCTCCTTCAGAGGCATGCCGGATGGGAGGCCATCCACGATGGCGACCAGCGCCGGGCCGTGAGACTCCCCTGCCGTCAGAAATCGCAGCATGCACACACCCCCGGGGTTGCAAGAAAGGGCGCTCATTATGGGCTGGGTCCTGGAGCCTGTCAAAGAGAGCTTCGCTCGTGGGGAGGGCAACGGGTTGCGGCTCTCAGCAGCGTTCGGCTATATTTTCGACTCCATGGGGAGCACTCCTTGAAGATCCTCAACGCTCAGCAGACCAAGAGCATCGATCAGCGGGCCACCCGGGATTATGGGATCCCGGGCATCGTTCTCATGGAGAACGCCGGATTGCAGGTGGTTGACTACCTGGAGTCGCATTTCGAGGATCTGGAGAATCGGAACATCCTCGTCCTGTGCGGCAAGGGCAACAATGGCGGGGACGGAATGGTCGTCGCCAAGCACCTGCACAACCGGGGATACGAGCTTCGGGTCTTGCTGTTCGGCCGGAAATCCGACACCAAGGACGAGTCCCTGGTGAACCTCAAGATCCTGGAGAAATCCGGGGTGGAAGTGCAGGAAATCACCGACATCCGCGCCTGGCACGACTTCCTGCCCGAGCTGGCTGATTTCGAGATGATCGTGGATGCCCTGATCGGCATCGGCGTCCAGGGCGGGGTTCGAGGGTTTCTGGAAGAAGTCATGCGCGACGTGAACAACGCCGGCGCCATCCGCGTCTCGGTGGATGTTCCTTCCGGCCTTTCCGCCGACACCAACGAGATTCCCGGCATCTGCATTCACGCCGATGCCACCGTCACCTTCGGGTGCCCCAAGATTCCCCACATCTTTCTTCCCGCGGAAGAAAAGGTGGGGGAGGTCTATATCGCCGATATCGGCATTCCCGAGGAGGCGGTGGAGGCGGAGGGAGTGCGACTCAACCTGGCAGACCCGGACGATCTCGCCCACACCATGCCTCCTCGCAAGGTGGAGAGTCATAAGGGCGACTACGGACACCTGCTGGTAGTGGCGGGCTCCAAGGGGAAGCCGGGAGCGGCGCGGATGGTCGCAGAGGCGGCGTTTCGATCGGGGGTGGGACTGGTCACGGTAGCCACGCCTGAGAGCGTCCAGCCGATCCTGGCCCCGCAGGTGATGGAGATGATGACCGAGCCCATTCCCGAGACTCGCGAGGGAACGGTCTCTTCCAAGGCGACCCAGCGGGTGCTCAAGCTGCTTGAGGGAAAAGGGGTCCTGACGCTCGGCCCGGGGCTCACCACGGCCGCCGAGACGCAATCCTTCATCCGGGAGCTGGTGAGCGAGACGCGGTTACCCCTCATCCTGGACGCCGATGGGCTGAACGCCTACCAGGGCCATACCGAAGCCCTGTCAGGGAAGGACCGGACGCTCATCCTCACGCCGCATCCCGGCGAAATGGGGCGGCTGCTCGGGATTTCCTCGGACGACGTCCAGAAGAATCGCATTTCCATCTGCCAGAAATTCTCCACCCAGCATCACTGCTTCCTGGTCTTGAAGGGACATCGAACGCTCATCTCGGATCCCGACGGAAACATCTGGGTGAACCCCACGGGCAATCCCGGAATGGCCACCGCCGGCTCGGGGGACGTCCTCACGGGGATCCTCTCAGGATTCGTGACCCAGGGGATCCCCATCCTCCACGCCATCCTTCTCGGCGTTTATCTGCATGGCCTTTCCGCCGATCTCTGTGCCACTCGACGCGGCGAGCTGGCGCTGATGGCCCGGGACATCATCGATCACCTCCCCGACGCGATGGCCCAGCTCTTGAAGGGCGGAGACGAAAACTCCTAGGTGGAGAAGGGCGCCGGGACGGCTAAGCCCCTCGGCGCGCGCACAGCCATGCAATCCTGCTCATCCGAGGAGACCCGATCCGCCGGTCGCGACCTGGCAGCCGGCCTGCGCGCCGGGGATTGTGTGCTATTGGAGGGGGGCCTGGGTGCCGGGAAGACCGAGTTCGCCCGGGGGCTGGCCGAAGGCCTGGGCGTGAATCCCGCGGCAGTCCGCTCTCCGACTTTCACTCTGGTGAACCTCTACTCGGGGCGCCTGCCCGTATATCACATCGATCTGTATCGAATTGAAAAGGAGACGGAACTTCGGGAGCTGGGACTGGAGGAAATCCTCGGAACGGATGGGGTGGCCATCGTGGAGTGGCCGGACCGTCTCGGATCCTACCGGCCGGAGAATGCCGTCACGGTCCGCCTGACGGACCTGGGTGGGGAGACGAGAGGCATCACCATCGACGATCGCCGCTATTCCGTCCGGTAGTTGGGGGCTTCCTTGGTAATGATGACGTCGTGGGCGTGGGATTCCTTTAATCCTGCTGAGGTGATGCGGAGGAACTTGGCTTCCCGGCGGAGGGCTTCGATGTCGGCACAGCCGCAGTAGCCCATTCCGGAGCGCAGGCCCCCGACCAGCTGGGGAACTAGCGCCGAGACGCTCCCCTTGTATGGCACCATGCCTTCGATTCCCTCCGGCACCAGCTTCTGCTCCTCGAACTCGTACTCCTGAAAATAGCGATCGGCGCTGCCGCGTTTCATCGCCGCCAGGGACCCCATGCCACGGTAGGATTTGAAGGTCCGTCCCTGGTACAGGATGGTCTCGCCGGGAGACTCCTCCGTTCCCGCCAGCAAGCTTCCAATCATCACGCTGTGGGCGCCGGCGGCGATCGCCTTCGTGATGTCTCCCGAGTACTTGATTCCGCCGTCGGCAATGAGCGGCACGTCATGCTTCTTGCCCGCCTTCGCGCATTCGGTGATCGCCGTGATCTGGGGTACTCCCACGCCGGTCACGATTCGGGTGGTGCAGATGGAACCGGGGCCGATGCCCACTTTCACCGCATCCACACCGCACTGGATCAGATCCTCAGTCCCCTCTTCGGTCGCCACGTTGCCCGCGACCAGCTCCATCTCGGGAAATGATTTTTTGATCGCCCGCGCCGTCTCCAGCACCCCTTTGGAATGCCCATGGGCCGTGTCGATGAAAAGGACGTCCACCTTGACCTCCACCAACGCCTGGGCGCGGTTCATGGCCTCTTCTCCCACCCCGATGGCGGCGCCCACCCGCAGACGTCCCAGGTGGTCCTTGCAGGCGTTGGGATACCTGATGTTTTTCTGGATATCCTTGACGGTGATCAGCCCTTTCAGGTGGTAGTCCTTGTCGACCACCAGGAGCTTCTCGATCTTGTGCTGATGGAGAAGTCGCTTGGACTCCTCCAGCGTGGTGCCCACCGGCACGGTGATGAGGTTTTTCTGGGTCATCAGATCAGAGATGGGGAGATCCAGCCGCGTCTCGAAGCGCAGGTCCCGGTTGGTGAGGATTCCCACCAGCCTTCCCCCCGCATCCGTGATCGGGACACCGGAGATCTTGTATTTCTTCATCACCTCCAGCGCCTCGAAGATCCGATTGTCAGGATGCATGGTGATGGGATCCACGATCATCCCGCTCTCCGACCGCTTCACCTTATCCACTTCCACGGCCTGTTCCTCGATGCCGAGGCTCTTGTGGATTACGCCGAGGCCCCCGTGCTGCGCCATGGCGATCGCCAGGCGCGATTCCGTGACGGTATCCATGGCCGAGGAGAGGATGGGGATGTTCAGGCGAATCCTCCGCGTCAGGCGCGTGCCGGTGTCGACGCGGGAAGGCAGAACTTCGCTCCTGGCAGGCTGGAGCAGCACATCATCGAACGTCAGTGCTTCCGGAACCGCCCCCTTGTTCATGAACCGAACCCCCCGCTGCTTTGCGTCATCCGCGCATTCCGTGGACCACTTTCCCTTCGCTGGCGCCGTGGCATTTCTTGAACTTCTTCCCTGAGCCGCACGGGCAAGGATCGTTGCGCCCCACCTTGGGCCCCGCTGCAGTGCGCCGCGGCTCGGCGGCCTCCTTGGCGGGGGCGGAGTAGGTCAGATCCCGCTCTCGCTTTTCCTGCATCCGCTCGCGCTCCTTCTGGATCACCGGCTCCATCAGGAACAGGAAGCGGACGATGTCGTTTTCGATGCGCTCCTTCATGGCCACGAACATTTCGAAGGACTCCCGCTTGTACTCCGTGAGGGGATCCCTCTGACCGTAGCCGCGCAGCCCGATCCCCTCCTTCAGGTGGTCCATGGTGAGCAGATGGTCCTTCCACTGCGTATCGATGACGTTGAGCATCACCAGCCGCTCATGCTGGCGCATGATCTCCGGGCCCAGGGTTGCCTCTTTCTGGGCGTACTTGGACTGGATGGAATTCCACAGGATCTCCCGCAGCTCCCGATAGGACACCCGCTGAAAGTCGACGCCCGCTTTCACCGGATCGATGCCGAAGAGGCGCTGCATCTGCAACGTGAGCTCGGGGATGGACCAGTCCGTGGGCTCAGCCGCCTCAGGTGCGTAGGTGTCCAGGATCCAGTCGAGAATCTCCTCCATCTTCTGCGCCAGGTACTCGCTCTGCCCCTTGCCTTCCAGAAGCTCCCGCCGCAGCTTGTAGATTTCCACCCGCTGCTTGTTCATCACATCGTCGTATTCCAAAAGGTGCTTGCGGATATCGAAGTTGCGGGCTTCCACCTGCTTCTGGGCGCGCTCGATGGAGCGCGTCACCATGGGGTGGATGATGGGAACGTCCTCTTCCATTCCCAACCTCAACATCAGCCCCTTGAGCCGATCCGAGCCGAAGATGCGCAGGAGGTCGTCCTCCAGGGAAAGATAGAAGCGGGAGGAACCCGGATCGCCTTGCCGCCCGGCGCGGCCCCGCAGCTGGTTGTCGATGCGCCGCGCCTCGTGGCGCTCGGTGCCCAGGATGTGCAGCCCGCCCAGTTCGACCACTCGATCGTGCTCCTGGGTACAGCGGGGCCTGGCCTCTTCCAGCGCCTTGACGTAGGCCGCCTCAGCGAGCTCCGGCGTCTCGAATGTCTGGGCCGTGGTGGCGCGTCGCGCCTGAAACTCGGGATTTCCTCCCAATAAGATGTCGGTGCCGCGGCCCGCCATGTTGGTGGCGATGGTCACTGCTCCCAGCCGTCCCGCCTGGGCGACAATTTCCGCTTCCCTCTCGTGATACTTGGCGTTGAGCACCACATGGGGAATCTCCTTGCGCTTCAGCAGATTGGAAAGATGCTCCGACTTTTCGATGGAGACCGTGCCCACCAGAACTGGTTGCCCCTTCTCGTGCAGCTCGCTGATCTCGCCCACCACGGCCCGGAATTTCTCCTCTTCGGTGCGATAGATGACGTCGGGATTCTCGATGCGGATGAGATGGCGGTTGGTGGGAACGACCATGACCTCCAGCTTGTAGATCTTGTCGAACTCGACGGCCTCGGTGTCGGCGGTGCCGGTCATCCCCGCCAGCTTTTCGTACATGCGGAAATAGTTCTGAAAGGTGATGGTGGCGAGGGTCTGGTTCTCTTTCTCGATCTTGACCTGCTCTTTGGCTTCCACCGCCTGGTGCAATCCGTCGCTCCAGCGACGCCCCGGCATCAGCCGGCCGGTGAATTCGTCCACGATGACCACCTGGCCATCCTTCACCATGTAGTCCACGTCCCGCTTGAACAGGACGTGGGCGCGCAGTGCCTGCTGGACGCAGTGGTTCAGCTCCATGGCCTCGGGGTCGTAGAGGTTGGACACTCCCAGCGCCTTCTCCAGCTTCTCCACGCCCACTTCCGTCAGGTTCACCGTGCGGGCCTTTTCGTCCACCTTGAAATCGTCTTCCAGTTTCAGGCGCGGGATCACCCGCACCGCCTCGTAGTACTTGTCGGTGGAGTCGTCGGAGGGGCCCGAGATGATCAGTGGCGTGCGGGCTTCGTCGACGAGAATCGAGTCCACCTCGTCCACGATGGCGTAGACGTGGCCGCGCTGGACGAACGAGTCCAGCGAGTACTTCATGTTGTCTCTCAGATAATCGAAGCCGAACTCGTTGTTGGTGCCGTACGTGACGTCGGCCCCGTAGGCCTCCTGGCGCTGCGGGTCGGTGAGGTCGTGCTGGATGACCCCAACGGAGAGGCCCAGGAATCGGTAAATGCGCCCCATCCAGTCGGCGTCGCGCCGAGCCAGGTAGTCGTTGACGGTGATGATGTGTACTCCGTGCCCCGGCAGAGCATTCAGGTACGCCGGGAGCGTGGCGACCAGGGTCTTCCCTTCGCCGGTCTTCATTTCGGCGATTTTGCCCTGGTGAAGGACCATGCCGCCGATGAGCTGGACGTCGAAGTGGCGCATGTTCAACACGCGCCGTCCTGCCTCCCGCACCACGGCAAAGGCCTCGTGAAGCAGGTCGTCCAGGGAGGCGCCCTGCTCCAGCCGCTGGCGGAATTCCACGGTTTTGGCGCGCAGCTGGTCGTCGGTGAGTGGGGAGATTTCGGGTTCCAGGACGCTGATGGCCGCGACGCGAGGCTGGATTTTCTTGAGTTCCCGCTCGTTCTTACTGCCGATGATGAGCTTAAGGGCTTTGTCGACGAACATCCCGTCCCTTCAATTTTAAAGACGATACCCTAGACGCCGGACCAGCGTCAAACCCAGAGCTTTCTGTCGGGGATTTCCCGTGCGTGGAGGCTAGAACGTCCTGAAGTCGTCCAGGATATAACGCGTCGGATCCACGGCGCGCTGGTGGACGACCACTTCGTAGTGCAGGTGGGGGCCGGTGCTTCGACCCGTGCTCCCCACATGACCGATCATGTCTCCTCGATGCACCCTTTGTCCGGGCCGAACCGTGAAGTTCATCAGGTGTCCATAGTGAGTCACCACCCCATAACCGTGGGATAACACCAAAAAATTCCCGTAGCCGCCAACGGACCCTGCCATCGTCACGATTCCATCGGCGGGAGCTATCACCCGGGTGCCGGACATCGCCGCGATGTCCAGCCCCTGGTGGAAATCGCGCTCTCCCGTGAAGGGGTCCTTCCTCCACCCATAGCCATTCCCGTAAAGGCCGCGGACGGGAATGATGGAAGGCGTGGAGGCCAGGTAGGCCGCCTGTTTTTCATAAGCTGCGTCGAGCAGTTGGAGGCTGTCCTGAAGTTTCTCGGAGCGCTCTTTTAGGACTTTCAACTCTCCCTGCACAAACCGGGCGCCATCCAGGGGAGACAGAGACTGGAGATCCAGGCCCCCTCCTGCCGCGGCCTGTTGTGTCAGGGGAAGCCTGGCGACTCCGAGGGCGGTACCCATCTCGGAGGCCTTGGCCTCGAAATTGCTCATCTTTCGACGAATGTCACCCAGGGCCAGATCAATCTGCTCGGTGGTCTTTTTCAGCTCGGCATTCTGACGCGCGAGGCGGGATGTGACCCAGCCCAAGTAGGTGGTCCGGATGACGAAGTGCGGCAGGAGAACCCCGGAGAGCAGCAGGGCGCCCAGGAAGATGCCCGTTGCCACGACGAGGTTTTTGGATACCCTCACCCGACGCGACTTCTCCGCGGCGTGGGGCACGATCATGATGGTGTAGAACTTGCGGGTCTTGCCGCTCATTATGTCCTCGGCTTCACAAAGGCCGGGAATGCTAGCATGGGGTGGGAGGAGGGTCAAGAACTTCCTTCCCACCTATCCCTTGTCTCACGCCAGCTTAGGTCCCCTACCAATCGTGGTGTGTACAAAAACAAAATTCACATACTCTTACACTTCTATACTATATATTCATATATAACATTATCAATATATACAAGTCAAAGTTTTAATTACCACATCTCTGCGCCAAGGTGAAATCCCCTTGGGTTTTGTGCAGCTTGGCATGAGGATCCAGGGGGTAGTTGCATCCTAGTCTCCGATTGGGGAAAATGCCTCCATGTCTACCTTCGAACGACCCGATCTGGACGATTCACAACTCGCCGGACAACTTCTGGTAATCGGGATAGATGGGACATCCCTGGGCGCAGACCTAAAGCGCCGCCTCCAGGCGGTCGCTCCCGGGGGCATCATTCTGTTTGCGAGGAACCTGATCGACGCATCCCAGGTGGCTGCCTTCTGCCGCGAGCTTTTCGACATCCTGCCGATCCCCCCGCTTCTGGCCATCGATCAGGAGGGCGGTCGGGTCAACCGCCTGAAGGGCATCTTTCCACCCATCCCGTCCAATATTTCCCTGGCCGGGAAGCCGGGCAGCCTAGAGCTGGTGCGGCAACATGCTCGCGACACGGGAAGGGGCCTGCGTCTATTGGGGTTCAACCTGAATTTTGCGCCGGTCCTCGACCTCTCCCAGGCCGATAGCCCCAATGGCATCGGAGATCGGGCCTATGGCAGCGATCCCGAGCGAGTCGTCGAGATGGCGGGCATCTTCTTGAAGGCCCAGGCTGAAGAAGGCGTACTGGGCTGCGGAAAGCACTTTCCGGGATTAGGGGGCGCGGCGGTCGACTCCCACCTCGAGCTCCCGGTCATTTCCCGCTCCGTCGATCAGCTCTGGAAAGAGGACCTCCACCCGTATCGAGCGTTGCGGGAGGAACTCCCCATTATCATGGTGGGGCACGCCTACTACCCCAGCCTTCAAGGCCGGTCGGCGCACCCCGCGACGCTCTCCGAGGTGGTGGTGCGAGAGCTGCTGCGGGAGAAAATCGGCTACCGGGGCGTAGTCCTCACCGACGATCTGGAAATGGGTGCGGTGGACCAGCAGAGAAGCTCTGGGGAGGTGGTGCTCCAGGCGCTCGAGGCCGGAAACGACCTGGTGATGTACTGCAAGACTTGGGATCGGATCGAGGAGGCGCACGCCACCTTGACTCGCTCCTTGCGCAGCGGCTCCCTCTCCTGCCGCCGGGTGGACGAGTCGCTCGCGCGACTCTTCATTCTGAAACGCAAGTTGACGCCGGCGGGCCGACTCCCGGCCTTTGATCGCGCCGAGTTCGACGGCGTCTGCAATTCTCTGCATCAGCTGGATCAGGCTTCGGCCTGATTCCGCTCAGCCCTCCAGATTCTGCCTGCCGGTCAGTCGGCTGAAGATCTCCAGGTATTTCTCTCTGGTCCCGGCCACCACATCCTCGGGAAGCGTCGGCACCGGGGGCTGCTTGTTCCAGCCGATCCGCTCCAGATAATCCCGCACGAACTGTTTATCGTAGGAATCCTGCCCGCGACCCGGAGCGTAGTCGGCCGCAGGCCAGAAGCGGGAGGAATCGGGTGTCAGCGCTTCATCGGCGAGAATGATGCCGCCGTCCAGGATGCCGAATTCAAATTTCGTGTCGGCGATGAGGATGCCGGTGCTCTCCGCGTGCCGGCTGGCGGCAAGGTAGATCGAAAGGCTCAGGTCCTTCAGTTTCCTCGCGGAGTCCTTCCCCACCAGACCCTCCAGGGCCTGGAACGACATATTCTCATCGTGGCCGCTCGTAGCTTTGGTGGAAGGCGTGAAGATGGGCTCGGGAAGCCGGCTGGACTCCAGCAGGCCCGCCGGCAGCGGCACGCCCGAGACGGAGCGCATCTTCTGGTATTCCTTCCAGCCCGATCCCGCGAGGTATCCTCGCACGACGCACTCCGCCGGAAACATCTTGGCTTTCTTCGCGAGCACGGACCGTCCCGACAGAATGTCACCGTGCGCCTGGAGAAGCGGAGGAAACTCTTCCACTTTGCCGGCGATGACGTGGTTGGAAATGATTTCCCGGGTCTTCGCGAACCAGAAAAGGGAGAGCTGGTTGAGCACCTTTCCCTTATCGGGAATTCCATCGGGAAGCACGTAGTCAAAAGCAGAAATCCTATCGGTGGAAACGATGAGGAGCTTTCCGTCGATCTCATAGATGTCGCGCACTTTTCCGCGGCTCACCAGGGGAATCCCGGGGAGCTGCGTCTCGCGAACGACCCTTCCTGGCGCCATGAAGGTCTCCTGCTGAAAGAGGGTCGCATTCTAGCCGCGCCTTTGCTGGAGCGTCAATTGGTGACTCCGGACATCTTGAGACAACTCAGTCGGGGCCCTTTGGCCCGTTCGCCAGTCAGCCCAAACGCTCGTTTAGC
>JAKEFJ010000267.1 GCA_022616665.1 Acidobacteriota bacterium
CAGAGCGCGGGTCAAAGCCAGAAGGCTTTGGAGATCCTCGAACGGCTCTCCAAGCAGACCTCCGGAGCCTATCCGCCGCAGGCCGCCCTGATGGAAATGGGTCGCTGCCTCGAGGGCATGGGAAAGAAGGACGAAGCGCGAGAAGTCTACGAGCGGCTCACCAAGGAGTATCCCGACTCGGACTACGCCCGTGAAGCCCAGGAGCGACTGAAAGGATTTTCCTGATTTAGAAGGGGACTTCCTCGTCAGTCACGTCCGGGACCATTTCCACATCGGGTGTCGGCCCCTCACTCGGCATCCTGGAGCCTTCAGCCCTTCCCAGCATCAAAACCCGGACCGCGCGGATTTCCGTAGTGTAGCGCTTGTTTCCCTCCCGATCATCCCACGATCGGGTTTGCAGGGAGCCTTCCACGTAAATCTGCTTTCCCTTGGCGAGATGCTCGGAGATGACCTGGGCCTGCTTGCCCCAGACCACCACCCGGTGCCATTCGGTTCGTTCCTGCTTCTGTCCCGCCTTGTCGGTCCAGACCTCGTTGGTGGCCACGCTCAGGTTGGCCACCGCGGTCCCGCTTTGCGTGTATTTCACTTCCGGATCTCTGCCCAGATTGCCGATCAGAATTACCTTGTTGACGCTCGCCATGACGTGACCTCTTTGCGACTGGCCCCCCATCGCAGGAAGGGCGAAAAGATTACCACACGTGGGGGGCTTTCACACGCTTGGCGCGGATTTCCATCTCAGTGTTCTGTTGATGGCGTACCTGCGATTCTGACAGAATACGCGCTCTTTGAATCCCCCTGGCTTGGGGGCTAAAGCGGAGCGGGGAGAATGGCCGAAGAGCGTGGGATGGTGCGCAGCGCCTCCGCCATGAGCATCACCACCATGCTCAGCCGGATTCTCGGTTACTTTCGTGACAATCTTCAGGCCACCATTCTGGGGGCCGCCAACGTCTCAGACGCGTTCATCATCGCCTACCGGATCCCCAACCTCCTGCGACGTCTGGTGGGAGAAGGGGCGCTCACGTCGGCATTCGTCCCCACATTCTCGCGCTACCTCAAAGAGGGCGACCCGGAAAAGCTCTGGCGCTTCGCCAACCGGATGTTTTTCACGCTCCTGGTGGTGCTGACCGGCATCACGCTCCTGGGAATCGCTTTCTCTCCCCAGCTGGTGAAAGTTCTCGCCTACGGTTTTCGTGTATCTCCGGATAAGTGGGAGCTGACCATCCAGCTCAACCGACTCATGTTCCCTTACATTTTCTTCATTTCGCTGGCGGCCCTGGCCAGCGGAATCCTGAATTCCATGGGCTCCTTCGCGCTGCCCGCCTTCACACCGGTCTTGTTGAACCTGGCGATCATCGCGGCGGCCCTTTTCTTTTCCCGCAGCTTCTCCAATCCTGCCTATGCGTTCGCCTGGGGTGTGCTGGTGGGAGGACTTCTCCAGTTCCTGGTCCAGGTTCCCAGCCTGATTCGCCGCGGGATGACCTTTCACCCGGAAGTGTCGTTTTCGGATCCGGGGATACGGCAGGTGGGCCGCCTCATGCTGCCGCGCATCTTCGGAGCGGGCATTACCCAGATCAACCTGATCGTGGACTCCCAGTTCGCCTCCTCGCTCGCGGCGGGGAGCGTCTCTCATCTTTATTATGCAGGTCGGGTGACCGAGCTGACCCTGGGGATCTTCGCGATCTCCCTGTCCACGGTGATCCTTCCGACCCTCTCACGGCTGGTGGCCGAGGACAGGCCGGAAGAGGTGCGACAGACCCTGCGCACCGCCCTGCAGCTCATCTTCTTCATCTGCCTTCCCGCGGCGGTGGGATTGATCATTCTGCGGGTGCCTATCATCAGCGTCCTGTTCGAGAGGGGGAAGTTCGACGCCGAGGCGACGCTTTTCACCTCGCAGGTCCTGGGGTACTACGCCCTGGGATTGCTGCCGTTCGCCGGAGTCAACATCCTGGCCGCAGCGTTCTATGCTCACCAGGACACGCGGACTCCGGTGAAAATTGGAGTGCTCACGTTTTTTGTGCACCTGGCCCTGAATTTCTACCTGAGAATCCCGCTTCAGGCGGGAGGGATCGCCCTTTCCACGTCCCTCTCGGCTCTCCTGGACATGGCTCTCCTGTTCTATTTGTTCTCGAGAAAGTGGGGACCCTTGTGGGACGCTCACCTGGGACGCAGCCTATGGGTGACTTCCATCGCCAGCCTGGTGATGGGGGGAGTGTCTGCTCTGATGCTGCGCCTGCCGTTTCTGGGATCCACCCACTCCATCCTGACCCGGGTCTCGGCGCTGACCTTGGCGATCAGCGTGGCCGGGGCGGCATTTTTCCTGGTCGCGTGGATCCTGGGCAGCCGCGAAGTCAAGGAAGTGCTCGCGCTGTTTCCCTTCCGGAAGGGCAACAAACCGTGAAGATTGTGGTGCAGCGCGTGTCCCGGGCGTCGGTGCGAGTGGAAGGGCAGCTGGTGGGAGAGATCGGGCGCGGACTGCTTCTCCTGGTGGCGGTGGAAAAGGGAGACGGAGAGGCGATTCTTGACACTCTCGCGGACAAGGTCGTAAACTTGCGTATCTTTCCAGACGAAGCGGGCAAGATGAATCGTTCTTCTCTCGACGAGAAGACGGCACTGCTCGCGGTTTCCCAATTCACACTGGCGGGAAGTCTGGAGCGGGGACGACGGCCCAGCTTCGAGAACGCGGCCCCTGCGGATCAGGCCCGTGAGATGTTCGGTCAGTTCGTTGAGAAGCTGCGGGATTTCGGTTTGCGGGTGGAGACGGGCCAGTTCCGCGCCATGATGGAAGTCGAGCTGATCAACGAGGGTCCGGTGACCTTCGTGCTGGAGGCGGGGGGGCGATGAGCCAGGACCGGCACTTGGTGGCCTTCCTGCGCTACCTGGCGGTGGAGCGCGGGTTGGCAGCCAATACCCAGCAAGCCTACGGCCAGGACCTGAAGCGCTTCAGCCTCTCCCTCAAAGCATCCCGGGTTCCACTCAACCGTGCCCGACGGCAGGATCTGCTGGCCCACGTCCGATCTCTGCGCCAGGCCGGATTGTCCCCGAAGTCCGTGGCGCGCGCCATCAATACGCTGAGGATGTTCTATCGCTACCTGCTCGCCGAGGGGGAGATCCGGCAGGATCCCACCTCCGAGCTGGACGTCCCGCGGACGTGGAAGAGCCTTCCCAGGTTTCTCACGTTCGAGGAGGTGGATCGCCTCCTCTCCGTGCCGGATGCGAGCAAGCCCCTCGGGTTGAGGGACCTGGCCATGGTGGAGGTTCTCTACGCAACCGGGATCCGCGTCACCGAGCTGATTTCTCTGAAACGGGAAGACCTGAATCTGCAGGTGGGATACCTGACCTGCCTCGGGAAGGGGTCCAAGGAGCGAATCGTGCCGCTCGGAAGAAAAGCGATGGAGCGCCTGGAGCAGTACCTCGAAAAGGTGCGTCCGTCTCTTGTAGGCTCGTCGCATTCGCCGTACCTTTTCACCAATCGCAACGGACGCATGATGACCCGCCAGGGGTTTTGGAAAATCCTCAAGAGTCATGGGGCCTCCGCCGGCATCAAGAGGCGCCTGAGTCCTCATGTCCTGCGACATTCGTTCGCCACCCACCTCCTGGAGCACGGCGCCGATCTCCGGTCGGTGCAGATGATGCTGGGACACGCGGACATCTCCACCACGCAGATCTACACTCACGTGAACCGTGAGAGGCTCCGGCGCATTTACCATGATTTCCATCCCCGGGCCTGAAGGAGGGGAGAGCGTTGCCCCTGGAAGACGAAAATGTCGAGCAGCCGATCCAGGAGCTCGAAAAACGGATTGAGGAGCTCACCGGGATCCCCGGGGCCGAGGATCGGGCTCCGGAGGTGGCCAGGCTGCGCCAGGAGCTGCAGGATCTACGGGGGGAAATCTACTCATCCCTGAGCGCCTGGCAGAAGACTCAGGTCGCGCGGCACACGAAGCGTCCCTACACCCTGGACTACGTGCAGATGCTCTTTGGCAACCTCGTGGAAATCCACGGCGATCGGAAGTTCGCCGACGACCCGGCCATCGTGGGCGGCTTCGCCACTTATCAGGGTATGCCCGTGGCGGTGGTGGGACATCAGAAGGGAAGGGACATCAAGGAAAAGATCCGCCGGAATTTTGGGATGCCCAACCCCGACGGGTATCGCAAAGCGCTGAGAATCATGAAACTGGCGGAGAAATTCGGCCGACCGCTCTTCAGCTTCATCGACACACCCGGGGCCTACCCGGGCCGGGGCGCGGAGGAGCGCGGCCAGGCCGAGGCCATCGCCACGAATCTCAGAGAAATGTCCCGCCTGTCGATTCCCATCATCGTCACGGTGACGGGAGAGGGAGGGAGCGGAGGAGCGCTGGCGATCGGCGTGGGGGATCGCGTCAACATGCTGGAGCACTCCATCTATTCGGTGATCAGCCCGGAGGGATGCGCCGCCATTCTTTGGAGCGACGCGGCCAAAGCGCCCGATGCCGCCCGAGCCATGCGAATCACCGCGGGGGACCTTAAAGAGCTAGGCGTGGTGGATGAAGTGATCCCGGAGCCGGTGGGAGGGGCCCATGCGGATCCGCATCGGGCGGGGGAGCTGCTGGACTCGGTCCTTTCCCGCCAGCTGGAGGAGCTGATGCGCATGGACCGGGATGGGCGCCGGGAAGCCCGCTACGAGAAGTTCCGCAAGCTCGGGCGATTCGGACAATCCAAATTCCTCTAGGAGGCGGTGGCGGACGCCTTCGCTCTCCTCCAAAGCTCGTCCCACCTCTGCGCCGTGAGAGATTCGGACTTCTCACCCGATTCCGCCAGCATCCTCTCCATTGCTGCAAACCGTCGCTGGAATTCGTCGTTGGTTTCCTGGAGGGCCGCCTCGGGATCCACGCCGAGCTTTCGCGCCACGTTGACCAGGCTGAACAGCAGGTCTCCCAATTCGCGGCGGGCGGCCGCGGCGGCGCCCTGCTTCGTGGCTGCCTCCCACTCCTCGATCTCCTCTCGGACTTTGTCAAAGACGTCGGCCGGAGTGGACCAGTCAAAACCGGTCCGGGCGGCCTTCTCGGAGAGGCGCAGCGCCCGCAGCAGCGCCGGGAGGCGGGAGGGAACTCCCCCCAATCGCGAGGGGAGGGCGGCCTTCCTGCGCTCGGCTTCCTTGAGATCCTCCCATTGCTCGATCACTTCCCCGGAGCTGGTCAGTCGCGCGTCCCCGAAGACATGGGGATGGCGTCGGATCAGCTTTTCGGCGATGGCTTCGGCAACCTGGCCGAAATCGAACCAGCCCATCTCCGTGGCGATCCGGCTTTGGAAGATGATCTGAAAGAGCAGATCTCCGAGCTCTTCTTTGAGGGGCCCGGGCTCGTTTTTGTCCATGGCGTCAAGCACCTCGTGGGTCTCCTCCAGAAGAAACACCCTGAGGTCCTTAAGGGTCTGCTCCCGGTCCCACGGACAGCCGTCGGGGCCGCGAAGGCGGTCCATGATCGACAACAGGTTTTCCAGGGACGAGGCCACGCCTACTCCAGAATGAGGTCCCGAACGGATGCGGTGGGAGTCTATCCAACCCCTCCGCCCTGAGCAAGGTGCGCCTTGAATTGCCTGAGTCGGGGATGCTAACATCCAGCGCCGCGAAGACGGATGGAACCGCTTTTCGAGGACGAACCGGGCTTGACCCGCGAACAGAGCGATGCCAGAAGAACAGAAACCGCCTTCCGACGAAATCAAGGTGACCGACCGCCGCTCCTTTACTCCGAGCGGAGAGCGGCGGCTTCCCGATCTCCCCTCGGCGGAGTTGCGGCGGCCGAAGGCCGCGCCCACCGATCCGGAAAAAACCGCTTCGACGCAGGATGCCAACGCCATCGGCTTCGATAATTTCGTGCGCTACCTGGCCCAGGTCGCGCTCCACCAGATGTCGGGTGAGAGAAATCCCGCGACGGGCGCCGTCGAAGTTGCCCTAGAAGAGGCGCGCCAGACCATCGAAATCCTGGAAATGCTCAAAGAGAAGACGAAGGGGAACCTGAGTGTCGACGAGAAGCGCACCGTGGAAGATCTCATTTACCATCTGAAGCTCGAGTTCTCCCGACGGGCGGCCGCCCCACGGCGCTGACCCCCCGCGTTCCGCCCCGGAAAGGAGCGGATCCCCTGTCCAAACCTCTGCGGCAGTCATCCCGCTTTCCGGGCCGTTGCGCACCGGTGCTGCTGAGCGCGTGGTGCCTGGTCCAAAGTGGGACTCTCAGCCACGTGGTGGCACAGGAGGGAAAAGCCCCGGAGGTCATCCGACTTCCGGCGGGAGGCTCCCAGCGAGAAAGCGGGACACGAGCGCAGGCGAGCTCTCGGAGCACCGTCAACATTCAAGAGGTCCTGGCGGAGCTGTGGCATCGGCGCAGGGCGTTTCTCGAAAAGAACGACTTGGCCGCGGCCCGCAAACAAGTGGACCTCATGCGGGATGTGGTCCGCCGCGAAGGGATACTCAGCGCCGAGGACATGGCCGGAGCCTTCCTCGCCGAAGGCAATCGAGCCTTGGAGGGGGGCAACCGAACCCG
>JAKEFJ010000043.1 GCA_022616665.1 Acidobacteriota bacterium
CACCCTCGCGGGGATGGTGGGGACAATAGTAGATGCCGTCCAGGGCCGCCCCCTCCTGTTCCAGCAACTCGACCAGTCTCCGGTTCGCCTGATGGACGACGAATTCCTCGAAGTATTCCCGAGCCACTCCCGCCTGATTGGTGACCACCACGGCCAGGAAGCCCGCATCCCGGACTCGCTTGACCGCCCCGGCGGAGCCCGGCAGCAGGCGGATCCGCGACGCATGGTTGACGTAGCCAACCTCTTCCGCCACGGTGCCGTCCCGATCGAGGAACACCGCCCGGCGCAGCGACGGTACCGCCGTCATGCGCGCGCCTCACGGATGGGCGAAGTCGGCTGAGCGTTCTCCCGGGGGCGGGTTCTCCAGCGACGGTGCATCCACACCCAATATTCGGGCTCAGCGCGAATCTGCTCTTCGATGATTCGGGTGCAGTGCTGCGTCAGGGTCAGGATGTCTTGCCGCATGTCGCCCGAGTGGGGATGCGGCACCTCGGGAAGGTAGCGGATTTTGTAGCGCCCATCGGGAAGCGGAATGCCGAAGACCGGAATGATGGGTGCGTCGGTCTTCAGGGCCAGAGTGGCCAGCGCCGGCGTCGTGGAGGCGGGGGTGCCGAAGAAATCGACGAACAGCCCTTCCTCGCCGCGCACGTTCTGGTCGATGACGATGGCGACACCCCAGCCTCGGCGTATCGCGCGAAGCATCTCTTTCGCGGCGCCTTTCTTGTGGATGACCTGGTTCCCCGAGAGGGTTCGATAAGCGAACAGGGCCCGCTCCAGGTGGGGATTGTCCAGGGGGCGCGTGACCATGGCCAGGGGCAGGCCAAGATACCCCTGGATCAGCGCCACCATCTCCCAGTTGCCGTAATGACCCGAAAACACGAAAACGCCGCGCCGCTTGGCATAGGCGGCGCGCAGGTGCTCGAGCCCCTCGAACACGGCGAACTCCTCCAGGCGATCCGGACGGACTCGGGAAAACGCCGGGGTGTCGCACAACAGCCGCCCCAGGTGGACGAAAGAAGCCCGTGAAATCCGCCTTTTCTCCTCCCGGCTCAAGGAGTCGGAGAAGGCTCGCTGCAGATTGGATGCGGCCATCCGGCGCAACCGAGGCACGCAGGCATAAAGAGCCAGCCCAAGGCCGCGACCCACTTCCCACCTCAAGCGCCTGGGAAAAATGGAGAGGAGCGCGAACAACAATCGTAGCAGGCTGACTTCAAGGAGGCTGCGGATCGGATGGCGCGAGCGAGACATTCAGGGACTCTCCGTGCGGATGGCTGAATCGTTGCTGGAGAGCCGCCGAGTCACCAGCGCCATCAACTCGTCCTCTTCCAGTGGAGCCATGCGAATCCTCAGGGCATAGGCCGGGGCGGGCAGCCGGAGGGCCCCCAACCGGGCCCGGTCTTTTTCGGTCGTGACGAGGAAATCCGGACGGAATTGTTTCGCGCTCTCAGCCACCCGGGCCAACTCCCGGGATCCCAGCTTCTGGTGGTCCCTAAATCGCACCGAGTCCACCACGTTCACTCCCAGGGCGCGAAGATCCGATTCGAAGGCGGCCGGATGCGCGATGCCCGAGAAGGCGACCGCCTTCATCCCTTGCAGAGCCGTTGGGGACAGCCGTTCATCGGAGTCGAGTCGGGCGAAGCCGTCAGCGCGGCGCTCGCAGCGGAACACCGGCCTGGCAAGGGCGAGGTCGGTGAGCATCTCTCGAGCCCGCCGGGCCCCCTCCTGCAGCTGCTCGGCGCTTCCGGTGATCACCAGCGCATCGCACCGAGCCAGCTCGCGCAGCGGTTCCCTGAGAGGCCCACAGGGCAGCATTCTACCATTCCCGAATCCCCCCTCTGCGTCCACCAGGAGCAGGTCCAGATCTCGAGCCAGGCGCCGGTGTTGGTAACCGTCGTCCAGCAGGATGAGATCGGAGCCGAAGCGCTCTCGGGCCAATCGGCCGGCAGTCCAACGATCGCGGCAGACGATCACCACCACCGAGGGGAGAAGCTGAGACAGCAGAACCGGCTCATCTCCGGCCTCTGCCGCGGAAATCAGGGGCCCCGCACCGTCGCTGACGACCAGGGGAGTCGGATGGGGGGATCCGCCGTAACCCCGGCTGGCCACCGCGACGCGGCGTCCCGATTCCCTGAGTCGGTTGGCGAGATAGGCGACGAAGGGTGTCTTCCCCGAGCCTCCCACGGTCAGGTTTCCCACGCTCGCCACCGGGATGGGCAGTCGGAGGATGGGGAGGGAGCCCCGCTCGTAGAGGAGGTTTCTCACGCCCACGCCACCGCGGTAGAGAAGCCCAGCCGGGAAAAGGAGCGCACAGAGCCAGAGAGGTGTTGGGGAGTCCATTCAGGATCTCGAAGCAGGAAGGTAAGCCAAGATTCTCTCAGCCGTCTTGCGGGTGGCACCCCGGTTCGCCGCCACCAACGCCGCCCCTCGCCGCCCCGCTGCTTCGCGTCCTTCCGGGTCGCGCAACAGTCGAATCGCCGCGGGCAGCAACGCCGAAGCCGAGTCGATGCGAAAGCCCGCGCCTGCGTCCAGCAGCGCCCGTGAGGCATCGGCGAAATTCTCCGTCCGGGGTCCGAAGAGGACCGGCCGTCCGGCGGCAGCAGGCTCCAGCAGGTTTTGTCCTCCCCGGCTCACCAGGCTTCCTCCCACGAAGCAGAGAGTAGCCGCACCATAGGCACGCCTGAGATCTCCCAGTGTGTCGAGAAGCAGCACCTCGCAGGTATTTCCCGTGGGCCGGCTTTGGCGCGCATGAGGAATGCCTCGGCTGGTGAGCAATTCCGAGACGCGCTGGAAGCGCCGGGGGTGACGCGGTGCCAGCACCAGGCAGAGGGAGGGGAATTCCCTGCGCAACGCGTCCCAGGCGTCCAGCACCACCGACTCTTCCCCCTCAAAAGTGCTGCCGGCCACGAAGACGGGAGCCTCCGGAGGAAGTCCCAATTCCCGGCGAATGGATGCCGCGCTCTGCTCCGGTGCCGGCAGGTCCCACTTCAAATTCCCGGTGACTTCCATCCGGTCGGCGGGAGCGCCCAGGGCGCGGATGCGCCCGGCGTCACCCTCCGACTGCATGAGAAACCGGTCCACGCTTGCCAGGGTTCTTCCCAGGAAAGCTCCCAGCAAGCGGTAGCGCGGGAAGGAGCGCGAAGAGATCCTCCCATTGGCGATCAGGACCGGAATGCCCTGCGCGGCGCATTGCCGGATCAGGTTCGGCCAGATTTCGGTCTCCATCAGGATCAGCAAATTGGGGCGGGTGCGCAGCAACGCCCTGCGGGTCAGGGAGGAAAGATCCAGCGGCAAGGCGCAGATCCGGGTCTTGGGCAGCTTTGCCCCGGCCGCCAGCCTCCTGCCGGCGGCGGTGGTGCTGCTGAGCAGGACTTCCACCTCCGGCCGCCGCGACGAGAGCTCGGCGAGCAGCTGGCGGGCCAATTGCACCTCTCCCACCGAGACGGCGTGGATCCATAACCGGGGAGCCGCGGAATCCGGCAGGCGAGGGACAAGGCCCAGCCTTTCTTTCCACCCGTGGCGAATTTCTGGGTCGGTGAAATTCAGGATGAAGGACAGCGGAATCAGGGCCAGGGACGCGAGAAGGACCAGGAAGGAATAGATGAAAAGCAACCGGCGCCCCCTCCCGCGGCCCCCAGGCATCAGCGGGGCGGGAGTATAACGCACGCGCCGGGGGGTGTCAACGCAGCCATCGAGCCGCTAGCGCTTGGCTAACCTTAGCAACCAGAACAAGTTAGACAGCGCTCAGTCAAGCGGCTGTCGAAAGCTTGACTCACAATCTCCCGGGCAGATGCTTGCGAGAACCCACCACCCCTTCCTATATTGTGGGGAGACGCTATCGTCCGGGAGGATAGGGTGAGCCGCGGAACCATCGTGCTTGTGGATGACGATTCCAAGTCCCTGGAAAGCATGTCCCTGACCCTTGAGCAGGCAGTGGGGGACAACCTGGAAATTGTCGCCGCCGGCTCCTCCGAAGAAGGACTGGGCTCTCTGTATCGAATCCGCAGCGAGGGGAAACAGCTGGATCTCGTCATCACCTCGCAGGCCCTTCCTGGGATTCCCGGGACACGCTTTCTCGAGATAGTCCAGAGCCAGTTTCCCGGGGTCATCAAGATCCTGGTCTCCGATCGGCCGAACCTGGAGGAAGCGGTCTACGCCTTCAACAACGCCGGGCTCGATCGGTACGTGGCCAAGCCCTGGGAACCTGAAGATCTCAAGTTCACCGTCACCTCCCTGCTGCGGCAGGCCGCCATGCGGCGCACCAATGAGCGTCTGCTGGTGGATCTGCAGAAGCGCAATGCCGAGCTGAGGGAAGCGCTGCGCGAGCTGAAGGAAGCCAAGCAGGAAGTGGAGAACAGCTATTTCTCGGCGATCCAGTCTCTGGCGGTGGCGCTGGAAGCGAAAGACCGCTACACCGCTGGACATTCCCAACGAGTATCCCGCTTCGCCATGATGATCGCCAGGGGACTGGAGCTCGCCGGCGCGGAGGTGCGCACCATCGGCCAGATAGGGCTGCTCCATGATATTGGCAAGATCGGCATGGACGAGCGTGTGCTGAACAAGCCCGGCAAGCTCACGCGGGAAGAGTTTGAGATGGTCAAGCAGCACCCGGTGATCGGAGCCCAAATCCTGGCCCCCGTTCGGTCGCTGGACGGGCATATCTCGGGGATCAAGCACCACCACGAGAGCTGGGATGGAACCGGCTACCCGGACGGGCTCAAGGGCGAAGCCATTCCGCTGCCTGCCCGCATCATCTGTGTCGCCGATTCCTTCGATGCCATGACTTCCACTCGCCCCTACCGGCCGGGACGAACGCTGGAAGAGGCGATCGTGGAAATGCGCCGTTGCGAAGGTGTCCAGTTTGACGCGCGCTGCGTGCAGGCCTTCGTCACGATCCTAAAGCGGGAAGCCGGTCCCGAGTCGACGGCTGCGCCGAAAGCGGCTGCGGCAGGTTGAGCGGGCGCGCGTCACCCCGGAGTTCGTTGACACCCCCCCGCACGTACCCTATAAATACCCCCGCGCAACCTGAGACCCGGGTTCCGGGATCTCTCTCCGGAAAGGGAGGACTCTCGCCAATGCCTGCAGAGGCCCGGTCGCCGGACCCAGGCAAGTCCGCCGGAAGTGCACACAGATTCCCCATCCTCTACACCCTCCTCCTGGTTCTGCTGGTCACCGGGCTGGTTCCCCTGAGCATCGCCGCGTGGAAACAGATCGCCATCTCGCGGGAATCTCTCATCACTTCAACCCAGGAGAACCAGCTCATGGTGGCGGCTTCCATCGCGCGCTCCCTGAGCAGCAGCCTCGAGGAAGCGAGGGTGCAGCTCATGAAACTCTCGGACATGTTCGAGGCGGTCATCCGCGAGGGGGGTCAGGGAATTCTCGAAAAGATGCTCCGGGACCGCGGGACCATGGCGGGATACCTGGCCAGCGACATGGTGCTCGTCCGGTACCTCCCCGCAACCGGCGGTCGATTCGATGCACTGCGGGAGAGTTCCTCTCTGAGCGATCCGCTGGAGGGAGTTCTGGCCCAGGGGGCCGAACTGGCGCGCCAGGGAGAAGCCACGTTGTCCGATCCCATCGCCGTCGGGCCCCGGGGAGCGTATGCCGTCGCCTACTCCACCCCGGTCGGGGGGGGCGAGGGGAAGCCCGTCCACGGAGTCCTCCAGAGCCTCATCGATCTCGGCCCACTGTGGGAGCGGGCGGTCGGTACCAGGCCCCTGGGATATACCGTGTTCGCCCTGGATGGGAACGGGAATCTGTTCGCTTCCTTGGACGAAGAGGGGATGCTGGACCGCACCGACTTCAGGAATTTCGACATTGTCAGAAAGTTCCTGGCGGCACCCACCAAGAGCAAGGAGACATCCGGCTTCGCCGTCACCCTGGATGGAGTCAACCGGGATTTTCTGGCGAGCGTGGACGCCACCAACCAGGGGTGGGGCATCTTCGTCCAGGTCGAGAAGCGGCTGGCCTACTCCTCGGTGCAGGCGATGATTTACAGCACCATCACCTGGGCCATGGTGGCGCTGGCGCTGGCACTGGCCCTGGGGGTCTGGCTTGCCGGGTCCATCGCGCGGCCCGTCAATCAGCTGGCCGAAACGGCTCGGGCCTTCGCCCGGGGAGATTTCGCCGCCCGTGCCGACATCCGCTCCCACAGCGAAATCGGGGAGCTGGCACAGACCTACAACCGCATGTCGGATCAGATCCAGGACCACATCAAGAGGCTGCACGCGGCGGCCCTGGAGAACCAAGAGCTTTTTCTGGGGACCATCAAGGCCCTGGCGTCCGCCATCGACGAGAAGGATCCCTACACCCGGGGCCACTCGGATCGAGTCAGCCGCTACTCCGTGATGATCGCCAAGGAGCTCGGGTTGGATCCCCGCGAGGTCCGGCACGTGGAGATCGGCTCGCTGCTGCACGATGTGGGAAAAATCGGCATCGACGACCGGATTCTGAGGAAGCCCACGGTGCTCACCGAGGAGGAGTACCGGTACATGAAACAGCACCCCGAGAAGGGGGCTTCCATGCTTGCCCCGATCAAGAACATGAAGGATGTCAATCCGGCCGTGAAGCACCACCACGAGCGCTGGGACGGCGGGGGCTACCCTTCAGGACTGAAGGCCGACGAGATCCCGCTCATCGCCCGGATTGTGAACGTGGCGGACACGTTCGACGCCATGACCACCAATCGACCCTATCAGAAGTCGATGTCCTACGAGAAAGCGGTGGCGCGTCTCAAGGAGCTTTCCGGATCGGCCCATGATCCGAAGATGGTGGAAATCGTCGCGAACCTCTACCGGCGGGGCGCCATCAAGGAGTAGCGCCGCGCCGGCTCAAGGCTCCCGCCGATGAGCGAATCGGGCTTTCAGCTGGGTGTGGTACCGCTCCCGCACCTTGGTGAAGAAGCTGTGCGCCAGGTGGGAGCGGTAATCGGCGTAGGTCCAGGGGAGGTTCCTCAGCGCCCCCCGATGGTAGCGCAGCAGCAGCTCGCCGTAGACGCCGTCCTTCAAATAAACATGATGCGAGTAGTTCCGGGTGGAGGCGAGGAGCACCTTGGAGAGGGTGAGGTAACCCGGATCCAGATTGATCATCCTGCGGGAGCTATACTGAAGATGCTCCCGGTACTCCCATTCCAGATCGTTGGTGCGCTTCTTCACTTCCGGCAGCTGCTCGATGGGCAGCAGCGTCTCGAAGCAGATGATGCGCTTTTTGAGATTCTCCCCCATCTCCCGCTGAAACGGGCCCGGGAAGGTGAACAGGAAAATCTCGGTGCGGTCCTCCACCGTACCGTAGGTGGCGCACAATCGCCGCTCAACCTCCTCCATGATCTGCAGGTCGGAGGCGAGCAACGCGACCAGGAGCTTGACGGGAGGATGGGCGTGGGGTGCCCCCAGGGGTGACCTCCATGAAATCGGCCGTATTATCGCCGTCTGGCGTCGGGGCAGCAAGCCCCCTTGCGGATGGCTCAAGGAGGTATAATCCAGCGCCCCGGATGGCGGCGGCTATGGCCCCGGGAGGGGGAGGCCCACATGGAGCGACTTAAGACGGGGGACAAGATTTACAGTTCCCAGTTCGGCAGGGGCGAGGTCCTGGAAGTGCAGGGAATTGGAGACGGCGAAACGGTCCGGGTTCTGTTCGAAGGCGGGGAGGTGCGCACGCTCCGCCCCGAGCAGCACCGCCTGGAGCTGCTGGAAGCGGAGGTTCCCGCCAGGATTCCCCTGCAGCGGGAGATGGGAGGATTGCGACGCGAGGAGCCGGAAGGGGAGGAGGAGATGATTCACGAGGAAATCCGCGCCGCCGTCAAGGAAGCGCTGCACGACTTGCTGGGGTTGGGTGACGCGGAGCTGGAAGGCCGATGGTCGGGTGGCACGCTGGTCCTCAAGCCCGGGAAATCCGAGACCCAGCCAAAGGAAATCCCCCTGGATACTTTCTTCCACAAGATCGTCATGGTGCGGGACCAGCTGCGCGTCCTGGAGCAAAAGATCAATTCGCACTCCACGCTGAGCGAAGTGGAAAAGGTCGAGCTGCAGCACTACATCACCCGCTGCTACGGGAGCCTCACCACCTTCAACGTCCTGTTTCGCACTCCCGAGGAGCGCTTTCGCTCCTCTTGACTTTCGCCGAGTCTTCGCCTAGCGTGGCCGTATGTCTTTGACCCGCCGGCAGCGGGAGATCCTCGAATTCCTGCGGCAATTTCTTCGCAAGCACGGCTATGCTCCCAGCCTGCTGGAGATTGGCAGGGCCTTTTCGCTCTCTTCCTCCGCCACCATTCACAAGCACCTGTGCGCCCTGGAGGCCAGGGGGGCCATTCGCAGGAGCCGAGGGCGCAGGAGGTACATGGAGCTGGTGGACTCGCCCTCCTCCGGGAGACTGGTCGATCTGCCTCTGCTGGGGAGCGTGCCGGCGGGCAAGCCCCTGGAGGCCTTGGAGGTCGAAGAGAGGATTTCGGTCCCTGAGTTTCTAGTTTCCGGGACCCGCGCTTATGTCCTGAGAGTGCGGGGAGATTCCATGCGGGAGGAGCAGATTCGGGACGGGGACTACGTGGTGGTGGAGGACCGTCCGGTGCCGGAGAACGGCGAAACCGTCGTGGCGCTGCTTCACGGCGAGGAAGTGACCTTGAAGAAATTCCACCGGGAGCGCGGGAAGGTGAGGCTTTCTCCCGCGAATCCCGCGTACGAGCCGATGGTGCTTCCCGCCAAGGAAGTCAGAATTCAGGGAATCGTGCGGGGACTTCTTCGGCGCTATTAGGCATTCAGGAAATTTCCTCGCCCAAATTCCTGAACGAGGGTAGACTTACGCCACTTGAGACTTCGGCCGAGGCGAGCTGCCCCGCGCCGGCCCAGAAAGAAGCGCATGCGAAGGGAATCGGGATTCACTCTCATCGAGCTGCTGATCGTCGTGACCATCATCGGCCTGATCGCCGCCATGGCCATCCCCAATTTGATCAGCGCCGTGGACAAGGCGAAGCAGAGGAGAACGATGGGAGATTTGCGCCAGCTGGGGGGAGCGGTGGAGATGTACGCGGTGGACAATAACACCTATCCCAAAGTGACCAACTATGCATCCCTGCAACCCCTCATCCAGCCCAGTTACGTCAAGACCGTCGCCGGCACCGATGGTTGGAACCATGCATGGGTTTTCACAGGTGACACCTCTGAAGGCGCGGAGTACACCCTCACCAGTCTGGGCAAGGATGGCAAGCCCAGCCCCGTGAATGGCGGCCCCACCACCGACTTCGACTGCGACATCGTCTTCGCCAACGGCCAGTTCTTCCAGTGGCCCTCGGGCACTCAGACCTAGCTTCACCCGACCGGCTGTTCCCCATCGTCCTTGCCTGAAATTGCCCATCGGACGTACAGTCTCCACGGCATGCCCCTACCCTTACCCGGAAAGAGCGCGCAAGGAGGGCCGATCTCTCACCCGGGAGACACTGGCTGGATTGCAAGCCGCTGGTTTCTGGCCGCGGTACTTTTCGTAGCCGCGTTTCTTCGAGTCTGCCACGTACTCGCATTGCGTGATACTCCCTGGTTTCACACGCTTTCGCTCGACCCGGAGCATTACGATCTCTGGGCGCAGCAGATTGCCGCAGGGGATTGGATCGGCAAGGAACTATTTTTCATGGAGCCGCTGTACCCCTATTTCTTGGCGGTGATCTACAAAGTCATCGGCCGCGACTTCTTATGGGTGCGCCTCATCCAGGCCGCCATTGGCGTGGCAACCTGCGGAGTGACAGCGCTCCTGGGTCGCCGTCTCTTTGGTAGGACGATCGGCAATTTTGCGGGTGCGTTGGCCGCCCTGTTTGCGCCGGCGATTTTCTATGAGGCGGAAATAGATAAGACGTTTCTCGCCGTTTTCTGGGTCACCCTGTCGGTCTATCTCTTTACGGGTGGTTCGCGATGGTCTCGATTCGGGTCTGGGTTTGCGCTTGGCGTTGCAACGCTCGCTCGCGGAAATCTGCTTCTATTGGTGCCATTCGCCCTGTTGGCAAGCATCATCGACAAGACCCATGAACCTCGTTCCCAGCGATTAGTGTTAGCGGGATCCTTTCTGATCGGCGTTGCGAGCATCTTGGGACCGGTCACCGCGAGGAACTATCACGTGTCAGGCCAATGGGTGATAACCACGGCCCACGGAGGCCAGAACTTTTACATCGGCAATTATCACGGAAATACCACCGGGCGATACCATGCTCCCGTGTTTGTCCGCGCCCACCCCCGCTTCGAGCAGGAAGATTTTCAGAAGGAAGCCGAGCGGCGACTCGGTAGAAAGCTCAGCGCCCTGGAAGCGTCAAGCTATTGGTTTGGCGAGGGCGTGCGCGAAATTGTGAACCACCCGCGTTGGGCGATTTCGCACACCATGCGAAAGTTTGCTTTGTTTTGGAACGACTATGAGGAGCCTGACAACCAGGATATGTACTACCTAAGGGGCGCCTCGTGGGTCTTGCGTTTGCGGCTGGTTTCGTTTGGCATGCTTGTCCCGTTTGCTGCGTTGGGACTTGTTATTCATCGAAAAAGACGAGACGTGCGCATCCTTTGTGGGTTCCTGATCTTGTATTGCGCCTCGGTCGTTGCGTTCTTCGTCTTTTCTCGCTACCGCATTCACGTTACGCCAGTGCTTTGCGTATTGGCGGCAAGCGGACTGGCATGGCTTTGGGCGAACATACGGATGCGGCGAGTAAGACCTTGCGCGTATGCCGGTTTGCTCCTCCTGTGCCTTGGTGCGTTCACGTTTCGGCGGGTGAGTGCCATGAGCGAGAAAGGATCCATTGTGCAGGCCTACATTAACGAGGGAGGCACACTCGCCGTCAGCGGCGAATACGGAAAAGCCATCGAGTCGTTTCAGAAAGCGTTGGCAATCGAGCCGCACAGCGATGGCGCATTGTGCGGTCTGGGCGTGACCTACGCGCGATTGGAACGATTCCCCCAGGCCGAAGCCAACCTGCGGGCATGCGTCAAAGCGAACCCCCTGAATCGATTGGGCTGGGCCGCTTTCAGCCTGCTTATGGAGCAGAGTGGTCGCCATCAAGAAGCCCTGGATGCCACCGAGCATGTATTGCGGATTTCGCCAGGTGACGCCAAGGCAACATTCCGCGCGGCTGAGCTGGCATTGCGCCTCGGAAAGTACACGCTGGCAATCGAGAAATACCGCGCTGTCATACGCATGACCCAAGAAGGTCGTGCGTATGTTGGACTCATTGTTGCGCAGCTTTCTGCGGGACATCTGGACGATGCAAGAGCTACCAGCAAGGAGTTTCGCCGTCGCGGTGGAGATCTTCCCGCCAACATTGCCAAGCAGCTGGGTGAGTAGAGCC
>JAKEFJ010000044.1 GCA_022616665.1 Acidobacteriota bacterium
CCCCGGAAGGACATAGAATCGGGGCGTGCAGATTCAGGCGGGGTCGCCGGGAAGCAGCCCGAAACGCGTGGGCATCCACGAAGAAATATTCGACCCCGGCTTCCGCCAGGATCTCGCCCAGCCCCTCGAAATAAGCGCACTCGGGGAGCCAGAAACCGCGCGGTGCCCGCCCGATCTGCCGCCGATGCTCGCTGACGCCGAGCAGGACCTGGGCCTTCACCGCTTCCGGGTTGATAGCCAGTGCCGGTAGCATCCCATGGGTGGCGGCACACCCGATGATCTCGAGCACCCCAGCTTCCTCCAACCGGGCGAACTGGGAGACCAGATCCTTCCGGAACTCCTCATGGAACATTGAGCGGAACCGTAAGAGCCGATCCTGATAGAACCCCGCGGTCGTGGCGAAACCGGCTTCATTTTTGGTTCTCCCCACTTCCCGGCGAGCCAGCTCGCACATCCGGTCCAGGTGCCGGGCATATTTCTCGGTGAGCAGCTTGTCCCGCAACATGGCCATGAGGGTGGGGGTCAGGGACATGGTCAGCCGTGCGGGCACATGATCACGGCTCAGATGCCCCAGGATATCTAGAATGGGTAGATAGGTTTCGGTAATCGCCTCGAAAAGCCAGTGCTCTTCCAGGAAATACTCCCTCTCGGGATGGCGCACGAAAGGAAGATGGGCATGGAGGACCATGGCCAGGTAACCCAGGGTGGAGGGCATGGGTGCAACCGCCGAGGCCCGTCCGGCCGTTGTGGGCGGCTGCACGATGCCATCCCATGGCTTCTGTCCGAAAGGCGAGGAGCCGCCTTGCACAGGGCTGCGGTTTTTCCTGAGGTCCCATAGATCGTGCCAGGTCTCCTGCTCCCGGCCGGGCCTTTCCCGGGGGACTCGCACCTCGTTGCTCAATAGCAGGGATCGGAAGTTCCCCCCCTCTGTTATCCCCAGCCTTGCTCTTACCCGACAATCGGATTGGCCAAACGGCAGGTACCAGCCGGGAGCACGGAAATCGAACTCGCGCTGGTCCACCTCCGCGAACGGCTCTCCGGCGATGGAGGCTTCCAGGTACAGCCGCGCCACCCCGGAGGCGGAAGCGATGGCCTGTTCAAGGGCATCGTCTTTGATCCAATAGAGAAACAGGCGGCGGGGATGGACGAGCATGAGCGTGGCCCGGGCCGGACCGCGAGAGGCTGGCAAAGCTGGAGGCAAGCTGGATTGTGCGTCGTTCACGCGCCGCAGATCCTCGCCGACGCCGCGCCTCCTTCCGAAATGCTGTTTTCGCATCGGCGCAGGATTCTGTCCAGCACCCCGCGAGGGCCGCACAGCCGCGCCAGCATCGCCTCGGACAGGAAGCGGTCTTCCAGGATCGGCAGGGAGGTGGGAGCCGGATGGCCGGCTCTCGCCCACTGGTTCGTCCCGGAACTGGTCGGATTCTCCCTGAGCATAGCACGAGCCCGTGGAGCTTCGCGCAGGTCCCCGCGGAACCTCTCGAGAGATTCGAGGAATTGGTCGAGGAGGAAGTCGATGAAGGGGATGGAAATCGTGCCATCCTGGGCCCGCCGGGACCACAGCGGCACCAGGTCCAGCTCCGGCAGGGAAATTCCCAGGGACACGCGCAGTGTCCTCAGCGTGTCGGGATCCTCACCGGGCTGCTGAGCGTGACGATACCCCTGCTCGAGCAGATCGTGGAAATAGCGCATCCTGTTCAGCGCTTCCACCGCCGCCTCCAGCACTCCAGAGTCCGAGCCTCCTTCGAAACCCGCCAACCCGGGAGCGGCTGGTTCCTGGTTGCTGGATCTCACAATGCTCTGTGCCACGGGACCCTCCATAGCGTTGGATCGGCTCAACGCGCTTCGCCGTTTGTGATGCCTTGAAGCGTGGGAGAGTTACACATGAAACTTTTCCGTCCCTGGCAGCATCGGAGGGGAGTGTGTCAGAGGGTCGTAGGCGCAGGTTTGCCGGAGGCTACCGGAGCTCCGGACAAGATGAGCGACCAAGTCGAGCCTCTTCTCTGAATCCGGATTGTCGGTGGGATGGTTTTCAAAGCTGACGACACTTCGCGATCGCGTATCGGGGACCTACTAATATGATGCCGGTGATCGGAGTATGATGGAGCCCTCAATCCAGCCAAGCGATGCGCCAGGAGATCTCGTGAGCTCCCAGAGCGATGTCCGGGTTTTTCCCGACCTCCTCTCGCTTTCCCGCGCCGCTGCCGCCGAGTTCGTGACGCGGGCCCGGGAAGCGGTTCAGATCCGCGGAATGTTCACTGTGGTCCTCTCCGGCGGCTCCACTCCCAAGACTCTCTACTCGCTGTTGGCCGACGACCCACAGCTCCGGAACGAGGTGGCGTGGGAAAAGGTCCATTTCTTCTTCTCCGACGAGCGCCACGTTCCGCCCGATCATCCTGACAACAACTACCGAATGGTGTATCGCGCTCTGCTTTCGAAGATTCCCGCCCCTCCCTGGAACGCGCACCGCATGGCCACCGAGCTGCTGGATGCCTCCGGGGTGGCTGATCACTGCGAGCAGGTTTTGCAGGAGTTTTTCCGGCTGGGTGCGGAAGCGTTTCCCCGCTTCGACCTGGTGTACCTGGGCCTGGGCGCTGAAGGGCACACCGCCTCGCTTTTCCCGGGAAGCGCTGCGCTGAAGGAGACGAAGCGGCTGGCGGTGGCGGCTTGGGTCGAAGCGCTCGAAGCTTGGCGCATCACCTTGACGCTTCCTGTGTTTAACAACGCGTCAGAGGTGGCCTTCCTGGTGAGCGGTGAGGAAAAGGCGGAAGCGCTGCAAAATGTCCTGGAGGGCGCTCCCGATCCCGACCACTGGCCCGCCCAGGCGGTCCAGCCGAGTTCAGGCCGGCGGGTGTTCTTCGTGGACCAGGCAGCCGCAA
>JAKEFJ010000045.1 GCA_022616665.1 Acidobacteriota bacterium
AAGACGACAGCTCCGGATCCGCTGGCGCCCGAGACGGTCACCATCAACATGGGGCCGTCCCACCCCAGCACGCATGGGGTGCTGCGCCTGGTGGTGGAGCTGGACGGCGAAGTGGTTCGGCGCGTGATCCCGCACGTGGGCTACCTGCACCGCGGCATGGAGAAGATCGCCGAGAGCATGACCTACCACAAGTTCATCCCCTACACCGACCGGCTGGACTACCTGGCGCCTCTGTCCAACAATATCGCCTTCGTGCTGGCGGTGGAGAAGCTGATTTCGCTCGATGTGCCGCCCCGCTGCAGGGCCATCCGGGTGATGTGCTGCGAGATCGCGCGCATCTCCGCGCACCTGCTCTGGCTGGGCACGGGTGCGCTGGATCTGGGGGCCGCCACGGTCTTCTTCCACACCTTCCGGGAGCGCGAGACCCTCTACAACTTCATCGAGATGATCACCGGCACGCGCCTGACCACCAGCTATCCGCGGGTGGGAGGACTCGCCCGGGACATCCCTATTGAATTGATTCCCCAGCTGAAGCAGTTCCTGAAGACCTTCCCGGGTGTCATCCAGGAATACGAAGAGCTTCTAACCCGGAACAACATCTGGCTGAAGCGCACCGAAAACGTCGGGACGATCTCGGCCAAGGACGCCATCGCCTGGGGCCTCACCGGACCGAACCTGCGCGCTTCGGGCGTGGAGTACGACATCCGCAAGGCGTTTCCTTACTCGGGGTACGAGCAGTACAGCTTCGAGGTCCCCGTGGGCAGCACCGGGGACTGCTACGACCGCTACCTGGTGCGCATCGAGGAGATGCGCCAGAGCGTCAAGATCCTGGAGCAGGTGGTCGCCACGCTTCCGTCCGGCCCCGTGAACGCCGACGATCCCAAGGTGGTGCTCCCCACCAAGAAGAAAGTCCTCACCAGCATGGAGGAGCTGATCCACCAGTTCATCATCGTGACCGAAGGGTTTCCCACCCCGAACGGGGAGGTCTACCACGCCATCGAGGCCCCGAAGGGGGAGCTGGGCTTCTACCTGAAGAGCGAGGGGGACAAGTTCCCTTACCGGCTGAAGATCCGCTCTCCCTCGTTCGTGAGCCTGCAGGCAATTCCTCAAATGGCCGAAGGGATGATGGTGTCGGACCTGATTGCCATCGTGGCGAGCCTGGACCCGGTGATGGGGGAGGTGGATCGGTGATTCCCTCCCAGGCGACCCAGCTGCAGATCGACTCCGCCATAAAGGAATATGCCCACACCCGCTCGGCGCTGCTGGCCGTGCTGCACCTGATCCAGAGGGAGCGTGGCTACATCGCCGTGGAGGACGAGTCGTGGGTGGCCGCGCGGCTCGATCTGCCTCCCGCGGAGGTGGCGGGAGTGGTGTCGTTCTACACCATGTTCCGCACCAAGCCGCCGGGACGGCACCACATTCAGATCTGCCGGACTCTCACGTGCCAGATCCGAGGCTGCCGCGAGCTGGTCAAGCACCTCGAGAAGAAACTGGGGATCCAGGACGGCGGAGTGACACCCGACGGCCGCTATTCGCTCATCACCGTGGAGTGCCTCGGCTCTTGTGGCACCGCCCCCATGATGCAGGTGAATGACGACTATCACGAGAATCTGACGCTGGAACGGCTGGACGCGCTGCTGGATTCCATGAAATGACTTCCCAAGAATATCGCCCGCTTCTCCTGAAGAACATCCACCGGCCCGATTCCACCAGCCTGTCGGCCTACCGGGAGTCG
This sequence comes from Acidobacteriota bacterium, assembly GCA_022616665.1. Taxonomy (GTDB): domain Bacteria; phylum Acidobacteriota; class Polarisedimenticolia; order Gp22-AA2; family AA152; genus AA152. The sequence goes on from JAKEFJ010000045.1 coordinate 1,736, forward strand.
GGCGGGTACAAGGCGCTGGAGCGCGCGGTCAAGGAGATGACTCCGGAGCAGGTCCTGGAGGAAGTGAAGGCCTCGGGCCTGAGGGGCCGGGGCGGCGCCGGATTTCCCACCGGCATGAAATGGGGGTTTCTCCCCAAGGGGCCGGGGGAGAAGTACCTGGTGCTGAATGCGGACGAAAGCGAGCCGGGCACCTTCAAGGACCGCCTGCTGATGGAGCGCGACCCGCACCTGGTGCTGGAGGGGTTCCTCATCAGTTGCTACGCGGTGGGCTGCACCCACGGCTACATCTACATACGGGGGGAGTTCGTCGATCCCTGGCGGATCCTCCTCAAGGCGGTGGAGGAGGCGCGCGCCGCCAACCTGGCAGGGAAAAGCATCCTGGGAAGCGGCTTCGACTGCGAGATCACGATTTACCGTGGCGCCGGGGCCTACATCTGCGGCGAGGAGACGGCGCTGCTGGAATCCCTGGAAGGCAAGCGCGGCATGCCGCGCCTGAAGCCTCCCTTTCCGGCGCAGGTTGGGCTCTATGGCAAGCCCACTTCGGTGAACAACGTGGAGACCATCGCCAACGTGCCGCTGATCGTGGAGATGGGCTCCTCCTGGTACGCCGGCATCGGGCGGCCCAAGAACACCGGGCCGAAGCTCTACTGCCTCTCCGGGCACGTTCGCAAGCCAGGCGTCTACGAATTTCCTCTCGGCATTCCCCTCAAGGAGCTGATCTTCGAGCATGCCGGGGGCTTGCTGCGGGAGACCCGGCCCCTGAAGGCGGTCATCCCCGGGGGATCGTCGGTTCCCATCCTTCCGGCGGATAAGTGCGACGTGCTGATGGACTTTGACTCCCTGGCCGCCGCCGGCACGATGCTCGGCTCGGCCGGCGTGATCGTCCTGGATGATTCCGTCTGCATTGTGGATGCGCTGCTGAACCTGGCGCGCTTCTATGCCCACGAGTCGTGCGGCCAGTGCACCCCGTGCCGGGAAGGGTGCGGTTGGTACGTTCAAATCCTGGAGCGGCTCGAGAAAGGCGAAGGCAGATCCTCCGACCTGGATCTCCTGCTCGATCTCAGCGACCGAATCCAGGGGAACACCATCTGTCCTCTGGGGGACGCCGTGGCCATGCCGGTGCGCAGCTACGTGACGGTGTTCCGCAACGAGTTCCAGTACCACGTGGATCACAAGAAGTGCCTGGCCGAGCCGGCGCCGGCGCCGGTCTGAGGAGAGCATGGCCGATTCGACCCCCGAGCAGGTGACCCTGACCATCGACTCTCAAAGCGTCACCGTCCCTGCAGGAACCAACCTCATCGAGGCGGCCCGCACGCTGGGGATTGAGATCCCCCATTTCTGCTACCACCCGCGCCTGAGCATCGCCGGGAACTGCCGGATGTGCCTGGTGGACATCGAGAAGATGCCCAAAAACCAGATCGCCTGCTCCACCAAAGCGGCCCCCGGCATGATCGTCCGCACGCGCAGCGACAAGGCGGTGAAGGCCCGCCAGGGCGTGATGGAGTTTCTCCTGATCAACCACCCGCTGGACTGTCCCATTTGCGATCAGGCGGGCGAGTGCGTGCTGCAGGATTTCTCCTACCACTACGGCACCGGCGGGAGCCGCTTCGAAGGGCAGAAAGTCCACCACGACAAGAACGTCGATCTGGGGCCCCACATCGTCTTCGACGGCGAGCGCTGCATCAAATGCACGCGCTGCATCCGGTTCTGCGACGAAGTGACCCACACGCATGAGCTGGGCCTGTTCAGCCGGGGCGACCACACGATCATCGGCACGTTTCCCGGAAAGGAACTGGACAACGCCTACTCCGGGTGCACGGCCGACATCTGCCCGGTGGGGGCGCTGACAGTCAAGGAATTCCGCTTCAAGCAGCGCGTCTGGTTCCTGCGCAATACCGCGTCGATCTGCGCCGGCTGCGCCCGCGGGTGCAACGTCAACCTGGGGATCAACGAGGAGCGCATCTGGCGGATCACGCCGCGCGACAACGACGCGGTGAATCAGAGCTGGATCTGCGACGAAGGAAGGCTCTCCTTCCAGATCTACCAGCAGGCCGAGCGGCTGGGCCGGGCGCTGACCTCGTCGGCGGGGGGAGCCACCAAAGAAATGCTGGTGGCATCGGGCTACGAGCAGGCCGCCGCGACGCTGGGAGAGATCGCCCGCAAGCACGGCGGCGCCACGGTAGCGGGGATCACTTCCGGGCATGCCACGGTGGAGGAGCAGGCGGGGCTCAAAGAGCTGATCGAGCGCGCCGGCGGCAGCCGCATCGCACTTCCGGTCCATGAGCGGGGGGACGACGACGCGCTGCTCATCCGCAGGGACAAGACGGCCAATACCGTGGGGGCGCGGCTGGCGGGCGGCGCCAACTGCACCATGGAGGATTTGCTCACCGCCATCAAGATCGGCAAGGTGCGCGCCCTGGTGGTGCTGCGGGAGGATTTCCTGGGCGAGTTCGGCGCGGAGGCGATGACCGCGCGCGGGGCGCTGGATTTTCTCATGACTCTCGATTGGCGGGTCACCGCCACCGTGAAGGCATCGGATGTGGCCCTGCCGCTGTCCGCTTACGGCGAGATGGACGGGAGCTTCATCAATTTCCAGGGCAGGATCCAGCTTCTGCGACCCGGACTGACGCCGTACGAGGAGAGCGATCCCGCCTGGAAGCCGCTGCTGGAGATCGCCTCCCGGCTCGGCGGCGCCGCCGTGCCGAAGAATTTCCGCGAAGCGTTCCGCTGGGCCGCTTCCCGGGTCCCGGAGCTGTCGCATCTGGACACTCCCGCGCTCGGCAAGTTCGGCGTATCACTGGAATCCCCGGCATCGGGGCAAGGCTAGGAGGCATACCTTGGAGCCGAGCGTGCTGTCGCTCATCATCGAGTCGCTGGTGAAGGTCGTCTTCGTCATCGGCCTGGTCATGGGCGGGGTGACCTACATGACCTGGGTGGAGCGGCGGGTAGCCGCCATCATCCAGGACCGGCTCGGCCCCAACCGCGTCGGTATTGCGGGGCTGCTCCAGCCTATCGCCGATGGTCTCAAATTTCTGTTCAAGGAAGACGTCATCCCGCCGCACGTCTACAAGCCGTTCTACATCCTGGCGCCCACTCTGATCTTCATTCCCTCGCTTCTGGGATCCACGGTGATTCCTTTCGGCGACTCGATCCATTTGTTCGGACGGGACATTCCCCTGCGGGTGGCCGACCTCAACGTGGGCATTCTGTTCATCTTCGCCATGTCCGCCATGGGGGTCTACGGCATCGCTCTGGCCGGCTGGGCCTCCAACAACAAGTTCTCGCTGATGGGGGGCTTGCGCTCCTCGGCGCAGCTCATCAGCTACGAGCTGGCCATGGGGCTGTCGGTGGTAGGAGTGCTGATGGCGGCCGGATCCCTGCGCCTCAACGAGGTGGTGGAGTATCAATCCGGCTTCCACTGGAACGCCTTCACCCAGCCCATCGGGCTGCTGTGCTTCGTGGTGGCGGCCTTCGCCGAGACCAACCGGGCGCCCTTCGATCTCCCCGAGTGCGAGTCGGAGCTGGTGGCGGGCTATCACACCGAGTATTCCAGCATGAAGTTCGCCATGTTCATGATGGCGGAGTACGCCAACATGATCACCGCCGCGGCGCTGATGGTGACGCTGTTCTTCGGCGGCTGGCAGGTGCCGGGGCTCTCGAAAGCTTCCCTATCGCCCCTGGCCGTGTCGCTCATCCAGGTGGGAGCGTTCCTATTCAAGACGGCCTTCTTCCTCTTTCTGTTTGTCTGGGTCCGCTGGACGCTCCCGCGCTTCCGCTTCGATCAGCTGATGGACCTGGGCTGGAAGGCGCTGTTCCCCCTGGCGCTGCTGCAGGTTTTCGCGACCGGCCTCGGCATCCTGAAGGGGTGGCTGTGAGCTTCGAGATGCTGATCATCAACGTCATCGCCTTTGTGGCGATCTTTTCGGCGTTGATGGTGGTGTTCCACCGCAGCCCCATGGTGAGCGTGGTCTTCCTCATCGTGAACCTGGTCTGCATCGCGCTGTTCTTCCTGTTCCTGCACGCCCAATTCCTGTTCGCCATCCAGCTCATCGTCTACGCCGGCGCCATCATGGTGCTCTTCGTTTTCGTCGTGATGCTGTTGAACCTGAGGCAGGAGGAGGAGCAGCGCCCGGGATGGAGGATTCAGCGGGCCCTGGCGTTCGTGGCCGGCCCACTCCTGGTGGGGGCGCTATGGACCGCGCTGTGGCGGCGCGGCCGCAGCTCCGAGGCGTTTCCCGGAGGCTTCAGCAGCGGCTTCGGCACGGCGGAGGACATCGGGCGGCTGCTGTTCAACGACTACCTGTTCCAGTTCGAGGCGGCCTCGGTGCTGTTGGTCGTGGCCATGATCGGCGCGGTGGTTCTGGCCCGCAGGAGAGAATCATGATCACCTCGTTTCTCCCTCTGGTGGCCGCGGTGCTTTTCGCCATCGGCGCCATCGGGGTACTGATCCGGCGCAACGCCATCGTGGTCCTGATGTGCATCGAGCTGATGCTCAACGCCGTGAATCTGACCTTCGCCTCCTATGCCTACGAGCTGCGCTCCATGTCGGCTCACGTTTTCATCTTCTTCGTGATGACGGTGGCGGCGGCCGAGGCGGCGGTGGGGCTGGGCATCGTCATCGCCGTCTTCCGGAAGCGCCAGAGCGCCGACGTGGACGACGTCAATCTGATGCGATGGTAGGGGACCAGACGTGCTGAGCCTCCTTTACCTGATTCCGCTGCTGCCTCTGGCAGGCTTCGTGGTGAACGGCCTGCTGGGGAAGCGCTACCTGCCGAAGTGGGCCATTTCTGCCGTGGCCTGCGGCACGGTGCTGCTCGCTTTCCTGCTCTCCCTGGGCGCCGTCTTCTCCCTGAATCATCTCGAATCGGTCGCATCCGTCCCGGGCCACCTGGAGGTGGATCAAGCGGCCAAGCGGGTCACGCTCACCGTCGCGCAGTGGTTGGCGGGAGGCGCCGGAGCGGACGGTGCCGCCTTCACGGTCCCCTGGGGCTTCTCCCTCGATCCACTCTCAGCGGTGATGCT
>JAKEFJ010000046.1 GCA_022616665.1 Acidobacteriota bacterium
CTAGGGAATCGGGTTGACGGATCGGTAGTATCACCGTAGAATTCAATCACTTCGATGAACATGCGAAAAACTGCTTCGCTCGCCTCACGATTGCCCCGCGCTTCTTGGACGCTGCTCCTCGCAGTCATGGCGATGGCGCCTGCCACCGCATGGGCGGGGCAGGTGGTGACCCTGGTCAACGGAAGCAAGCTGGAGGTGGAAACCTATCGGATGGAGGGTTCCCGGATTGTCCTTTCCCTGTCGGGAGGAGGAGAGCTCGGGATCTCTCCCCAGCAAGTTTCGGGAATCGTTGCGGCTGCCGCCGCACCGGCGTCTCCAACAGCCGCAATCCCCCCGCTCTCCGAGCCGAAAACCGCCGCCATCTCATTGAGTCCTTCCGCTCTCAGCGTTCCAGGAGTGAGAATCTCCCCCTGGGATCCGGAGCCGGGAGTGCGGGTCCTCATCGGAGAAATCTCGATCGCGGTGGGGGTGGATGCCAATCTCGTGGAAGCGTTGGTGGAGGCGGAATCGAAATTCGATCCGTATGCCGTATCGCGGCGCGGCGCCATGGGTTTGATGCAACTGATGCCCGCCACGGCGCAGCACTACCAGGTCAAGGACGTCTTTGATCCTCGGCAGAATCTAGAAGGGGGGATGCGCCATCTGAAGTTCCTTCTGGAGCGCTATGATGACACCGCCCTGGCCCTGGCCGCCTACAATGCCGGCGAGGAGGTGGTGGATCGGTATCGGGGCATCCCGCCTTATCGAGAGACCCGCGGCTACGTGGCGCGAATTCTCGGGCGCTTGAAGTCCTAGCGCGAAGATCTCCTTCGGCCAGACTTGTGGACCTCCCCCTTCGGGCCCCAGCAGCTCTCGGGCTAGATCCTTTCCTCTGAAGCCTTCCACTTCCAGGGCCAGGCGATACGAAGCCAAGGCTCCCTCCCGCGCCCCCTGCTCCCAGCGACTTCTCCCGAGGAAGAGCGCTTTCCATCCCAAGATCCAGGGCGCGGTCATCGTCGGGGACTCGGGGATCTTGGCGAGCCAGGTCTGCGCCTCCTCCCACCGGCCAAGCTGAAAGGCGAACCGACCTCGATGAAATAGCAGCTCCGGATCATCGGGATAGGTCGCGAGCAGGGAGGTGATGAGGGGCAGGACGGCATCCGCGGGACCGCTCTCCATTTTGGCCAGAACGGGGGATAGGGAACGGGCTAAGGCGGGATCATTCCATTCGGGATTGCCGTAGCGCGCGCTCAGGGCCTTGCGCTCTTCCTGGGTGGCGTCCAGGGTTCGGTAAATTTGCTCCAGGGACTCGGCGTCTCCCAGGCGCAGGGAGGCCCGCGTCGCCACCCCCAGCGCGCGATTTCTCCAGTCCGCTTGAAATTGCATGTCCTTAAGCGAGGCTCGCAGCTCCCGCAGCGCCTCGGAGCTGTGCAAGGAAAGATCCAGCGAGTCGGCGAGAAGCACTTGGAGAAGGTGGCCGAGCTCCTCCTGATCACGATCGGAGGCGGCTCTGCAGCGCGCAATGGCGCGCTCCAGCACGGCGTGGGATTCAGGGTAGCTCCCGAGTCGAAGTTGCAGCTCGCCGATGCTGCCCAGGATGATGGGGGAATCGGCGTTCAGCTCCAGCGCCGCGTCGAGGTGCTGCAGGGCCAAGCGGTATCGCTGCTCGTGGCGCCCTTGATAGATCACCGCCAGCAAGAGCTGGGCTTCGGTTCGAAAATAACGACCTTGCTCCGCGACTTCCTGCAGCTGCGCGAGACCTTTCTCGCTGTTTCCTCCAGGGAGGAAGAGGAGGCTGCGCAGACCCTTGACCAGCACACTCACCTTGTCGGCGTAATAGTTGTAAGCCCCCAGCCCGAAGCGGGAATCCACCAGTTCCGGACTCAGCTGCGACGCTTTTTCCAACAGCGCCTTGCCCTTCCTGGCAGCGGATGCGGCTTTGAAGACTTTCTTCTCGGAAGCCCGGTACTGGGCGATGAATATGTAGGCGGTCCCCAAGGAAGTGAGCGCCTGGGGATCGTCGGGAGAGCGATGGATCTGATCTTGCGCCAGCCGGACCGCCTCCTCCAGGTGGTACTCCATGGCGTGGGTTCGCGCCTCGGCTCCGACTTGGAGAAGCTTCCACCATTCGCAGAATGCCAGGAAAAGATGTCCGCGGGGATCGATGGGATGGGCGACCAGGTAAGCGCGGAACTTCAGCTGGGCCTGGGCGAAGCGCCCCTGGTGTAGATCCGCGAGGCCTTGCAGGATAGCAGCATCAGGGGGGGTGTAGATCACGGGTGCTGAGGGTGCGGCCCGAAGGGATTCGGGAAGGAGTAGCGCGAAGAGGCACGGCAGAAGCAGAACTCCGAACCGTCTCATGCGTGCCACCTCCACCTCTAGAGAAATCATGCTCGCGCAGCTCAATATAGCATGCCGCGATTCTCGGTCGCGTCAGGAAACCGCCGCAGCGTCGGACGCTTGACTGTGAAATCGGACCGAGCGACCGTTACATTTCGCGGCGCTCCTGACGCGCCGCAAAGCCCAATCTCCGGGCGGTTCTCCACTGCGGCCCTGCTGTCGAGCGGCATTCACGACGTTTAGCCCATTCACCCTGCCGTGTCCAATCTCTGGAACACTTCTTGCTCAATTCTCGCCACGTTCAGGGTGAATTCGCCCCCGAAGGGTGGAGGCACGCAAATCCCTTTCCGGAGCCGCAGCCCCGGAGGAAAGGAAACAGGCATGGAAAGCACCAATGCTCCCCGCGCCAGGGTCCTCGTGATCGGGAGTGAGGAGGGAATCGCACGCTCCCTGATGGAGGGCCTCTCCGGAAGCGGGCATCAAGTTGTGCGAGCGGCAACCGGGCGCGAAGCGCTGTCCAGGATCGAATCCCGCAGCTGCGACCTGGTGATTCTGGATTGCTCGCTCCCCGACATGGACGCCCTAGAGCTGCTCTCCCGAAGCAAGGAGCTGAACCCCGGCAGCCCCGTCTTCCTCACCGCAGCCACCCCTTCGGTGGAGTCGGCGGTGGAGGCCTTGAGGCGCGGGGCCTACGACTTCCTCATCGCGCCGGTCAAGCCCGAGGATCTCCTCAGGCGGGTGGAAAATACGCTGCACCTGCGGCGCCTGGGGGAGGCGCGGCGGCGAACCGCGGAAGAGCTGCAGCACGAGAAGGTCCGAAACCTGGAGATGCGCCGAGATCTACAAACGCGCTATGGTTTTTCGGCCATCCTCGGGAAGAGCCCCAAGATGAAGCAAGTCCACGACCTGGTCATGGAGGTCACTCGTTCCGACTCCACCATTCTGATTCAGGGCGAGAGCGGTACCGGAAAAGGGCTGGTCTCCCGCATCATCCACTACAACAGCCAGCGTTGCGATCGTCCCTTCGTAGAGGCGAATTGCGCCATCTACTCGGAGGGAGTGTTGCACAGCGAGCTCTTCGGTCACGAGAAGGGTGCTTTTACCGGGGCCGTGAAGCAGAAGCGGGGCCGCTTCGAGCTGGCGAACACGGGAACCATCTTCCTGGATGAAATCGGCGAGATCAGCCCCGCCACCCAGCTGATGCTCCTGCGTTTTCTACAGGAGCGGCGGTTCGAGCGCGTGGGCGGCGAGGAGACTCTGGAAGTGGACGTCCGAGTGATCGCGGCCACCAACAAGAACCTGGCGGAGAGCATGGAGAAGGGCACGTTTCGCACCGATCTCTTTTATCGGCTGAACGTCATCCCGCTCTTCATTCCTCCTTTGAGGGAACGAAACGAGGACGTTCCGCTGCTGGCCAATCGCTTTCTGGAGGACTGCGCGCGCAAGGCAACCAAATCCTTCCAGGGGTACACCGACGAGGCGCTCGAGGCCCTGGTGGACTACTCCTGGCCGGGCAATGTCCGCGAGCTGGAGAACGCGGTGGAGCGCTCGGTGGTGCTGGCCAAAGGGGAGTGGATCACGTTGATGGATCTCCCCTCGGGCATCCGGCAGCCCATGGAGGATCGCTCCGACATGAAACTTTCGCTCTATGAAAACGAGCGCCTCTACATCCTGAAGACGCTGGCGGAATGTAACTGGAACAAGAAACTGACGGCATCGGTCCTGGGAATCAACCGTTCCAGTCTATACAGCAAGCTCAAGAAGTACGGCATTGGCGCGGAGTCGGCCAACTGAAGCCGTGCGCGGCCATGCCGCTGAGTCCGAGGAAAGGGGAATTTCCATGTCGGTGAATCGGCTCCCCGGTCCTCTTCGCGCTTTCCTGCTGGGAGTCAACCTCCTGGGACCCTCCCTGGCAATCTCCACTTTCGCCCGGGACCCGGTGGCCTTATCGCTTCCTCTCCTGGTCATCGCCGTCATGGCCATGGTGGCCGCTCCTCACACCGTCACCATCGGCGCCCGGATGGAGATGAGCACCTTTCATCCCTTTATCCTCACCGCGCTGCTCTTGCTGGGGCCCGCGGAAGCCCATTTCACCGCGGTGGCGGCGGTGATCTCCATGGCAGTGTTCCCCCGAAGGCGGTGGGAGGGATACCGGTTTTTCTTCAACCTGAACGGCATGCTCATTGCCACCTGGGTCACTTGCCGCCTCTACTCGCTCTGCGGCGGCGGGGGACCGTTGTCGCTGGATCGCGATCTTCCCGCGCTCCTGGCGGCTACCCTGGGATTCTTCCTGGTGAACACCTTGCTGGTCTCTGGCGCCGTGGGCTTTTCCACGGGAACTTCCGTTGGGCGGGTCTGGCAGGAAAAGTACCTCTGGTCCGCTCCCAGCTATTTCGGCGGAGCGGCCCTGGCGATGCTCCTGGCCCTCATGGTGATTCGCTTCGGGATCTACAGCCTGCTGCTCTGCCTGCCCCTATCGGCGCTCCTCTACTACTCCTACCGGCTCTATGTGGAGAAGATGGAGGAAAAGCAGCGTCACATGGACGACATTCAGCGGATGAACCGCGACCTGGAGCGCAAGGTTCGCGAGCGCACCGACGAGCTGGAAATCCTGAACCAGAAGCTGAAGGAATCCAACGCCGAGCTGATCCGCGCGAACAATCTCAAAAGCGAGTTCCTGGCCAACATGTCGCACGAATTGCGAACTCCCCTGAATGCCATCATCGGTTTCTCGGAGCTTCTCATGGAGCAGGGCCCCCACCCACTGCTGGGCGACAAGCGGGAATACGTGGGGGACATCCTCTCCAGCGGCCGCCACCTGCTGGAGCTCATCAACGACATTCTGGACCTCTCCAAGATCGAGGCGGGGAAGATGCGCCTGTGTCTGGATGAGATTGATCTGGGAGAGATCGTGGAGGAGGCTATGATGACGCTCAAAGTGGATGCCTCCCGCAAGGAGATTCGCCTGGAAGCAAGCCTGGACGGCTCGGTGGCCGGGGTGGTGGCCGATCGGGGCAAAATCAAGCAAATCCTCACCAATCTCCTCTCCAATGCGGTGAAATTCACCCCCGCCGGCGGGAGAGTGCAGCTCTCAGCCGCGCGCAAAGAAGGATTCCTGGAGGTTTCGGTCGAAGACACGGGAATCGGAATCCGGCCGGAGGATCACGAGAGGATTTTCGCGGCATTCACTCAGGTGGACGGCTCCTATGCCCGCAAGTACCAGGGGACGGGGCTGGGCCTCACCCTGGTGAAGCGTTTCGTGGAAATGCACGGGGGTGAGATCTCGATCCAGAGCGCTGTGGGGAAGGGAAGCGTCTTCACCTTCCGAATTCCCCTCGCCCCCGTGGGCAGCCGGCAAGCTGCCGGTCCGAGAGTCCCTCCGGAAAGTGGCAAGGCCCCCGCAAAATCCGCGGTGGGCTCGGGGCAACTGATTCTGATCGTGGAAGACAATCCCGGAAACATGAAACTGGCCCGAGAAATCCTGACCGCACGCGGCTACCGCGTGCTGGAAGCTGCCAGCGGAGAAGAGGCTCTGGATACCATCCGGTTCATCCGTCCGGACTTGATTCTCATGGACATTCAACTGCCCGGGCTGGACGGGCTCGCCGTGACCCGAAGGATTCAGTCGAGTCCCGACACCCGGGCCATTCCCATCGTGGCCCTGACCGCCCACGTCATGATGGGACACGAGGCCTCAGCGCTTGAGGCAGGCTGCGTCGGCTACATCCCCAAACCCATCGACGCCACCGGTTTTCCACACCAGGTCGCCGAGATCCTGGCGCAATTCCCTCCCGACGAAAGCGCCAGAACTTCGGGGAAGGAGGGCTCATGAATGGAAATCGACCGTCGACCATCCTCGTGGTGGACGACGATCCCAGGAACATTCGACTCATGGAATCGATCTTGAAAACTTCGGGATATGCGGTCATCACCGCCGAGGATGGGGAGCAGGCTCTGGAGGCCGTTGCCCGACGGCGCCCCGACGCAGTGCTGCTGGATGTGATGATGCCCGGGGTGAGCGGATTCGACGTCTGCAAGAAGCTCAGAAGCCAGTACGAGACCCGTCTCCTGCCCATCATCATGGTCACATCGCTCAACGCGCTCGAAGAGAAAGTGCAGGCGCTGGAGATGGGAGCGGATGATTTTCTCTCGAAACCGGTCAACCGGATGGAGATGCTGGCCAAGCTCCGCTCCATCCTGCGGGTGAAGTCCCTGCATGATGAGGTGGAGCAGACCCGCCTCCAGCTGGAAGCGAAGAACCGCGAGCTGGTCCGGGTCGAGCAACTCAAGGAAAAGCTCACGCAAATGGTGGTGCACGATCTGAAGAATCCCTTGTCGGGAATCGTGGGCAACCTCCAGCTCCTCGAGCTGCAAGGCCCGGGAATGCCTGCGGACTCATTCCGCGAGATCCTGGCCAGGACACAGGAGGGTGCCCGCCAGCTCATGGGGTTGATCTTGAATATCCTGGATGTTGCCAGGATGGAAGAAGAAAAACTCGTCCTCCGGCGGCAGGCTCTGAGACCGGAGTCGCTCTTGGAGGACTGCCTTCGGCAGGCGGAAGGGCTTTCGAAAAAAGTGGGAGTGGACCTGCGCCTGAGGGTCGATGGAATTCCAGGTTCGGTGGACGCCGACCCGGAATTGACCGGGAGGGTTCTCGCGAACCTGGTGACCAATGCCCTCAAGCACACTCCGCCCGGAGGGCGGGTCGAAGTGGGAGCAGTCGATCAGGGAGACCAGGTCCGTTTCTGGGTGCAGGACACGGGTGAGGGGATTCCTGAGGAGATTCTCCCCCGGGTTTTCGACAAGTTCGTGGTCGGGACGAGCGGCGCCGACCCTGGCGACGGAGGATACGGAACGGGGTTAGGGCTGACTTTCTGCAAGATGGCGGTGGAGGCCCATGGCGGCTCCATTCGGGTGCAGAGCGAGTCCGGGAAGGGAAGCACCTTCAGCTTCACCCTCCCCCGGGAGGCGTGAGCCAGCAGCGGAGAATGACTTGGAGACGGCGGTTGGGAAGCTGGAGTTTTTGTTTGACAGGCAGAAAATGGCTGTGCTAGCATCCGCCCGCGTTTTACAAATGACTCATCCCATTGAGGTTGTCCCAAACAGATCGACTCGGTGACGCGACCATCCCATGAACGGGCCCTTCGTACCCTCCACCCTCGCCGAGATATTTCGCGACCTGTTCCTCACGGAGCGCAGCGGCATCCTGTCCCTCTCACGCACCGGGGTTCGCAAGCGCGTCTATTTCGATCGCGGCATGATCTTTTTCGCCGATTCGAGTCTCGAGGACGAGGGACTTATCGATTTCCTGGTCCATGCACGCACCCTGGGCGCGCAGGATCTCCCGGGCATTCGCGGCGCCAGGGGCGACGACCGGGCCCTGGCCCAGTGGCTCTTCGACTCGGGGAAGGTGCCGCTGGAGAAGCTCCAGCAGAGCGTCCGTGAGCAGATCCAGCAGGTGGTGGTCTCGACATTCCGGTGGGACTCGGGGGAATCAGCCTTTCAAGACACCCCTCCCGGGGGCGGAGAGGCTTTCTGCACCAACGTGATCCTCACATTCGAATTCCTGATGCGCGGCATCCGCTCCATGTCAGGCTTCGGTCCGATCCGTGAGGCGATGCACCGCCTGGACCGCAAGCTGAAACTCAGCGAAAACCTTTATCTGCCGCTGGACAAGCTGGCGCTGCATCCCATTCAGGGGTTCGTTCTCTCGCGCATCGACGGAAGCAGCAGCATCGGCGAAATTGCCTCCCTGATTCCGCCTTCGGACGAGGATAACGCCCTGCGCTTTCTTTTTGGACTCCTCATCCTCGGTGTCGTGGAAATCTCGCCTCCGCTGGGGACCGGACCCCTGGTGGTTCGAAACCTTCTCACCGGCGACCGGGAAGAACGGGAGCGAGGAGAGCGGGAGGCTGCGATCATCAAGGAAATGTGTCGCGCCCTTTCCAGCGGCACCTCGTGGGAAGCTCTCGGGATCGCAGCCGGAGCGGACACGGAGACCACGCGCAAGGCCTATGAGAGTCGAAGAGATGCCTTTCGGCCGGGCCGTTTCGTGAAAAAAGTCCAGGAGGTTTACCGGGACGAGTTGATGCTCATCGAGGGAAAGCTCCTGGAGGCGTACCTGGCTTTTAGTCAGAATCAGATGCAGTCGGCACGCCAGGGGAGCGCCCACGGCGGGTCCATGAAGCTGGATATCGACAGCCTCAGCATGAGGAAGGAGCTGAGCAAGACGCAGAATCAGGAGCTTCTGGAAGAGCAGGTTCGTCGGGCGGAGCATTTCTTCTCCAAGGCGCGCGAGTATTTCAAGGCGAAGGATTACCACAACGCCATCCAATATTGTGAGCAGGCCCTCAAGGGGAATGACGCGGATGCCCGTTACCACTTCCTGCTGGGGCAGGTGCTGGTCCGCAACCCTGACTATCGATGGCAGAAAAGGGCGGAGCAGTCACTCTTGAGGGCGGCCGAAATCGACCCCTGGAACGTCGAGCATTTCGTTCACCTGGGGAACTTCTATCGCGCCCACAACCTCCTGCGCAAAGCCAAGAAGAGCTACCTCAAGGCCGTCGAGATGATGCCTTCCCATTCCGAAGCCCAGAAGGCCCTCTCGGAGATGAAAAGGGTGGATACTTGAGGGAGTTCGGCCGCCCCGGCCGGTTATTGACAGGGCAGAGCGCCGTGCTATAATCCCGCCACTCGGAGGGGCGGGTTTGTTCATTGAAGTCAATAAGATCCCCCCGCAAGGCCTGGAGATCGATCGAGTCCTGCAGCTCCAACCTCTGCAGTTGGTAAGAGGAGAGCAGGTCAAGGTAGGGGATACCCGGCTGTCGGGGACACTGCGGCGGAGCGGCTCCGATCTGGAATTCAGAGGGCGGGTCGGAGCAGAGGTATCGCTGACCTGCAGCCGGTGCCTCGAGCCGTTCAGGCAGCCGATTGAGGGGCCTTGCCACAGGATTTTCCGGCCAGGCCCGCTGGGAAAGCCGGAGTCGGAGCACGAGCTGGTCGAGGAGGATCTGGCTCTGACCCCGTTCGATGGAACTCGAATCAACCTGGAGGAGATTGCCCGGGAGCAGGTCTACCTCGCCGTACCGTTGAAACCGCTTTGTCAGGAATCTTGTCGGGGTCTCTGTCCGAAATGCGGCGCAGAGCTGAACACCGCGCCATGCGATTGCCCGGAAGCGCGCCAAACAGCCGAACCGCTGACTTCTAAGCTCTCTCTTTAACAGCATTTTTCTGACCGGATACCATGCCGAACCCTAAACGAAGACATTCCCGAGCGCGGAGAGACCGCCGGCGGGCCCACGATGGTCTGTCGCGGCCTTCCCTTTCGAAATGCCCCCACTGCCACGAGGATAAGCTGCCCCACCGGGTTTGCCCCCATTGTGGCACCTACAAGGGCCGCGATGTGATAGAGGTCGCGGAAGTCTGAGGGCGTTGGTTGCCCCACCTCTTGATTCTTTTTTCTCGCTTCGAGGCTTATCCATGAAGCCAGCGATCGCCCTGGATGCGATGGGAGGCGATTTCGCGCCTGCCAATACGGTGGCGGGCGCGATTCTGGCGGCTCGAGAACTGGGTAGCCGAGTCGTCTTGGTCGGCCGAGAGGATGAAATCCAGCGGGAGCTCAACCGCCACCGGGCCAAGGAAACTTCCCTCTCCATCGTGCACGCCAGTGAGGCAGTAACCATGGACGAGGCACCCGCCATGGCGCTGCGGCGGAAAAAAGACTCTTCGCTGCGCATCGCGGCGAACCTGGTCAGGGATGGGCAGGCGGATGCCCTGGTCTCCGCCGGCAATTCCGGAGCGGTCATGGCCACCGCCGTGTTTGTCTTGGGAGCCGTGGCGGGAGTGGATCGGCCCGCCCTGGCGGCGGTTGTGCCGAATCGCAAAGGGGGGGTTACCGTCTGGCTGGACGTGGGGGCGAACGTGGACAGCAAGCCCCAGCACATCCACCAGTGGGCCATCATGGCCCACATCTACGCGAAGAACATTCTGCGGGTTGCCTCCCCGCGCGTGGGGCTTCTCAGCATCGGGGAGGAAGCCGGGAAAGGCAACGATCTGGTGAAGGAGACCTTCAAGCTGCTCCGGGGGTCGCGCATCAATTTCATCGGCAACGTGGAGGGGCACGACATCTTCGACGGGAGCGCCGACGTCATCGTGTGCGACGGCTTCACGGGCAACGTCTCGCTGAAGGCCGTGGAGAGCGCCACCGAGACCTTGTTCCATTTTCTCAAGCAGGAGTTTTCCCGTTCCTGGCGCACCCGGCTGGGTTACCTTCTTTCGCGACCTGCCTTCAAGGGGTTCCGCAAGCGGGTGGACTACGCGGAATTCGGGGGCGTGCCCCTGCTAGGGGTCAAGGGGGCCACCATCATCAGTCACGGCCGTTCCTCGCCAAGGGCCATCCGCAACGCCATTCGGGTAGCAGGAGAAGTGGTGGAAAACCGGGTCAATGACCAGATTCAGAAAGAGATCGAGGAAAGCACCCACCCGATGCGATCGGAGACGGCATGACGGGTGAGGGCCCCTCCACCGCA
>JAKEFJ010000047.1 GCA_022616665.1 Acidobacteriota bacterium
ACGATTCCTCCGGGACAACCGGATCGTGCACGTTCCAGGTCATTGCCAAGGACCTGGCCGTGTCGACCATCTAGGAGCAGACCATGAATCGGTTGACGAACTGGCAGATTTCAGACGTCGCGGCGCCCCCCCCAGGGGGGGCGCGCCGCGGCGAACGCGGCTCGGCGCTGCTCATCGCCATGCTGGTCATGGTGATCCTGACGCTTCTAGGGATCTCCTACCTGATGCTGGCCCAGACTGAAAGCCAGATTGCCGAAAACGAGCTGAACGCCCAGCAGACACTGTTCGTGGCCGATGCCGGGGCCCGGGTGGTGATGAACTGGTTCAACGATCCCACCGGCACCGGTTACAAGGTTCCCACCGCTGCGCAGTCGAACCGAACCATCCGCTGGATTGACCATGATGGCAACCCCGGAACGGCCAATGTCCTGGCCGTGGCAGGCAGCCCTACCCAGCCGATCTATCGGGACGGGACCGACGATCTCTTCGATAAGGCCTATCGTGGAAGCAATGCTCTCGCCTTCATGGGAGAGGAATCCCACGCAGGTGGAGATGAAGGTCCCGATCTGCGAATCGACGCAGCCGCGGGGGGCGCTCAGGCTACCTTCCTGGCGGATCTCAACAACACGCTCTTCCCCTCCTTCCCGGCGGTCAACAAGCGGGCGCGCATCACCCGGATCGACGTCTATGGGCCCCCGCTCATCAACATGGGGGGACAGAATGTTCGCTTCGGCATTGCCACCGTGAAGGTAACGGCGGGGATGTTCATCTTCCCCGGCACCGCCGCCGAGCGGCAGGTGGCGCAGCGCATGACCAAGGTCGTGGTGTCGGAAGTGCCCTACCCGGGAGATTTCGGCCCGCTCACCTCCTGCAACTTCCTGAGCGTCGGAGGGGACTTTGAGGTCCACTGGGGGTTCATCCACGCCGCCGGGGATTTCCAGTTCAACACCTCGAACCTGGACAACAAGATGGACAGCGGCTTTCCCTACGATGACTCCGGCGCGGCTGGGTTCCCCAACGACCACGTCACGGGGGCTGAGCTTGCCAGCTTCATCGCCGCCAACGACGACTCCATCGAGGACCCCTGGTTCGGCACGAAGGCCGGCCAGCGGATCCTGGACAATGCAGGCAATCCCCTGGGCACGGCCGCCAACCAGCCCTTTCCGTTCAGCTGCACCGGCGTGAACGACAACGACTGCACCGACGACGACCACAGCAACCTGTTCCAGAACCTGGGATTCTCCACCATTCCGTGCCCCGACCTGGATTACAACTTCTGGCGACAGGTCGCCATATCGGGAATCAAGAACGCCTACTACTACAAGTACGTGGGAGGCGGAAACTTCTCGCTGAACGGGGTCGGAGCCGCCACCAGCTTGCCCGACGCCACCTCGGGGCGGACCGGGCTCTTCTTCTTCGACACCACCAATGCGCTTCCTCCCACCGATTCCAACGCCGACGGCATCTTCGACAACCTGACGCCGGCGGTCACGCTCACTGCGGGATGGAACTCGGCAGGGTTCATCTTCATGAACGCCCAGAGCCTGAGCAGCAACGGCCTTGGGAACTCGCCCCCTGCCCGCACCATGTACGCCCCGGGGGAGCCTTACATGGAAAGCAACGGAATCGACGGATGGCAGACCACCGAGACGGTCCTGCGTCTGACCTACCCGACCGGCGACCCCACCTCGGGTTCGCCGACGTTTACCGAGACCGGAACCTCCACGACCGCCCGGGTGGCCAAAGGGCCCAACCTGACGGGGACCGTGCACATGGCCGGAGTGATTTACAATAGCGGCTACTGGAACTCCCATGGGAATGGGAAGTTTTTCGGCGCCATCATCACCAAGCAGGGGATTATCGATGCAGGCGGAGGGCCGGCAGGAAGTCCCGACATCTGGTTCGACACCTGCCTCAAAGACAAGTGCTGGCCCCCGCCTTCACTGAAGCTGCCCCGGGTGGTTTCGACCAGCTGGGAAAGCGACATGTAGCTTTCTGCCCCTTGCGCCGGTGCTCCTGCGGCCCTAAATTAGCCCGGGGAGGGGAAACCTCTCCCCGGGTTTTTCTATCTTGTTGAGAGGATAGAGTATGAAGGCATCAGGCAGGAAAACGGGCCTCATCCTGGCACTCGCCGGAAGTCTTCTCGCGGCTACAATCATTACGGAACCTGCCCGGGCGGAAGAAAAGTCGGGGGCGTCCAAAGACCCTGCCTCCACCGACGCGAAGAAATCGACCCAAACGAAACCCACCCAGAAACCATCTGCTGCTCCGAAGAGCGCTCCGGGTAAAAAGGGCCCTCTGGTCTTCACGGATGAGGATCTCAAGAAGTACAACTCGGGCAGCTCCACCCAGCCCGCCAGAAATGTCGCGCCGTCCGGCTCTCCGGATCCCTTGAAAGCCATCAAGGAGGACCAGGAGCGCGCGCTCTGGCGCCAAAAGCGAACGAGCGAGCTGCAACAGAAAGTGCTCGATCTCGAGGCCAGGCTCAAAAGTCTCGAGAAAAGGCGCCTGTCCATTCAGAATCCCTTGCTGCCGCGCACCCCGGGACCGGAAGGGACGGCCGAGCAGGAGATCGGATTGTCGGGACCGGAGCTTCTGGCCAGAACCGACGAGGAGATTCAGCACACCAACAAACAGCTCGAGGCCGCCCGCAAAGACCTCGCCACATTCCTGGAAAAAAAGCCCGAATGAGCAAGCCTGCCGCCGAGGGGCCGGTGGAATCGCGGCGCGATCCCACCGAACGAATTCTCCTGGTGGAGGACAAGGAGGGATTGAGGGACGTCCTGCGCCGCACTCTGGAGCAGGAGGGATATTCGGTCCTGCCCTGCTCGGACGGGAAGCAGGCCCTCGCGAAGCTGCAGCGCGAGAGGTTCTTTCTGGTCCTCTCGGACCTCAAGCTTCCCGGAGCGGACGGTCTGGAGGTCTTGCGGGCGGCGAGGCGAGCCGAGTCGACGCTTCCGGTGATCCTCATGACTGCCTTCGGCACCGTCTCCGACGCGGTGGCTGCGATGAAGGACGGGGCCTACGATTTCCTGGAAAAACCGGTGGACCCGGACCATCTCCTGGCCCTGCTGCAGCGGGCGCTGCAGCACCGTAATCTGGCGCGGGAGAACACGTTTCTGCGCGAGCGCTTCAAAGCGGAGCTGGGTTTCCCCACCATCCTGGGAAAGAGCTCCGCGCTGAATCAGGCCCTGGCTCATCTGGAGAAAGTAGCCCTCACTGAGGCGACGGTGCTGCTCTCGGGGGAATCGGGGACCGGGAAGGAGCTGTTCGCGCGGGCGCTGCATCACTTGAGCCGCAGACGAACCGGTCCGTTTTTCGCGATCAACTGTGCCGCGATCCCCGAGTCGCTGCTGGAGAACGAGCTTTTCGGCCACGAGAAGGGGGCCTACACCGGAGCCGGGGCCACGAAGCGCGGAAAAATGGAGATGGCAGACGGGGGAACCCTTTTTCTGGACGAAATCGGCGATCTGTCTCCCTCGCTGCAAGGAAAGATCCTGCGAGTCATCGAGGAGCGCTGCTTCGAGAGGGTGGGGGGTACCGAGACTCGCAGCGTGGATCTGCGACTGGTGGCGGCCACCAATCGGGACCTCAAGGGGCTGGCGGCGGAGGGAGGCTTTCGCCAGGATCTTTATTTCCGGCTCTCAGTCTTTCCGGTAGCCATCCCGCCCCTAAGAGACCGCCGCGAAGACATACCTCAGCTGGCTGCCCACTTCGCCTCCCGGTTCTCGGCGGAGCAAAAGCGAAAAATCCCTGTGCGGGTTTCCCCGGCGGCGATGGATCTCCTCTGCGGGCACGGGTGGCCCGGTAATGTCCGCGAATTGGAAAATGCGCTGGAGAGGGCGGTCATCCTTTGCGAAGGCGATGAGATCACGCCGTTGCACCTGAACCTCTCCGGTCCCTCGCCGGTTGAGGCGGAACAGCGTGTGCGGGAGCTGGTGGGTTTGCATGGTTCATTGTCCGAGGTTTCCCAAAGGGCCGCCACCCTGGCGGAGCGGGAGAAGATTCGCCAGGTCCTGCTCGAGACCGGGGGCAACAAAAGTCGGGCTGCCGAAGCCCTCCGCATCTCCTACAAGACTCTTCTTGCGAAGCTGAAAGAGCTCCAGCTCCCATCCCTCCAACCTTGACAAGTTGAAGTTTTTAGGTATACTTCCGGCGTTCCGGAAGGCCAGCATCATCCCTCGCCGGGACCCTTCGACCTTGGTTCGAAGAGCGGAGCGCTCGCCCCTCAGATTGCTCCATGTTTTTTTCGGCTGGAAACCGCCCGCCTCTGCCGGTTGTTTCTGGCAATCCCACGGTTTTTCAAAGATTTGAGCACCGGACTCGGCCGCTGGACCCACCTGTGCCGAGCATACCCCGGTCCGCTCATCAAGCGCCGGCGGAGAGGAGTTTTTTCCAATTCATCAAAGATTCAATTCAATGAGCAGCATAGTCGAGCGCGGCAAGCAGGTTCTCACCACCGGGCGGCCCGGGAGCAGATGGAGCGCCTGATCCATGTATGAAGCGATACAGTCTTCCTAATTCTTTCGAGGTGAGTTGATGAGCGCGCGTAGGGTCCTGATCATGGGCGCCGCCGGAAGGGACTTCCACAATTTCAACGTGGCTTTCCGCGACAGGGACGACGTGGACGTCGTGGGATTCACGGCCACCCAGATCCCGAACATCGACAGCCGTGTGTATCCGGCGGGGCTGGGGGGCAGGCGCTATCCGAAGGGAATCCCCATCTTTCCGGAGTCGGAGCTGGCGGCGAAGATCAAGGAGCTGAAGGCGGATGAGGTGGTCTTCGCCTACTCCGACGTCAGCCACGAATACGTCATGCGCCGGGCGTCCCTGGTGCTGGCAACCGGCGCCGATTTCCGTCTCATGGGGGCCGACGCCACCATGTTGAAGGCGGCAGTCCCGGTGGTCTCCGTCTGCGCGGTGCGCACGGGCAGCGGCAAGAGCCAGACCACCCGCCGGGTCTGTCGGAAGCTTGCCGCCAAGGGACGCCGAGTGGTGGCGGTGAGGCACCCCATGCCGTACGGCGATCTGGAAAAACAGAAGGTGCAGCGCTTTGCGACTCTTGGGGATCTGGACGCGAATCAATGCACCATCGAAGAGCGGGAAGAGTATGAGCCCCACATCAAGGCGGGAACGACTATCTACGCCGGCGTGGACTACGAGGCCATTCTTCGGCAGGCGGAGAAAGAGGCGGACATCATCGTTTGGGACGGTGGAAACAACGACCTTCCTTTCTACCGTCCCGATCTGGAGATCGTCGTAACGGATCCACTCCGGCCGGGACACGAGCTTTCCTACCACCCCGGCACGACCAACCTCTATCGGGCCGGCTGCATCGTCATCAACAAGATTGACGCCGCGGCGGCGGATGGGGTGGCAAGGGTACGGGCGAGCATCCGCTCCATCAACCCCAAGGCTGTCGTCATCGAGGCCGCATCACCCCTGACCGTGGAGACGCCGGAGGCGATCGCCGGCAAGCGCGTTCTGGTGGTGGAGGACGGTCCCACGCTGACCCACGGCGAGATGAAATATGGGGCGGGAGTGGCGGCGGCCTGGAAGTTCGGCGCCGCGAGCCTCGTGGATCCCAGGCCCTTCGCCGTAGGGAGCATTCGCAGGACGTTCCAGAGCTACCCGGACATCGGCGTGCTGCTGCCGGCGGTGGGGTATGGGGAGGCGCAGATGGCTGACCTCCGGGCGACTATCGAGGCCGCCGACTGCGACCTGGTCATCATCGCCACTCCCATCGATCTCCGACGCACGATTCGGATGAGCAAGCCGGCGCTTCGAGTTACGTATGAGCTGCAGGAGATCGGAAAGCCCGACCTGGACGACGTCCTGGCGCGATTCTGAGAGGTGCGCGTGCCCCCTCGCAGGATGGCTGTGGTGGCCTTCGGCGGTAACGCCCTGATTCGTCGCGGGGAGGAAGGGACCCAGACGGAGCAGATTGAAAACTCCGAGCGCCTGGCAAAGCGACTGGCTCTGTTCCTCGAGGAAGGCTACGACCTGCTGCTGGTGCACGGCAACGGCCCCCAGGTGGGCAACATCCTCATCCAGGTGGAAGAAGCGGTCACCAAAGTCCCTCCGCTTTCGCTGGATGTGTGTGTGGCTCAATCGGAGGGGAGCATCGGATACCTCCTGGGCCGATCGTTGTCTAATGCCTTGTCCGCCAAGCGCATTAAACGGGAAGTCGTCTGTTTCGTGACCGAAGTCCTGGTGGACCGGAGGGATCCGGGTTTTCGGAAACCCTCCAAACCCATCGGGCCTTTCTACACGAAATACCGGGCCGAGTACCTGATGAAACGGATGGGATGGCTGATGGTGGAAGATTCGGGGCGTGGCTATCGAAAAGTCGTGGCATCTCCTCGGCCGAAGAAAGTCCTGTCGCTTCCCGCCATTCGCGACGGCCTCAGGCAAGGATGGGTGGTCATTGCCGGGGGCGGAGGGGGCATCCCCGTCTACCGCAACGACGAGGGAAGGCTCAAGGGAGTGGAAGCAGTCGTGGACAAGGACCACACCGCGGGACTCCTGGCCTGTGAATTGAAGGCCGATCTTTTCGTCATCCTGACCGGTGTCGATCATGTCTATCTGAACTTCGGACGACCGGACCAGGTCCGCGCGGAGCGCCTCACCGTTTCGGACGCGCGGCACCACCTGCGGGAAGGGCAATTTCCCGCGGGGAGCATGGGCCCGAAAATAGAGACCGCCATGGCATTCGCCGAAAAGGTCGGAAATGAAGTGCTGATTACCTCCGTGGACCGAATGCGCGAGGCGTTGGCGGGAAAATCGGGAACCCGGGTGGTCCCCGACTCGTCCGCGGCACCGGTATCGGCGAAGCGGGGCAGCGGGAGGAAGCGATGAGGCTGGCTGCCAAGGACTTGCTGAGTATCCACGATCTCTCGGTCGAAGAGTTCCGCCTCATTCTGGATCTCGCGGACCAGATGAAGGCGAATCCCGGGCGATTCTCTCGCTCTCTTGAGCGGAAGACCCTGGCCATGATCTTCGAGAAGCCTTCCTTGCGGACCCGGGTGACCTTTGAGGCCGGCATGACCCAGCTGGGCGGGCATGCCATCTATCTGGCCCCTTCCGACATCTCGCTGGGAGCTCGCGAGTCCATCCCGGATGTGGCCAGAAACCTGGAGCGGATGGTGGAGATCATCATGGCCAGGACCTTCCGGCACGAATCGGTGGTCCAGCTTGCCCGCTGCAGCCGCATTCCGGTCATCAACGCGCTGAGCGATTATTCCCATCCTTGCCAGGCCCTGGCGGATTTCCTGACGCTGCGGGAGGTGCACGGCGATTTGCGGAAGGTGAAGCTGTGCTACGTCGGAGATGGCAACAACGTCTGCCACTCTCTCCTTTTTGCCGCCGCCAAGTGCGGGGCCGCCATGACCGTTGCCTGTCCGAGAGGGTACGAACCCCTGAAGGAAGTGGTCGAACTGGCCCAGAGGGACGCGCAGGAAACCTCGGCTTCGCTGCGCATCGTCCATTCCCCCGAACAGGGGGTCTCGGGAGCCAACGCCGTCTACACGGACGTCTGGGCGAGTATGGGACAGGAGGCAGAGACCGAGGCCCGGGCGAAGATTTTCAGGCCTTTCCAGGTGAACGAATCGCTCATGGCCAAGGCCGGAAAGGGGGCCTGCTTCCTGCACTGCCTGCCGGCCCACCGCGGGTGGGAGGTTACCGACTCGGTGGCCGATTCTCCCGCCTCGGTCATCTTTCAGCAGGCGGAGAACCGTCTGCACGCCCAGAAGTCGGTCCTGCACCTTCTCGCCGGCAAGGAAGAACTCTCTTGACAAGCCTCGGAGGTTGTTGTAAAAGAGGCGCTTCTGCGAATATGCCTTCATGCGGGAAACCTCCCCGCGGAGGACCCGG
>JAKEFJ010000268.1 GCA_022616665.1 Acidobacteriota bacterium
AACGCCGCCGCCACGATGTACTGGTACTTGTTGGTGAAGCCCTTGGTGACGTTGCGGATCATCTTTCCGTCCTTGGCCGAGAGGATGATCACGTCCAGGTCGTCGTACTGGTTCGTCAGGGACGCCACCAGGTCCCCGCTGGGGGAGAGCGTTGGAGAAAAGGTGTAGACCCCCGGAATCTTGGAGCCGATCTCCTTTCCATAGTCCTCGGGCTCTTTCTTGTCCAGATACATCGGCAGGTATTTCTTCTCCAGCCAGCGGCGAAACTGCCGGTCGAACTCATCGGGTTCGACTCCGAACGCATCCTTGATGGGCTTGTCCAGGTTGTTGCTCAGGAGCACCTTGCGGTATTCCCAGAGGAAATTCCGGATCCCTTCCTGGCCGTATTTTTCCGCGATGTAGTCGAAGGCGGCCTGGCCGAAGCGATAGGTGAGAAAGGTCACCTGGTTGACGTGGCTGATCTGAGGAATGATGTTGTGCACCACCGCGTCGCGGATCACCATCGCATTCAGCGGGCTCTTGGCGTCGGCCATGTGCTCGGCCAGCCCCTCCATAAGCCACGGGGGGGTCTGGGACCGCAGCGCCCGCCCCATCGATCCCTCGTAGAGGATTGAAAACTCGAAAACGTGGGTCAGCTCGTGGACGATGAGCTGGTAGAGCAGGTCGTCGGGGCGATCCACCGGAAGGACCATGCGGTTCTCGAAGGGCTCCGCGAAGGCGGCCACATACTCGGGGATGAATTCCAGCAGGATGTTGGTCTGCTCGAACTCGCCGTGGGTCTTGTAGTAGATCAGGGGAATTCGAACCTTAATCTCGTGATCGAAGGCTTGCGAGAGCTTGACATAGGCGCTCTCACAATAGGAAACCACCTGCTCCAGCCGGCTTTCCTCTGCCGGATAGTAATAGATGTCGAAGTGGGGCGAGTGGTAGATCTGCCACTGGAAATTCGTGTAATTAATCTTGTTCTTCCCGAAGGGGAAAGCCTGCCCCGTGGCGAGGCAGAGCAGCAACCCCAGGAGGGATGCAGAAAGGAGGCGCCGAGCCTTCGGTGGCATGATGTGTCTTCCCGCCTATTCGGTGAAGAGGATCCGGGATTCCACCTTCTGATTGCTGGCAATGATGCCGAACAGCTCCGGCTGGATGTGCTCGAACATGACGAAGAGGGCCGTGAGAGGATCATTGCCCTTGCCATCCAGGGTGGTGTCTTCGGAGAACAGGTCGTCATAGAGCAGCGTGCCGTCCCGGCCGCGGAGGAAATAGACATGAAATTCCATCTCGAAACCTTCCCGGTCGGCGTAACGGGTGCGGCGTATCCGCTGCCCAGTGATGGGGCTGATCACGTCTTCGGTGACGAAGCTGGAGCGGTCCGTGATCGCGTATTTGAGGCTGGACGTGAGAATCATGTCGGCACCATACTTCGCGGACATGTCCTTCCAGAATTCCGGGTTGCGGGCCAGATCGTCCAGCGGCTGCTCGGGAAGCGGCGGCGCCTCCACATCCAATACGTGGAGATGAGTGTTCTTGCGGAGCTCGCGGCGGAGATAGCTCACGGTCTCGCGATTGACATCCACTTTCGGGTTGTCGTTCATCAGGACGATTCGAGTGACCAGGACGGAGTCGATGCCGGTCATGTCCACCCGCTCCGGCACAGGGAGGTTGATCTTCACCTGAACCGTTCCGGCCCGGAGCCCTCCCCAGGGAAAGGCCGCCAGGGCGACCACGACGAGGAGGTTAGCGACGCGGCGCATCATCAGCGGGGGGAGGAGGGGTTTCGGTCGCGCCGGGCGCGGGAGGTGCCGGCGGGGCAGCGTGTTTCTCCTGCCGGGACTGGATCTGCTTGTAGTAGCTCATGAAAAGGTCATAGTTCTGCTTGATGTCGCGATTGCCCGGATCGCCGTGAAGGGCCTGCTGATAGAGAGCCTCGGCCTTCTGGAAATCCCCGGCGGTCTCGTAAGCCACGGCGAGATTATTGAGGAGCCGGACGTTGGTCGGATCGAGCTTGAGCGCCTTCTCCCAGCGAAACAAGGCCTCCCGCCAGAGGCCGTCCTTGGCGGCCTTGACGCCGAACTGCATCTGCTCCTTGGCGGATTCGGCGCTGATGGTAACGCCAGGAAAGGAAGCGAGGAGAAGAGCCGCTGAGATCCTGACGAGTCTGAGTGGGAAATGCGTCATGGGATGGACTGGAGGCTTCCCGGTGTCAGGTGCCGCCGCGTACGAGTCGAGGCCGAAAGTCGACGACGCGGGTACTATAGCCCACGGGGGAAGCCAATTCAACGCAGGGAGTTTCAGTGCGCGGCCAGATAGCCGGGCCGTGCGCGCACCGAGGCGCCGGGATCCCGCACCTGAATCGTGACGCTGCGCCACCCCCCCTCCGCCAGCGGGCGGGACGGGTAATAGCTCAGCGCGTACTGGTGATTCAGGGTATGTCCAATACTCTCGAAGATGGAGCTCAGGGCAGACGGATCCCGGGAATCGTAGAACGCTCCACCGGTCTCCTCGGCGATCCGCTGCAGCAGCCCCGCGGCAGAATGAGGTCCAAAGGCGATGGTGTAAAAGGTCACTCCGGCTTCCCGCGCCATTTGAAGCGATTGGGAGAGTCGGGCTCTGCCGGCCTGGTCGTCGGTGTACAGGGACTCGCCTCCGTCGGTAAATAGCACCGCGATCCTCCGGTCGGGGCGGCCGGCGAGCTGTCGCGTGGCTGCCTCCAGAGTGTCGTAGAGAGCGGTTCCACCAGCCGGCTTCAGGCTGCTCACGGCGTAGGAGAGTCCCCTTCGGTCATAGGTGAACTCGCGCGCCACGTGAACTGAATCGGAGAAGCCGATGACGCAAACTTTGTAGAAGGAAGGCAGGGAGGCAATGAAATCGTTGGCGGCCTTCTGGGCGCTCCAGAGGGTTCCTCGCATGCTCTCGCTGGCATCCAGCGCCACGGCAATGGATGCGGGAGTGGGATCCTGATCGAAATGAACCAGGGTCTGAGGCACGCCGTCCTCCAGTAGAATGAAATCGCTAAGAGACAGCCCCTCCCGGAATCGGCCCTCGGGATCCAGCACCGCCACACTCACCGTGACCAGACTGACTTCGACCCGACCCTGCAAGCTCGCCGGACGGGATATCCACGACAACCTGGCGGCGCGATCTTCACGCGTCTGGACCATGACCAGCAATGAATGGGCGCGGATCTCTTCGCCGAAGTCCTCCTCCAGGGCATAGGGCGGGGCCGTGAAAGCCTTGCGCAGCCCTCCATCCAGGAAGATATCCAGGGTCTTCACCTGGTCCCCCGAGGGGAGGCTCACCTCCACTTCCACACGCTGCTTCCCGAACAGGTAGGGACCGCGCGGAGAGAGGAGCTTCAGAACCACAGTGCCGTCATCGGAGCGCGCCACCAGGGGCTCCGAGGGGTTGCCCATCGGATCGAGGCCCGTCGTGGAAGACGAGCTGGCGGTTCGCTCCAGGGTGAGGAAGGCGAGGGTCGTCAGCAGGCCCATGGCGATAGAGAACAACAGAAGGTGCTGGCGGCGGGGCATCTGAGGATCCAGGAAGGCGAAGCGTGGCTGTTAGAAATCCGGGCAGGGCGAATATAGGGCCGCCTGCCGCCATGGGCAAGGCTGCGCGCATTGATCGCTCTCAAGCGGTTTGCTAGGCTGCCGGCATGCCAAATCAGGCGGAGCGAGGCATTCATGGAAGCGGCCCGGTGGACGTAGAATTCCTTGCCCCCCCTTCCAAGAGCGTCACCCAGCGCGCTCTCATTCTGTCAGCGCTGGCCTCAGGGCCCAGCGTGCTTCTCGATCCTCTCGAATCGGACGATACGCTGGCGCTGGCGAATGCTCTGTCCGCGCTCGGTTTCTCTGTGCAGCGTCGCCCGGGAAGATGGGAAATCCAAGGGCGGGGAGGGCGGATTCCCAGCCTCGGCGCCACGTTGAACGCCGGCGATGCCGGGACCGCGGCGAGGTTTCTGACAGCATTGGTCTGTCTCGGCCGGGGGCGCTTCGTGGTGGATGGCTCCCCGAGAATGCGGCAGCGACCCATCCAGCCTCTCGTGGACGCCTTGCGGGAGCTTGGCGTGCAGGTGAGATATCTGGAGGTTCGAGGATGCCCGCCCGTGGAGATACTCGCCGAAGGGTTGAAAGGAGGGAGGGTCCAGGTTCGGGGCGAGAAAAGCAGCCAGTTCATCTCGGCGCTTCTGCTGGCAGCGATCAAGGCAACTTCGCCTCTGCGCTTGGAGCCGGATGGAAGCCTGGCGTCCTTTCCGTATTTGAAGCTGACGGCGCAGGTCATGGAAGCGTTCGGCGTGGGCCCCACGGAGAAGGATCCGCTTGCCTACGAGGTAAGCGCCCCGCGCGAATTTGCCGGACGCGAGTTCCGGATTGAGGGGGATTACTCCAGCGCCGGGTACTTTTTCGCCGCCGCGGCCATCACGGCGGGCCGGGTCCGGGTGGGAAATCTCCGGGAGGATTCAGCCCAGGCCGACCGGGGGATTCTCGGGGCGCTGGCGGAAATGGGCTGCCGGGTGGAGGCCGGTGACGGCGGATGGACGGTCACAGGATCGGAACTGAACCCCCTCCAACGGGATCTGAGCGGCATGCCCGATGCGGCACCCACCCTGGCGGTTACCGCGATTTTCGCCCGCGGGAGGAGCGTGCTCACGGGACTCTCGACGCTTCGGCTGAAGGAATCCGATCGCGTCTCGGCCCTGGCGAAGGAGCTGTCGCGGCTGGGAGCGGAAGTCGTGGAAGGCCCCGATTCTCTCGAGATCTCACCCAAGCCGCTGCGGGGGGTGTCGGTCGAAACCTACAACGACCACCGGATGGTCATGAGTCTGGCCCTGGCGGGGCTGCGGGTGCCGGGCGTGGTCATTCGCAATCCGGAATGCGTCTCCAAGAGCTTTCCCGGCTTCTGGCAGGAGTTCTCCCGCCTCGAACACCTGGCCTGACTCGTATCAGAAATCGGGATAGGGGGTAGCGGGTCGTTGCCCGCTACTCCCCTCCCACACCACCGGACATGCGGGTCCGCATCCGGCGGTTCGGAAGGTTGAGGCCTTGGTCGCAAGAGCTTCGCGGTCATTGGCCCGCTCGCCCTGTTCGGCGTCGCCTTCTATCCGGTTCCTGTTCGTCGGCTGGCGGTTGCGCTCCCCGCTTCATTCAGCGGCCCCCCTCGCGGGAGGGTCGCCTTGCGGTTCGCTCGGGGTCCCTGCGACCAGGTTCCTCAGAGGACTTGCACCTCCTGGCCCGTGCTCATGCTGGGCGCACCAACAAAAAAGGCGGGGCCGGAGCCCCGCCTTTTGAGTCAGAAATCCAGAGCTACCAGCGAAGCCGAACCTGGGCCAGCAGCCGGATTCCGGCGTCGGTGCTCAAGCCGCTGGCGCTGTTGTCCGCATCGATCGCATCGCCAGGATCGAACCAGGCGGCGCCGACCATGACCTGGGTGTTGGCCGTGTACTGCATCTTCCACCAGCCATCGATTTCCTGGCCGAGGGCGTTCTCGCCGTTGGCTGGGCCGCCGACGATGTCCTCGCTCAGCGACTGATTGAAGTAATCCACGCCCCAGCTCTGGGTGTCGCTCACGATCGCGTGGTAGCCGAGGCCCCAGACGGTCAGGTTGCTGAACACAAAGATGTCTGTGAAGCCGTACCGATCGTGGGAATCCTGGAACAGAGGATTGAAATTCTCGGCGTCGTCATTGGTGAAATCATCATCCCCCGAGGCCACGTCATAGAGGATCTGGAACTTGTGATCGTAGCTCCCATAGAGGTTGAAGCCGAGGGTCCCTTCCCACCCCGTGGCCTTGATGCTCCCGGTGTCCTGGAGATTCGGGCCGTTGTTGTAATCGCCGGACTGATAGGCGAACTCTGCATTCCAGTAGATACCGTTCTTGCCGCTGATCTCCCGATCAGTCCGGGCTCCGAGAGTCACGAACTGGCTCCGAACTGCGTCCGGAAGACCCGTGGAGAGGCCATCGTCGTAGTCAAGAATATAGGCAGCCCAGGTGACACCGTTATCGTAGCGGTTCCAGTTCAGCCAGGCGCCATAGAAGTTGATGCTCTGGTGGTCGGGAACCGTGCCGCCCGGGGAAGACGTGATGGCTGCCGGCGTCTGCAGCGGCCGAGACCACCAGACGTCGAGAGCGAAATTCTTTGCCTGCCAGGTGCCCATCGCCGCGTCGTGCGAGACGCCGTTGTAGAAGTCGTTGTCGCCCAGCAGCATTTCGGTGCCCTTGACGATCTCCTGCCTTCCCAGGATCAAGGAGAACTGGGAGCCGGCAATCTCATTCAACCCGATGTAGCCCTGGTAGAGCTCCACATCGTTGCCGAAGTCCTGCCCTGAGTTCGTGTTCTGAAGGATGGCCGAGTTTACCGGGAAAGGGATTGGGCTGTTGACATCCGCGCCGACCGGGCCGAACTGGAAGCCCTTGATGGGAGGCGCATCGCCCCAAACTCCGAACGCCTGGAACTCAACATAGCCCGTCACGTTCTTCGTGAAGTGCCCCTCGGCGGCGATTCGCGCCCGGTAGGGGAACATCAGGAAGGAGTCATCCAAGTCGCTGGTGAAATCTGTAAGGTTGTCTTCGTAGTCGGCTCGCTGGCGGATTTCGCCGTGAAGGACGAATTTCTTCTCACCCGGGTCGTCCGTCTGTGCGACGACAAACGAGAACGCGCTGGCCACGGCGGCCACTAAGAGGAACATGTAGAGGAACTTCTTCATCAGTCGTTTCTCCATGAGTTGTTTTAACCAGGCACCCGCCCCGGCAGGCCCTACGGTGCCAAACCATAGGGTAATATCGACTTGCCAGGTCGCCGGAAATTCCTGTTATCCGATGTCGCTGCGCGACAGGTGGTGCTTGCCTTCCCAAAGCTCAGTGCGGAGACGAGTTGGCCAACGGCTCATCTCCATCAGGCTCGCCGGATCTTCCACATAGTCCGGCGATGCGGCTCCACGCTAGGTCGGCCTCACCTCCTTCCACAATCCCAGTTTTCGAATTCTTTGTCGGGCCGGAGTGTCGGTCGTCAGCCCGTCGTGCCTAACAGCAAGATAATTGCCAGTTTGCAGCGCCTGCCGTGGCCTTCTGTTCAAACGACATTGAAACAGACGTTTAGAACGCAGATGACTTTCGCGACTCGGGTTTTCGCCCCGCCTTGGTTGGCGGATCTTGAACGACCTCTTGGATACTTATCCAAAATGTCGAACGCTGCGGGACGTCTGGCTGATAAATATCCGCTGAGAGCAACGGCGTCCTCCACGACCGTCGGAGCCCAGCGTCCTCCTCCGGGGTAGCCACCGCCCGAAAGAGCGGCGCAGTTTATACAGGAATGACCCGGGGGTGTCAAGCCGCTGGTAGAGAGGTGGAATTCATTGTTGCCACGCCTTATGTTTAGTTATACTCGCGGCGGTTGCCGGAGGAGAAAAGGAGACGCGTGCAGCGAATGCGGAATGTGAAGATCGGGGCGAGAACCGCAGTTATCTGCCTGATTTTCTTAGTGCTCGCGCTCGCGTCGTGCGCCCAAGAAGGTCCCTCGCGCTCCGCCGCTCCCGCTAATCCACCCCGCCAAGGGGGCGGTGACGCCGCCCAACCCCAAAAGAAGGCTGCCTCTCAGCTGGTCCGTTTGAGCGTTCCCCAGGGCACTGAGATCCACCTCACCCTGGCCGAAGGGGTCAGTTCGGCGACCAGCCAGGCCGGGGACACCTTCACTGCTCGGACCACCGATCCAGTGGTGGTCGGGAATCGCGTGGCTATTCCTGCCGGCAGCACGATTCGCGGTCAAGTCACCGACGTGATCCCCGCCAAGAAGGGCCTGAAGGAGAAAGGGGGGGTCATCACCCTCTCCTTCGACAAGGTTGAAACCCCCGCGGGATTCAGCGCCCCGATGTCCGCAACGGTTGCCAGCGTGGGGAAATCCGGAAAAAAGACTGCCGGGATTATCGGGGGAAGCGCTGCGGGCGGGGCGGTTCTAGGAAAAATTCTCGGGGGAAGCACGAAAGATGCGGCGTTGGGGGCGGTGGTGGGCGGTGCCATCGGCACCGGAATCGCCGCCGGGACGCGGGGGAAGGAAGTGGAAATTCCGGCGGGCTCTCACCTCGCCGTCGCGCTCGATCAGTCTTTGACCATTGCCGTCAAGCCCTAAACCATGTTTTCCGTTCTTGAAAAGGAGTTGCCATGAATCAATGGAAACCGAGCCTTGGATCGAAGGGGTGCAGCTTCCTGTGCCTCGCCGCTCTCGTGGCGTTGCTTAGCCTGGCTTGCAGTCAGCAGGCGAGCAATGCGCCGGCTGATGAGGGCACGCAGGTAGCCGAAAGCACACCCGCACCGGAGCCGGCACCTGCGCCGGAGCCTGTGCCGCAGCAGTACGAGCCGACCCAGCAGGCACCGCCCATGCAGGAACCGGCTCCCAGCAGGCCGGCTCCAAGGCCAGCACCCTCCGCGCCGCCCGTCCCCAAGACCATTGCCGTCACGGTGCCTGAATCGACTCCTCTGAATATCAAGATCACGGAGAGCCTCAATTCGGGGATGAACCATGAGGGGGACGCCTTCACAGCCACGTTGGTCGAGGCCGTCATTGTCGGGGACCGGGTCGTTCTCCCGGAGGGTTCCACGATCGAGGGAACGTTGGTCAGCGTGGTTCCGGCCAAGAAGGGGATTAAAGAGTCCGGGGGAGCCATGACACTGTCCTTCGACCGGATAACGACTCCCTCAGGGAACTCAGCATCCATGGCAGCCTCCTTCGCCCAGCAGGCCAAGTCCACCGGGAAGAAAGCTGGAACCATCGGCGGCTCGGCCGCCGGCGGAGCGCTGCTCGGAAAAGTCCTCGGGGGCAGCACGAAAGACGCGGCCATTGGGGCAGTGGTAGGCGGCGCCATCGGGACCGGAGTCGCGGCGGGGACCAAGGGGAGCGAGCTCAAGCTGGAGGCGGGCACTCCCATGACCATCACCTTGGAGAGGCCCATCACGCTGCAGATGAAGCGTTGAGACTGCGTCCCCACGAAGCAGAAACAAAAGGGCCCGGAAGTCATTGACCTCCGGGTCCTTTTTTCCTGGCGCTCTGAGATTACTGGCTGCCGGCGCTTCCGCCGTTGCTGTTGACGTGGACCCTAAACGGCAGGGAAGTGGGCCGGAAACGGCCGGATCCATCGTCCACATTCAGCATGATGGACATGAAGGCCGTGCCATTGCAATTGCCCTGCCCCGATGAAGATTCATGCAGCTTGTCGAACATCATGGTGAAATCCAGGGCTCCTGCGCTGCGATCCACCGACATGATGTGGCCGGAGACGTCTCCCTTAGGAGTGTAACCGGGGCCGCTCAGACCGAAGGCCAGGACACCGCCGCACCGGACGGAGCAGGCGTATTCCAGATGCAGAGTCAGCGGCGAGCCCATCTCGTAGGCGTTTGCAACATAGTTGCAATCGTAGGTCACCGTGTTGCTGCCGACCTGCGCAGTGCAGGTTCCCTTGGCGGTGTCCGCTACGTTGGCTGGGGCGGCCAGCGCCAAGATGGCGAGGACTTGCGCTGCAATTACGAATCCCTTCATTAGGTTTCTCACCGATTCCTCCACCTCCTTCAAGTATTTGATACCCGTGACACATATAGTCAAAGCAATAGGAATACCAATGTGAGCGGCCTG
Source organism: Acidobacteriota bacterium (assembly GCA_022616665.1). Lineage (GTDB taxonomy): Bacteria > Acidobacteriota > Polarisedimenticolia > Gp22-AA2 > AA152 > AA152. The sequence goes on from JAKEFJ010000268.1 coordinate 9,614, forward strand.
CTCAGCTTCGTAACCGGTCGCCCTAAAGGCCAAAAAGCAGGAGGGGTTAGGGGTCAGGGGTGAAAGGGTAACGCTGTAGGTAATTTGGACCCGGGCGAGGTAAGTGGGACAAATATTGCCTGACTGGCGGGCAATTTTTGCCGTGCCCTAGCGGGTTTCGGCCATCGCGCGGAATGCAGGATCATCGAGCAGCGACTTGAAATCCGGGTCCGTCTGGGAGGCTCGAATACCCCCGTAGCCCCGCTTCATCGCGGCTTCGAGGTTTTGCAAGGCCTTCTGGTTCTGCCGGAACAGCGCCTCTCCCCGGGCGAGATTCAGGTAAGGCACGAATGAGGCTGGTTCTGCTTCGGCGATTCGGCTTGCCAATTCATCCAGAAGCCCCACGCTCTCGGAGCGTGTCTTTGATGAAACTTTGGGGGTGGTCGCCACGCTGCGCAGAGTCGGGAGCACTTTCTCGGTGATGCTGACCCAGTCCACATCGGAGGCCCCGTCCCGGAGCCCTCTTCGCAGGGTTTCCACGGCCGCTTCCAGGCGCCCCGAGGTGCGCAATCTCTCCGCACAGGCCGTGTACAGTCCGAACGTCATGCCTCGATTCTGGCATCCCTTTTCCAGGATTTTTTGCGCCCTTTGAGGCTCCCTTTTGGTATCGTAAATTTGCGCCAGAGCCTCATAGCCTTGGGAGGCCAATTCCCGATCCCGGTAACCCCCGTCGAACTCGGCGGGAAATTCGTCCACCAGCTTGTCGTAAAAATATTCGCTCTCCTCGCGTCGGTTGAGCTTGTCCAGGGAGAAGGCCCGTCCCGCCTGCATCAGCCTGCGGAACAGCGGAGGGCTCACGGCTTCCTTCTCGGAGATTGCCTGGTATACAACCACCCCATCCTCGTAGCGCTGGCCGACAACCAGCATCGACGCAGCGAGGATGTGGATCCGCGTTGCATCTTCCGGAAATTCCTTTTCGGCGAGGAGGTAGGTCCTCTCCGCCGCCGGCAGATTGCCCTCTCGCTGGTAGGTTGCGGCGATCCCCAGCCGCGCCCAGAGCAGCCGCTGGTCCAGCTCCGCCGCTGCAAGATAGGCGGCGCGGGCCTCAGCGAAGAGACGTCTGTCTTGATTGCAATCCCCCAGCAGTGCCCGGGCGACGGCCGAGGCGGGTGCCAGATTCAGAGCGAGCTGAGCCTCCGTCAGTGCCTCTTTCGGACGCTGAAGGCCTCTCAAAAGCATTCCCCGGTAAAGGTGGGCGCGGAACGACCCGGGGTTCAGAGTCGTGGCCCGGCTCAATTCCGCCAGTGCCGGCGTGTACTGATCATTGGCCATGAGTGCCAGACCTAATCCCTGGCGAGCCTCGGCAGAATCGGGATTCAGCTCCACCGCTGATTTTCCCGAGGCAAGCCCCTGTTGAAGCATGGCTGGATCCGGCTCCCAACCCCAGAGATACCGGATGGCGCGGGCCTCGGCCAATCCGGCGTGTCCGCGTGGATCCAGAGGGAGTGCCTTCACGACCTGATTGAAGAGCCGAACCGCTTGCCCGAGATCGTCCCTTTGCCAGCGCTCGAGGTACTCAACAGCCCGCTGGTAATAGATTCCCCCATTGCCTGCCACGGGAGTGTCGCCGCCCGCGATCGTCTCCGTGGCCCGGGAGTAGCTCACGCCCTGGCCGCTCGCCATGCACACCAGGAGAATCAAAGAGATAGGGCGGGGTGGGGGCAGAGATTGCAAGCAATTGATTCGCAGATAGTTCCCTATCCAGCCTCGACGCCCTTGTCGGGCCGTTTCAAAAAAACAGGGGGGACGAGCCCCCCTGCATCCTCGCCAAGAACTAGAGAATGGATTACTCTTCCTCGCCCTCGGCCTCCGATGACCATCCCGTTCCACTGCCGAAACCGCCCGAAAAGCTGGGAGTAGTAGGCGGGGTAAAGGGAGTCGGGGATGGAGTCGGGATAACCGTCGAGGATGCCGCCGCAGCAGGCTTGGGCGCTGCCTTCTTCTTCGGGGCGGATTTCTTCTTGGGGGCGGCCTTCTTAGCCTTCTTTGCTATCTTCTTCCGGGGAGCCGCCTTACGCTTCATGCCGGACTTGCGGGAGGAGGCCTTCTTGCGCGCCGGCCTCCTAGCCATCTTTTTCTTGCGGGGCTTTGCCGCTTTTTTTTTCGATCTTTTCTTCGCCAAACCGCCACCCCCTTTCATTCCGAAGGCTGAGCCAGGAAAGGTCGCAACAGGCAAACCGGAAGGATTATAGAGCATAGTGATGGAGAAACTGCAAGCGGAAAGGGAGTCTGGCGCGTGAGACCTGCTGCGAAATCCGCGCTCGGAATCCTCGCGACCTGTGCCCTGTTCGCACCGTTGGGATGCGGTAATCCGTGCGCGACCCAGGACGTGAAGGTTGAGGGGGCGATTCGCGGCGCACGCGCGGCCCGTGCGGATCTGTACGCGCCGGAGCCGCTGCAGCAGGCAGTCGATTCCTTGCGACGCGCCCGGCAAGAGTGTCGCCTGCAGGCTTCCAACTTCTATCCGCTCCGGAGCTACCGGGATGCCCAAGCACTTTTTAATACGGCGCTGCAGAAGGCTGAGGAGGCAGTAGCCCAGGCCAAGGTGAGAGAAGGAATGGCAAGGCAGGAGGCGCTCAATTCTCGTTATGAGGCCGGCATGGCGGTGAATGAAGCGCTTGTCTCACTGCGCCGGGCCAGGGAATTCAAGGGCGATCCCACTTCTCAAGCCCTGTTGGGCCGGCTCGACGGACTGCGAGCGGCTTTGGGAGAGCTTCAGAGGAGAATTGACGCCGGAGAGTATCTGCCGGCCAGGGAGCTGGGCAGCAAAATCCGCGAAGAGGCGGTGCGGCTGCAGGGGGACGCCAATCGTGGAGCCCTTTCGCCCCCTCCCTGATAGCGCCCCTGCATCGGCTATACTGAAGGGGAATAGGGGTGTTTGGATCCCGATAAGGAACTGCCTTGACTGAATCCCAGTACTTCCCGCGTGGCTTCGGGCTGAAGCCCCAGATCGAGGGACAGCTCGCCGAGGACTATCGAAGCCGCATCGTAGAGTACTTGAAATCCCACCAATTCACCCTGCGTGTCGGCGATCTCACGTTCCGCCTTGCCGGCGAATTCGGGTTTTGCTACGGGGTCGACCGCGCGGTGGAATATGCCTACGAGACCCGTTCGCGCTTCCCCGATCGAAGCCTGTTCATCACCGGTGAAATCATCCACAATCCTCACGTGAACCAGCGCCTGAGAGAAATGGGGATCCGCTTTCTTGCCGGTGAGGGCGCGGCTCCCGACGCCTGGAGCGCGCTGGGCGCCGGGGATGTAGTCATCCTCCCGGCCTTCGGCGTCACGGTGGAGCAGATGGGATTGCTGCGGGAGAGAGGGTGCACCCTGGTGGATACCACCTGCGGCTCGGTGCTCAATGTCTGGAAAAACGTGGAGCGCTACGCCCGCGACGGCTTCACCTCCCTCATTCACGGCAAGTACAACCATGAAGAGACGCGGGCCACCGCCTCCCGAACCTCACTGCACGAGGCAGGGTCTTACCTCGTGGTGCGGGACCTGGAGCAGACCGCCCACGTGACCGAGTTCATCCGCAACGGGGGAAGCGCCCAGGCGTTTCTCGAGGAATTCCGCTACGCGTGCTCCCAGGACTTTGATCCCCAAGCCGATCTGGTCCGGGTGGGGCTCGCCAATCAAACCACCATGCTCAGTTCCGAATCGCTGCAGGTCGCGGAGGAGATCCGCCTCGCCATGATCGATCGGTATGGCGAGGGGGAGCTTGCGCAGCACTTCCGGTCGTTCGATACCATCTGCAGCGCCACTCAGGATCGCCAGGATGCGGTGATCCGCCTCCTCCAGGAAAATCTCTCACTGATGCTGGTGATCGGCGGCTACAACAGCAGCAACACGAACCACCTGGCGGAAATCGCCGTCCAGAAAGTTCCCACGTACCACATCGAGGATGCCGGGTGCCTCCTGGACTCCGCATCCATCCGCCACAAGCCGGTGAGGGAGAAAGCTCCGGTGCTGGGTCGAGGCTGGCTGCCGGAAGGAGAGGCGGTGATCGGGATCACGGCGGGAGCTTCTACGCCCAACAATCGAATCGGCGAAGTAGTGGAAAGGGTTATGGAAATCCGCGGATTGGAAATCGGGAAGCTTCCGCTGGCCTGATCCGCAGGGGGGTCGGCGTTCAGTGCTCCGGTGGCTCCCCGGGGGCCGCCGCCGGGTCATCCTCCTCTCCGGCTTCGCGCAACAGCTCCAGGTTCTTGTCGTAGAGAAACTGCGCCATGCGGTCCTTCTGCTCCAGGGTGAGCCCCGGGAAATACTCGTCGATTCTTTCCCTGAAATCGATCCGATCTTCGACCGAGAGGAGGGTTTCCCAATCCTCCAGACTCAGCACTTTCACACTGAGACCTGGAAGCTGCCGGAAGAATTTGACGAAGTGCTCGGCCGGTCGCACGGTGTCGCTCACTCCCCGTAGTCGATGAACCCCGGATTCAGAATGCCATCGGGGTCATAAGTCCGCTTGAGGGCCATCACCCGCGTCCAGTGGGCCCCGAAGTGCTGCTTCCACCGGGCCCGGTCGAATTCGATGAGCCCCGACAGGTATCGCTTTCCTCCCACCATCATGCTGGCGTCCGAAGCCTGATTCAGGCGGGCTTTCGCCGGCGCGATGAACTCCGGTGGAATGCCTGGCAGAATCCCGAAGCCCATGACGAATTCGCCGGGAGGCGTCATGAAATTGGGTATCGACGAAGTCGTGCCGCGGCACGGCCAGAGGAGCACGTGTCCGCCTCCCAGCAGGGTCGGCGGCAGGTTGGCCAGCACCTGCTGGATATAGGGAGCCGCCATCTGCCAGGGCAGGATGGTCTCCATCCAGGGATGGGTGTTGGCCCAATATCCCATCCGTTTCCAGACCACAAAAAGCGGCTCCAACCGGTTGGAGAACTCCAGCAGCGCCCGATCACCCACGTGGCTCTTCCGATAGAAACTCAGGCCCTCCAGCGCGGCGCCGTCGTCGGGTGGTGAGGCAGCGTCGTACTCAATCGTGAGGTGCAGCGGGTAGAACCATTCCGCGAAGGGCAGGATCTCATTGCCCACCTTGCGGAAACCCTGCGGGCAGGGGACGCACCACGACTCCAGGTAATGAAACCTGTCCGACGCCATGATCGCCGTCGCGTCTTTCATCAATACCGGCAGACTGTCGTAGAGCAGAAAATAGGTGCGGGTCATCATCCGACAGGCGCGCAGCTTCAGCTTGGCCCGGGTGATGATTCCGAACTGCCCGAGCCCCGAGCGGACCGCGTCGAACACTTCCCCATTCTGATCCCGACTGCAGACCACCCGGTCTCCCGTTCCGGTGATCACTTCCAGCTCCAGCGCGTTGTCCCCCTGGGCGCCGTAACGGTAGGAGGCCACCCCGAGCCCAGCCACGGAAAGCGTCCCTCCCACGGTCACCCCGAGATTGTTGGTCAGCACCGGAGGGATCAACGCCTTGCTCACGGTGGCCGCCACCAGATCCATCCACTTCAATCCCGCGCCGCAGGTCACCGTCATCGCGGAGGCGTCCAGCCCCTCCATGGTGTTCAGGGAGGTGAGATCCAGCAGGATGCCGCCATCGGTGAGGGCCTGCCCGGTCTGGGTGTGCGCCTCACCCCGTGTGGCCACCGGAATTCGGTGCGACCGGGCAAAGCGAACCACCTGAGCCACCTCCTCGCTGCTCGCGGGGCGTACGACGGCCCCCGGTGTGCGGCGAATCATCCGGCCAAAATCGGTGCTTTTTTCCGAAAGTATGGCCGCATCGGTCGAGACGCGGCCGGGGACGACTTTCTGCAGCTCCTGAATCTGCTGGGCGTCCAATGGGTCTCCTGATGAATGTCGAAGCGCCGGACTTACGGGGGAAGGCGTGGATCCCGCTCAAAATATACTGAAGTGGACTGTATCCGACAAGCGCCCTTGCTGAAGACAGGCCCGATGACGCTCCATCCTCGCCAGGAGCGAGCCTCCGGCGGTCGTCAGCAGGCCCTCCTTTCGGGCTTTACAGAGATCCTGAAGCGATCGGCTGCAACGCGCCAGCTCCCGCCCGGCCTCGGAGCGCAGTGCCATCCGGCGGGCGCTGGAAAAAGGAAGCACTGCGCGGGCTGCCCTGAGGAGAAGCTCCGTCCGGTCCAGGAAGGTGTAGGTCCCGTGCAGGATTCCGTTGAGTGGTCTCGGGCCCTGCCGCCAAGGGGAGGAGTAGCGCTGCTCCCCGTCGTCCCGGGTGAAGGCCGCAACCTCCTGCCAGGCATGCAGGCGGTGATGGGCGGTTTCGTGCAGGAGATCGTCGGCCAGATCCAGGAGCGTTCCGCGGAACACATTGATGTAGGAGATTCCGGGCCGCGCCAGGTGGGAGTAACTGACCGTCCCCGCCTCCACCAGAGGCACCAGCAGCCAGGTCCGCCGGAGGATCTCTTCTCGGGCTTCGGGCCAGGCCCGTTCCACCAGGGACAAGGCGTGGGCCGCGCGCTTCCCCAGCCCCGGCACCCGCGCACCGACTGAAAGCGATCCGCCTCTGGAAACCAGGCGGTGCGACAGGAGCATGGAGGTTCCCGGGATGGTCTCGTGCCATCGCAGCTCCGCGCCGGCGGGAACCACCAGACTGCCTGTTTCGAGCCTGCAACAGAGCGGCTCCGAGCGCTTGGCTGCCTTCCAGACGAGCATGGCCGGGGTCATCCCGAGTCGAACCCGACCTGCGGGGCATCCCTCATCGAGGTTTTCCGTGGTGCAGAGCCGGAAGTTGTCCGTGAGAGGTGCCGGGAGATGGGGCCAGAGAATGCGGGGAAGATCTTGCAGTCGGGCGCGAAGCACCGCAGTGGCGCGGCGCCTGACACGCCGGGGGAAGCGCGCGTCGACCCGGCCCGCGGGTACGGTCTCCGACAGGAATTCCGTCCTGGAGACCTGGTCGAAGAGACGGTCGCGGTCGAAGCTCGAACCCCTTCGCGCCAGAAGCCGCGAAGATCTCCCGAACGCCTCCCGCCAGAAGAGCACGTCCTGCAGCCAGCCGCCCAGGAGGGGCGAAGACAGGAGGCAGCGCCGCGCATCGGGCGCGCCGGTTGTGAGGCTCTCGCGCAGCATCGAGAGATGGCGGGAGGCTCCAGGGATGTCGCGCCAGCTCTGGCTCAGGATCCGGCGGACCTGTGCCTTCCGAAGCCCTTTAAGTTTTGCCTCGAGCCTTGAAGCGGAAGGCGCCACGATCCGGGATCCTCCTGATGCCTGCGGCAGGCCTCAGGATGTCACGGAGAGGGCGCCCGCGTCACCTGCTTCGGTCACTTTCGCAGGATGAGATCGACAGCCACCGGATCCCCAAGCGTCCCATTCCCCTTTTGGGCGCCGCAACCCTTGTCCTGGATAGTCCCATCGGGATAGGGATCCAGCTCGAAGGGTGGGATGACGCTGCGCGGACAAACATCATCCGCCGTGTGGAGGTCGATCTTCCCATCCAGAGCGGAGTGATTCACCGAGGCCGTCAGGGTGTAGTCGTCGTGCGCCGGGTCCGATCGGAGGCTCTTCTCCGGGTCGTTGACGCAGGACGAGGAGTAGGTGATTCCAAACCAGACATGCACCAGCCCTTTCGGGGGGATCGTCTGCGGGAGCGCGAGCTGCGGAGGACCGCTCAACAGGACCGGTGTCGGTGCGGCGCAGGGTCCCAGAGACTGCACCTGCAGCCGGACCAGGTTGCCCAAGGTTGCGAGGTCGGGAATGGTCTCCGGGTGGGGGCCGCGGTTCTGGATCTGCACGCGCACCCGGTCCGAGACAGTGGTGACCCGCTTGGGGAACTTAACGTTCCTTGAAGTGTGAATTCTCACCACGGCCAAATCGTACACGGCAGTCACCTGGGTGTCCGCCAGAGCCGAGTTGTTGGACGAGTCGGGATCGGGAGCTCCCGAGGCGACGGTGGCGCGGTTCTGGATCGTGCCTTCTGTCCCCGGGGCGCGGACCACGATGGAAATCGGTGCCGCCGGTCCGGGCGGGAGAGAGGTGAGGCGGCAGGTTACGGTGGAATTCAACACGGAGCAGGCCCAGCCTTGCCCCTGCGCCGAGACGAACGTGACGCCGGAGGGGAGCGTGTCCGTTGCCGTGACGGCCGAGGCCGAATCGGGACCGCCGTTGACCACCGACAGCGTGTAGGTCAGGACCAAGCCGGCCTGCACCGGATCGGGGCCATCGGTCTTGCCGATTGCCAGATCCGCACCCGAGGCGCCGGAGGCGGTGACGGTGGTGTCTTCACTCTCCGTGTTGTTGGCGCTGTTGGGGTCGGTGGTATTCGCATTCACGGAGGCGGAATTGGTGATCGTTCCTCCCTGGGAAGGTGCTGTTGCGGTGAGGGTGATCGCCGGCGCGCTCCCGGGGGCGAGGGTAGCCCGGGTGCAGGTGATCTGGCCGCTGGAGGGCGGGTTGCAGGTCCAACCCGTTCCCGAGGCGCTGGCGCC